>DASSGR010000001.1:0-10203 GCA_035693425.1 Solirubrobacteraceae bacterium
ACCTACAGTCCCGGCGATCCGGGCAAGTCGGCCCACAAAGCGGCGATCGCATCCGCTCCCGGTGACCCCCGAAAGGCTGGCTCGGCACGATCGCTGCTGCTCACCAAGCCCGAGTCGTGTCGTGGGCTCGCCGGCGTCGCCGCCACGGTTCTCCTCCTGATCAGCTAGCAGCCGATGCAGAAGTCGCTCGCTTATGGCCCTATCGGCGACAGAGCGGCAGCGACGAGCTTGCGGGTGGCTTCTACGTGGGCCCGGACCCAGTATGGGTGCGGGCATCGGCATTGCCGACGACCTCCGCAGGTGCCAGGTCACCTCGGTCGTCCGCAATCTCGAGGCTGGCTCAAAAGCGAGTCGAGTACGTCTATCGGGCCGACACCGTGTCCGTCGGCGACGAACTCGGTGGGTGATCGCACGGCTCATGCGATGGCGATGCTCGCGTGTGCTTTTGGGCAGGGCGAGAACGAGTTCGGCGATCGGGCGCGGCCGATCAGCGCACGTCGAACTGCTCCCAGCGAATGCGGCTGGCCGGGACGCCCAGCTGTCGGAAGCCGGCGGAGAAGGCGTGCATCATCGGTGGCGGCCCGCACATGTAGACCCACGGACGGAGTTCGGCAGACGCGTCGTGCATCACCGCCTCCGGCGTCAGCTTCCCGTCGGTGTCGGTGCAGACGAGATGGACGCGCAGCGAGGGATGGCGGTCGGCGACGCCGCGGATCTCGTCGAGAGCGACGGCATCCTCGGCGTGGGCGACCGAGTAGAAGAACTCGACCTGCCGGTCGAACCGCCCGTCGATCGACCGGATCCAGCTGAGGAACGGCGTCACCCCGATGCCGCCGGCGATCCATATCTGATCGTGGCCGCCCTGGCGATAATCGAAGCCGCCGAAGGGGCCGGCCAGCCTGGCGGGGATCCCCGGGCGGAGCTGATCGTAGAGGTCGCGCGTGTAGTCACCAGACGCCTTGATCGTCAGCTCGAGGTGCCGATCGCTCGGGGCGCTCGACACCGAGAAGGGATGGCGCTGCCAGCCACCTGGGCCGCCGAGGGCGAGGAACACGAACTGGCCGGGCGCGAACGTCAGTTGCTTGTGGACGGGCGCCAGGGCGACCCCGAGTGTGGTGTTGTTGGGCCGCCGGACGTCCGCGACCGTGTAGTCGTAGATCGGGACCACGTAGCGGGCGAGCAGCTCCCGGTACAGGTACGCGATCGTTCCAGCTGCGCCGACGATCAGGAAGGCCACCCGCAGAACCACCGAGTCGCGCAGAACGGGGTCGACGATCGTGCCGTGGACGACCGCGACGATGACGAACAGTCCCGTCAGCCGGTGGCCGGTCAGCCATCGCTCGTAGCTAGCGCGCGCCATCCGTCGTATGGGCCCCGGCCATCGGGCCCCCCGGAGGCTCGGCGCAAGCGCCCACACCGCGAGCACGAGCAGACCGATCAGCGCGATGTCTCCGAGCGCGTGTCCAAGCGACGTCGCGTACCTATCCGGAGCGGAGCTCACGAGCGCGACGTGCGGGATCAACAGCAGCACGCCGGCCACCGCGGCACGACGGTGCCACAACGCAACCCGGTCGAGCCCGCCGAACGCCCGCTCAATCGGCGCCACCAACGTCGCGAGCCCCAGCGAGCACGAGAACAGAAGCACCGCCTCCGCGCCGCACAGCTCACCAACGAATCGACCCAACGGCTGGCCGCCGGGCCGCGCCGCCACCCACAGCACCGGGTAGGCGACCGCAACCGTGACGAGTGCCACCACGCCGGCGCGACCCGAGCCCGCGACCGACGAGCCCGCCGGCGATCCCTCGGCTGATCGCTGCTGCGCGCCGAGCAACCCGGCAACATCGTCACTTGGATCTTGGATGGACACGCACGATCCTCCGCCGGTTGGTCAACGTCATCATCGGCGACATCTGGCGCCGCGCTATACGAGCGGCGCGCCGCCGAGATCACGAGCGGCAATCCCAATACGATCCGCCGTGCCGCTAGCCGTCGTGCGCGAGCCTCCACAGCGACGCTTGACGCTCGCACGCTCTTCGATATTGGCCAGCGCAGTCTGCGCCACCTCTTCCTGGAGCGTGATTGAGCTCCTGCGCGACAACGCCGACGCCTCCTGGAGGATCGTGTTCGCGCGGCGCAGCTCGAAATTCTCACTGCGCAGCCGGTCGAGCTCCGCGCGCTCATTGGTCGACGACCCCTCGCGCTTGCCGACGTCGCTCTGCGCCCGGCGCACATGCTTGCGCAAGCTCTCGGCCCGGATCCCGAGATCCCGCGCGATGTGCGCGATCGGCCGCTCGCCTCCAGCGCGAGCCGCACCCCTCGGCCTAGCAACTCCTTCGGATACCTACTCGGACGTGCGATGACGGTTGCGTTCCTTCCTCGAGGACCGAAATCGTCGTTTGGAAGTCTCCGTCAGAGCCCGGCCAGCTCACCGTGACTTTCATCTGTCGTCCGACTGGAGAGCGCGAGCTTGAGTTCGACTTGGCTACCGCTTTGGGTCCGATCGCTTGCAACGAGCCCGCAAACACAGTGGTGTCGACTGGGCGGTTTCCGCGCGAACGACGCAAGCCCCGTGGAGCTGGAGATGGCCGCGCCGGCTTAGGAGCTTAGGAGCAGGATGACCACGAGGTCTCACGCGGTCCGACGCTTGTGCGATCTGCATTGTTGTCGCGCTCGCGGGGAGGTCTCCTCGCCACACGTTCAGATGCCGGATCAGCACGGAGGCATCGGTCGGTCCGGCACCGAGTGGGGTGTGGTGCTGGCGGTGCTTGTCGTCACGCGGCTGTCGCGCTGGCGCGGCGGATCTGGCGCACGAGCATGCCTGCCGTCACGCCGCCGAGCACGACCGTGCCGGCTGCGATCAGGATGGTCGTGATTGACCCGGAGCTGAGCCCTTGTCCAAGGATCGCGTAGGGGACTGTGCGCAGCAGGGCTCCGATTGCGATCGCGCCGGCGAACGATCGCGCGGTGACTGGTGAGATGCCGGCGGCGTAGTGAAGCCCGGTCACGGGGACTCCGGGCATCAACCGCGCGGCGAGGACGCTGGCGAATCCGTGCTGCTCCAAGACTGGCTCGATGCGAGCGAGCCGGTGCCGGCGCTGAACGAACCGCTGCGCCGGCCGGCGGGCGGCTGTGCGGGCGAGTGCAAACGCCGCGAGCCCGCCGGTCACCGCGCCACTGAACGCAAGCACCGAGCCGGCGACGGCGCCGAAGGCGAGACCGCCGGCAGCCGCTAGTACGGCGCCCGGAAACATCGCCGGGGTGAGGAGAACCCATCCAGCGAGCGCGATGAGCGGCGCGGCCGGACCGACACCTGCGAGCAGCCCGCGGAGCCCCCCGGGCGAATGCGGCAGCAGGACGGCGGCGGCGGCGAACCCCCCAACCACCGTGACGACGAGTCCGGCAAGACGAAGCCTCCGTATGTAGCGAGCGTAGCGTCCGGGAGCCACGTTTTGTCTCGTGTGACGATGTCCAGGTGCAGCCGCCAGGCAGCCTATTCGACGTCTCGTGCGTGATCCACGTCCACAGCACCTACTCCGATGGGACCGCGACTGTGCCGGAGCTCCTCGCCGCGGCGAGGGAGGCGGGCGTCGACGCGGTGCTGCTGACTGACCACGACACACTTCAGGCGCGGCGCGACGGGTGGGAGGGCGCGCATGACGGTGTGTTTCTGTTGGTCGGCACCGAGATCAGCTCCAAGGAGGGGCACTATCTCGCGCTCGGCGTCACGCAGGAAATTCCCCGCGGCGCACGGTCGGCGCTGGAGATCGCCGATGCGGTGCGAGCTGCAGGCGGGATCGGCTTCGCCGCCCACCCATTCTCCGTCGGCGGCCAGATGCTGATACGTCCGTTGGCGCGCCGCATCGTGCCGCCCCACGGCTGGGGGGCGCTCGACGAGCCGCGGGGATACGACGGTCTCGAGCTCTGGAGCCTGACCACCGACGCGGCCGAGCGATGGCGCACGCCGGCCGAAGCGGTCCGCTGGCTGCGCGACCCGCAGGCGGAAGTCGCGAAGGGACCACCGGCCGATCATTTGCGCCGCTGGGATTGGCTCTCGGCTCATCGGCGCGTGCCCGCGATCGGCGGGCTCGACGGCCATCAGCCAGGCATCCGCTTGAGCGGACGCGTGCATTCTCCCCTTTCCCACGCGCGTACCTTCGACTTGCTGCGCACCCACCTGCTGTGCGACCGCCCGCTCACCGGCGAGCTTCAATCCGACCGAGCGACGATGCTGCGAGCACTGGCCGAGGGCCGAGCCTGGCTGACCTGCCCCTTTGTCGCTCCCGCGCACGGGTCGCGTCTATGGGCCGAGCGCACCGATGGTCAGACAATTGAACTCGGCGGGGAGGCAGCCGCTGAGCCGACGCAGCTGCGCGTCCGCCTGCCGCGAGCGGCGGACATCGTGGTGATCCGCGACGGCGTGCGCCTGCACCGCCTCCACGGCGCCACCGTCGACCTCGGCGTCGAGCTTCCGGGGGCCTACCGCGTAGAGGCATGGATCGACGGACGGCTGTGGCTGCTGTCAAACCCGATTCATCTGCGTGCGGCCTAACCGACGGGCTTGCGTTGGGTCGGCCAACGCTTCGCCGCCCACACCCAGAGGAGCACTCCTCCGGCCACCGAGCCGAGGACGCCGAGCGCTAGATCGTGGATCGTGTCGGAGTAGCCGATCTGGAGCTTCAAACCGAGCCAGTTGACCGCGACGTACTCCCAGATCTCGTTCAGATACTCGATCGACATGACACCGAGCACCGCGAACAGCACCGTGCCCAACCGAGAACGCCACTCGGTCTCCTTGCTGATATCCGGCAGCACGCCGAGCCGGACACCGAGCACGTAGATGGGCGCGATGCTGGTCAACGGAATGATCGCGTGCACGAAATTGTCGTATCCCAGACACATGTGGTTCGTCTTCCCCAACCGGACGTTCGTGCAGTCGTTGAGGTCGAAGAGCCCGGCGGCGTTGCCCCAGGACTGTGTGGCCCATCCGAGGATGAACAGCAGATCGAATAGCCGCGGCATGTTCAGGCGCCCCGCGGCGACGACGATCAGGAAGTCGACGAACATGTGCCAGGCGACGGTGGGATGGCCGGTCAAGAAGAACCCCACAGAAACCACGGCGAACGACAGGCGCAGCAGGTCCAGCGGATCACGGAGCACCGGCGTCCAGTCGCCGAATAGCAGCTTCCGCAGCCATCTGCAGCGGCGCTCGGCCCGCGCCCCCTCAACTCGCCGGCGATGCGCGAGCGACTGGCGGGGCGGTCGGGGTGTTTCACGTGGTTTGCCTGCGGTGCTCACCGTTTCGGTGAATGCTCAGATTCGCCTCTACAACGCTGCTGCGCCGGCGGGTACCGCGCCGCAGATGCTCGTGATGGACACCTCGCTGGGTTGACGACGGGGGAGCTCCGTCGGCTGTTCGCGATGCCCTCGACTCTGAGTCTGCAGTAGGGACCTTCGGCGCCCCCGAACGTTTCGGGCACGGCACGCTCAGTGATAGCCAGGCCGAGCGCCGCCGCGGGACCTGTCGTGCCATCAGTCCCGGCTGATTGCCAGCCGCAGACCGCGGACCGCCAGGCTCGCCTACCGCTCCGGGCAGCTTCTCCTCTCACGGATGCTCTAACCGAGTGCCGGGGCGGCACCTCGACGCGGGTACAGGTAGTCGTATACGGTGCGTTCCACCTGATTGGCGGCCAGCCGCGTTCGCTCCGGGATCGCCGGAGTCGACACCTCGACGGTGGCGCGGTTGGCTTGGGGCGCGGTCTCGACGTGTTCCGCGAGCTGATCGAGGCTCGCGCGGACACGCTCGACCCAGTGCGGCGAGGCGATGTTCCAGCTCCGAAGCTCCACTCGGAGTCGCGCCGCCTCGGTCGTGAGCGCGCGCGCGTGACGTCTCACGCGTTCTTCCTCGGGCCCATGGCCTCCCGCGCGAGCCGCCGCGCAGATTCGCTCGATTTCCCGGCTACGGTCGCGGAGGTCGCTGAGCGCGGCACGAGCCTCCTTCTCGCGGGCCGCGAGCGTCGCAGCTGAGGGTCCATGCGGCGCCAGCCTTTGCGTCGCCGTCCACCTCATAACGCGGGATCCGGCCAAGGAAATCGGTTCAGCCGCTGGACGCTGTCGGCGTACAGCCCCGCGGCGCACTCCTCGCGGTCAAGCGCTGCGCCGTAGGCCGCGAAACAGATCGCGCGCTCGGCCCGCGCCGCGCTCGACCACCGGTCGTAGGCCGCCCCGACCGCCGCGCTCTCTTCGCGCCAAGCCACATAGCGTTCGATCGTCTCGTCCACGAGCCGCGTGGATGCCGCGGTATCGACAGCTGCTCCGTCCAAGAGAAGATTGCTCATTGGCTAGAGGATCGGCCGCAGCGGCCCCAAGGCGATTCAGATTAGGCATGACTGAACGCACGATCGGTATCGGTTCAACCACGGGTCACTCCGTGGGGGCGATGCTCAAGTGGATCTTCGTCATCAACCTGCCCCCTGGTAGTCGTGTGCCTGCGGCTGATCACGCGACGGTTCCCGGCGGCGCCTCCCGCGCTACGCAGCGGCGCATCGACGTGGTCGATGCGGCCTTGGCGGCACGATGTTCGCGTTGATCGACCAACCTCGTTCTAGGTGGTCGAACCCAGGCGATGACCGGCTCGCTCATGGCGGCGTGACTCGAAGCTGTGGCTGCCTAGCCGTCGCGGGCGCTGAGCTACTCGTCCAGATGGCGCGCGGCGTGCCGCTCGCCGTGACGTTCCAGCTGCGCGTGCGATTCCGCGCCGAGCAGGGCCCGTGGAGTCGCCGAGGTAGATGCACGTATGACAACGCACGCCAGGTTTGCGTCGGTGTCGCGAGCCAGCCCGATTGTGGTTCCTCCACGCGTGAAGCGGTCACGTCGGCGCGGCTACCGTTCTCCGCGCGGGAAGGGGCGGTGGGCGCCGGCTCGCTCGGGAACGCACAAGTCTCCGGCGCCCGCTAGCTCGTCGGCGCCTAGCACCACCTGATCGCGGACTTGTGCTTGGTGGGAGACGCGATCGCGCGCCTTGCGCTTGCGAGGGCGAATGCGATGGTTCACCGGATGTGCGGCTTCGCGGCGGTCGTGCGGTCGCCAATAACGCGCGTGAGTTTCCTCGAGGACGTCGGGTTTAGGATGGCGCTGACATGGCTGGCGGTCGTTCAGCTCCGGCGGGCTGATGCTGCGCGGTCGGCGAGACGAATGTGTGGTGCTCGATCGGCTGCTCGATGGGGCGCGGGCTGGGCGAAGTGGGGCGTTGGTGCTGGAAGGCGAGCCTGGAGTCGGGAAAACCGCGCTGCTCGATTACGCGATCGCCTCGGGGTCGGATCTGAGGGTTCTGCGGGCGGTTGGGGTTGAGTCGGAGATGGAGCTTGCGTTCGCTGCGCTTCATCAGTTGTGCGCGCCTGTACTCGATTGCCTCGAGCGGCTGCCAGTTCCGCAGCGCGACGCTCTTCTGACCACGTTCGGGCTGTGCGCTGGCCCGGTGCCAGATCGGTTTCTGGTTGGTCTCGCAGCGTTGAGCCTCCTGTCGGAGGTGGCGGCCGAGCGCCCGCTTGTGTGCGTGGTCGATGACGCGCAGTGGTTAGACCGGGCGTCGGCGCAGTGTGTGGCGTTCGTGGCGCGACGGCTGCTGGCGGAGTCGGTAGTGATGTTGTTCGCCGCGCGCGAGCCGAGCGAGCTGTTCGCCGGTCTGCCGGGGCTGGTTGTCGAGGGGCTTCGAGCTGCCGATGCGCGGTCGCTTCTAGCGTCGGTGATCCCGGGACGGCTGGACGAGCGCGTCGCCGATGAGCTGTTGGCCGAGACGCGTGGTAACCCGCTGGCGTTGTTGGAGCTGCCGCGGGGGCTTTCGGCGGCGCAGTTGGCGGGCGGGTTCGGGTTGCCCGGAGCGCTGTCGTTGTCGGGCAGGATCGAGGAAAGCTTTGTGCAGCGGCTGCAGGCGCTCCCAGCGGAGACCCAGCGTCTTTTGTTGGCCGCGGCGGCGGAGCCTGTCGGTGACCCGGCGCTTCTGTGGCGTGCGGCCGAGCGGCTGGGGATCCCGGGCGCGGCGCTCGAGCCGGCGGAAGAGGCCGGGTTGTTGGAGATCGACGCGCGGGTGCGGTTTCGCCATCCGCTGGTGCGCTCGGCCGTGTACCGAGTAGCCGCGCCGAACGACGGTCGCCAGGTGCACCGGGCACTGGCCGAGGCGACCGACGCCGAAATCGACCCCGACCGGCGCGCCTGGCACCTGGCCGAGGCCGCCTCGACCCATGACGACGACGTCGCCGCTGAGCTCGAGCAAGCTTCCGGCCGGGCGGAGGCGAGGGGCGGACTGGCCGCCGCCGCCGCCTTTCTCGAGCGGGCGGCTGCGCTGACACACGACCCCGCGCTGTGCGCGCAGCGCGCCTTGGCTGCGGCACAGACCAAGTACGGGGCGGGCGCTTTCGACGACGCTCTCGCCCTGCTCGCTCAGGCTGAAGCGGGCGCCCTCGGCGATCTGGGCCGGGCCGATGTGCATCGCCTCCGCGCTCAGATCGCGTTCGCCTCCAGGCACGATTGTGACGCGGTCCCGCTCCTGTTGAAGGCTGCCCGCGAGCTCGAAGCAGTCGACCACGGCCGTGCCCGAGAGACGTACTTGGAAGCTCTCCAAGCGGCGCTGTTCGCCGGTCGCCTGGCTCGGGACTCGGGCGTGTCGGAGGTCATCGAGGCCGCGCTCGCGGGTCCGGCGCCGCCCGAGCCGCCGCGTCCGTCGGACCTCCTTCTTCAGGGCATGGCGATCCAGTTCACCGAGGGGTACGCCGCAGGAGCCCCGATTTTGAAAGACGCGCTGAGGGCTTTCCGGTGCGAAACCACCCTGCCGCCACAGGACGCTCGCTGGCGCTCGATGGCGACCCTGGCCGCCGCGAATCTGTGGGACGACGAGACTTGGAGGCTGCTCTCCGCCCGTGAGCTGGAGCTTGCCCGGAGCACCGGCAACCTGACGGCCCTGCCCATCGTCCTCAGCCAATTCGGCTACATCAACGCGATATCGGGGGAGCTGGCCACTGCCGAGGCGCTGCTGGACGAGATCCGTGCGGCCACCGAGGCGACGCATATTCCCTCTCACCCCTACGTTGCACTCTGGGTCGCGGCGCTCCGCGGCCGAGACGCCGAGCTCTCGGAGCTCGTCCAGGCTGCCGCGAGCGACGCCATCGCGCGCGGCGAGGGGTTCCTTCTGGGTATTACGACGCAGGCGACCGCAGCCCTGAACAACGGACTGGGCCGCTACGACGTCGCGCTGGCCGCGGTTCGCGAAGCGGTCGACGTCGAGCGCTCCGATGAGATGGGCTCACCGAGGACGATGCCCGAGCTCATCGAGGCGGCCGTCCGCTGCGGAGAGCATCGACTCGCCGAGCGCGCGCTCGACCGGCTCGCCGAGAGCACAACTGCGAGCGCAACCGACTGGGGGCTTGGGCTCGAGGCCCGATCGCGCGCGCTGCTCACCGACGGCGATGCCGCCGACGGCCTCTACCGGGAAGCCATCGAACGACTCAAGCGCACCCGCAACCGCCTGCAGCTCGCCCGCACCCACCTTCTCTACGGCGAGTGGCTGCGACGGGAGCGAAGGCGGCTGGACGCCCGCGAGCAGCTGGACACGGCGTTCGAAATGTTCAATGCGATGGGAATCGAGGCATTCGCCGCTCGCGCCGAGCGCGAGTTGCTGGCCACGGGCGCGCATGTCCGCAAGCGCAGCGTCGAGACCGGGGATGCACTCACCGCACAGGAGACTCAGGTCACCAGGCTCGCCCGCAACGGTCTCTCGAACGTCGAGGTCGGCGAGCGGCTGTTCATCAGCCAGCACACAGTCGCGTACCACATGCGCAAGGTGTTCACCAAGCTCGGCATCACCTCACGCAACCAACTTGCGCGGGCGCTGCCCGACAGCGCCAATGTAGGCCGGATGGCGTAACCACCAACCCAATCAACCGCCACAACGCTGCAAAGCTCATATAAGCAATTTGATTGACTTATGCAGCTTGCACACCCGTCCCGTCGTCGCTCTGTGACGCGTCGTTGGTCGGCAGCCAGACCGTCGCCGCGTCGCCACTGGTGTCGGCGTCGGCAGTATCCGTACGGCACGGGCTCCGGCCGCAATCAGCCGGCGCGATTGCGCGGCACCTCCGTCATCAGCGTCAGACGTCTGTCGTATCGCGCATGCCGACAGCGCGTCTCGGATGGTGCGCCGCTCGCCCATAG
>DASSGR010000002.1:0-13943 GCA_035693425.1 Solirubrobacteraceae bacterium
CTACGCGAGGCTGCCGCTGGAGTGGGCTGTCGAGGACCTCAACCCTGTGCTGCGGGGCTGGGGCAACTACTTCCGCTACGGCAACTCCGGGCAGAAGTTCGACCACATCGACGCCTATGTCAATGAACGCCTCGCGCTCCTGCGCCGCGCAACTCGCGCGTCACTACCGCGACCAGGAGGGCCTAACGATCGCCGAGATCGCTCGCCCGCTGGGGCGCGCAGAGGGCACCGTGAAGGCCGATCTCTACGATCCGATCGGCGCAAAGGCGCGCGAGGTCAAGGCGCGCAATCGGGGCGTCTGTCGGGGGTGCGGCGCGCCGACCAGCGCGCGCAACGGCAAAGGCGACGCGTATGCCTATTGCAAGGGCTGCCGTCCCGGGGCGATCGTGCGGCAATGGACCCGCGAGCGGGTCCGTGAGGCGATGCGCGCCTGGCGAGCGCTCTACGGCGCCGCGCCGTCCCTCCTACGACTGGTCGCGCACCCACGCACGCCGGCGCGGCGGCGAAGCGCTCAAACGACTACAGACCAGAGAATGGCCCGCGCCGTCCACTGTGATCGATCTGTACGGGAGTTGGGCGGCGGCCGTCCCCGACGCCCTCGGCGGCGCCTGACCGCTTGCGCATCAATCGTAGTTGACCTACGGGCGAGCGCGCTTGCGGTTAGCCGTGCGTGAAATGGACCGCTGAGGTCGCCAGGAACGCTTCTCAGCACCAACGGCGTCCAGCCGATCGCCGGCCGGCGTGGTTGCCGCCGACTTCGACGAACGTGAGTGTTGATCCGATGACCGACGCCGGTCGCCGCGCCAGGTGTGGCTATTGGCGCGGCGATGAAGCAGCCACACGAGACACCGAGCACGCACGGCCCCGTTACGCCTAACCCGGTCACCCCCGAGCGGCTGCTGCTTCGTCGTACGACCGGCGTGCCGCCGGCCGCCGGGGCGCGACTGCCTGTGGGCGGGAGATGTAGCGCGGTACTGCCGTCGCCGGCTACTGCTCAGTTGGGCGGCCGCCGGCGCCGCCGCTGCCGCATCGCCTACGCAGAGGAAACGCAACCCCAGACACGGCGAAAGGCCGTCCCACCGGAGCCCCGCTCTTGGCGGGAATCCGATCGACGACCTTCCGACCCAAGTGATCCTCCTCTCCGGCCAGATCCGCCGCATCCGTAGCTACCACGGGTTCGAGGTGCGGGGCCGACGCATCCGTCGCCGGGGATCGGGCTGCGCTCGACAATCCCCGGCCGGGCGCGCGCAGCGAACCCGACTGCGATGGCTGCCGATCGCCGACTACCCCGCCGCTGCCGTTGTCGGTGCTGGTCGGCACAGGGCCGGCCGGATATGGATCGTCGCCGCCGACGTCGTGCTCGGCATCAACGACGCTGCTGCGGCACCTGCCTAGACGCGCGCGCTTCAACGATCAGGCATTGTATCCGCGCGACGTCGGCGAGCTCGGGCATCGAACCACACGTACGTGCGCGGGCTACCGGCACACGCGAGATCCCCGATTATCTACCTCGCTCTGTTTCCGGTTGCGGTCACGCCGCGCGCCGGGGATGAGTGAAACGTGATCTGCGCATGCACCATCCCCACCGGTGCGCGCGGAGTCGACGGCCGCAGCAGGTGGCCGAGCCAACGCAGAACGTGAAGCGGTGTGCCGATCATCGTCTCTGGGCAGCCTGCCTAGCCCTGCGCGGCGGCGCATCAGGGCCGGGCCGTGCCGGGAGTGGGCGAACTACGTACTTGGCCGGCCCCCGGAGCTACTCCTTCACTCGCGGGCGCTGCAAGTCGCGCGTCAGCTCCACGCTGCGGACAGACACGCCGTCGGTCAACCACTACCAGGCATCGCATCCGCCCGACATCGGCGAGCCGGGCGCGAACCACATGCACGTGGGCGGGACGCAGCGCGCGATGTCGGACGTTACGAGCCGTGGCGCTCGCGGCGATCGGAAGCGATGATGGCGGTGCTCAGCGGCGCCGCGTTCTCTCGCGCCTGCGCCTCGGTGATAGAGCCTCGAGGCTCCCCGCGACGGGGGGGCACCCACGCGCGGCGCACCAGGACGACGGACAGGACGATGATTACGGCGGCTACCAGTAGCTCTACCACCACGGTCGTCAATCATATGTCGCGTGAGCTGGCAAACACTCTTCATTCCTCATTTCCCGGTTCAGGCGAACGCGCCACGTCCTGGTGCTATCGGGCGTTCGATCCGCTCGGACCGGGCCGAGGCAGACGGGGTGGTCGCGGTCCTCGTCGGCGTGTCGGTGTTCCAGGGGGTGCTGAAACACGATGGCGTGAGTCCTGCGCTCGTCTACGGGAGTCACGGCAGGCGGATGCGCGGGCGGATCGTCGTGGTGTGGCGGGCCGGCGTTAGCATCCATGAGGCGCTCACGCCTACCGAGACCGACCTCAACGAGCGGCGACGCGGTCTCTTAATTCGGCATGGAGGCGCGCATGATCCGATGGGCAGGATGTTCTTGAACATCCTCGCCGGTTTGCCGAATTTCGCGGCCGACAGGCGCTCCCTGCGCACGCGGGAGGGGATGGCGGTCGCGCGCGCCACAGGCCGCCAGAAAGGCAAGCCGCCGAGGCTCACCCCCGACCAGCGGCACTACCGGCTTGAGCTGCTTGCTCCGGCGGGCACGCGATCCCTGACTCGCCGGACTCTTCTCGGTCTCGCGAGCGACGGTCTACTGCATGATCCAGCGCCCTGAACGCCAACAGCTGGCCACCGCCGGCATCAGTGTCAGGTGAGCCGTCGCGGTACGGCGAGTCGGAAGCTGCGCAGCCGATCTGTCCGTGAGGGCGACGCAGACTGCGGCCATGGCGACGCGCGAACACAGCGCCGATGTTGACGGCGATACCCACCGACCGGGGCGAGAACTTCCGCGACCCCTCCGGGCCGAGCGGCAGCGACACGACGAGGACCGTGCGCGCTCCCCGTTGCACGAAGTGGAGCGTCGGATCAGACTTAACTCCGTAGCGTCAAACGGGCAAGAAACGGAGGCTGATTCGGGATGCCTGATAGAGCGATCGTTCCCAGGCGTGTGCGCGGCGGGGCGTCGCGGGCCAAGGGGGCCGGCGAGGAAGCGCTGGACCGGCTCACGCGGTCGGTCGAGGCCGCGCAGGAGGCGTTGAAGGACCTGCGCAAGGAGGTCAGCAGAGGAACGCGTGAGGTTCTCAAGGACCTCGACACGACGCTCAAGGACGCGCGTCGGAACGTGCGCAGCGTGAGCAGGACGGTCAGCAACGACCTCCAGCAGGTCCAACGGGAGCTCACGACCGCGAAGTCCGTTCCGGCACGGGCCACGCGTTCGCGTCCGAGCGCCACCGCGGCCTCAAAGCGCCGGAGGGGCACGACCGCGGCGGGCGCAGGTAGTGCCACCGAGCTAGGCCGCCGGAAGTCGACCAACGCGGTCGGGGCGAAGAGTGCCGCTAGGGCGACGACGGCACGAAGACGAGGCCGGGCGGCGACGCCACGTGGGCGAACCGCGGCCACCAAGGCCGTGGAACAGGTCGAACCGCTGGCTGTCCCGGGCAAGCAAGAGCCGGCGGCTCGCGTGACAAGGGGAATGGAGCCGGGTTCCGCCGCCGAGTCAGTCGGCCGAGTTGAGCCGAATGAAGGCCAGGCTGCCGAGGAGACCGGTTCGGGCACCGAGGCCGTCGCCCCGGCCGAGCCGGCACCGGACCAGGATCGCGAGGAAACCACCGGAGAGCCACCCGGCACTAGCTGATGAGCTGATCTCATCGTGCTACCGGCAAAGGCCCACGCTCTCGTAGCGACGCGCGCTCAATCAGCAACGCGAACAGTCGCGACTTTCTGCCATCCGATCGCCTCTGGCTGAGCGTGTCACGATGTCCGCCCAGATGCTCGCTCGACGGGGTCAGAGCGATAGTGGCGGCATCAAGCTTCAAGCATTGTAATTTCACACCGCGCCGGACTCGCTGGGTGGGGCCCGGGGACAAGCTCGACGATGTCCTCATGCAGGCGCGCGAGCGCGCCGATGTCGAGATTGAGAACATCGAGCTGCGCACAGCGGCTTAGCGCCAGGCCCGTGAGCCTTCCGCAGATCGAACGCGCGGCGCCGTGCCCCTACCCGCCATGGAGCCGATGCGCGCGCGCGACGGCGCCTGACGAGCCTCTAGCCGCGGGCGTAGTGCATTTTGGGACGCGGTCTGTCCGGAGGAATAACCGAACAGCGCCGCCCGCACGCTGCGCTGATGAGGAGCTCACGTGGAGCTTGGCTGTTGGAACCATGCGCGCCGGCTAAGGCGCGCCGTCGCTCCCGGTGGGCTTGCGGATCTCGTTTCTGACCGCGGGTAGGGTCGCTGACCCTGGCGTGGGTGCGATTCGCGGGCCTGCGGCGCGTTGGCTGGTGCGGTGAGTGCGGCGAGATGGGTGTGCCGCCGTCCACCTCACCCTGACTGCCCGCAGGCGCAGGAGCGCGTGCCAGGTGACCGGACCGGTTTGGCCGGTGGGCGTGATTCTGTGAGCTGCCTGGAAGGACTTGAGGTTGGCGAGGGTCTGGGGTCCGAAGATCCGTCTGTCTGCTCGGCTGGGATGGCGCTTGCCAGGAGTTCTTGCATCCATAGCACCATGTCGCCCTTGGAGCCATAGCGCAGCAACGGAAAGCCCGGCGGCACGGTCCGAGAAACGGTGGTGTAGGGGCCGCTCAGTGCAGGCCACTGCCCGTCGGCGGTGGCCCAGGCGAAGTCCCACCACGACAGGCCACGGGCGCGATAGCCGACAGATAGTCCGCGAAACAGCGCGATCTCGCTGGCGGTGGCGCCGTTGTAGGTCTGCCCCAGCGGACGAATCGGTCGACGGTAGATCCGGTTGACGGTGTACGTGTGCCAATACACGGTGCCGACGCTCGTGCCGATGTCGCGCCAGTACATCTGCGGGACGTTGAACTGTGCGCCGTCGTGCCCGAGAAACACCGAGTAGGGAAACCCGGGGTGGTAGTCGGCGTAGGGAAACGTCGACAGCCCCACCGGATAGCGCCGCCCGACGGCCGCGCGCAACGCTTCGATGTACATCTGCGCGGCGGCGTAGCGGCCCTGGTACTCGGCCTCGGCGTCGATCACCAGGCAGTCCGCGCCGTTGCGGACTGCGCGCGCGCCGACCGCGGCCTCCGACAAGGGATTGGCGCCGTAGACGTACTGCCAGGCACACACGTTCAGGCCGGCGGAATGAAGCGCGTGCACCAGTGAGGCGTTGAACTGCGACCAGTAGCCGCCGCCGTCGCCGCTCTTGATGAACAGCGTCTTGATCGCGTTCAGCCTGGCCTGGGCCGCGATCGCCGCTGGATTCCCGCCCGCGCTGCGGCCGACCAGCCAGATCCACATCCCGCGACCGTAGAACGGGTCTGACGCCGCCGCGCTCGACGCAGACAGACACCCAGCCGTCACGATCACGAGACAAGCGATGATCGCCACCACAACACGCCCCACAACCGCGCGCACGATAGGCGACGTGCCGACGGCAGACGACCGGCGAACGAACTCTTGCAGTCCCGCCAGGTGTCACCCATGCGGGGTTCAGTGCCCGAAGGCCAAGAAGCGCACGTACTTCCTTCGTCGAACGCGTCCAACCGCTGCCCCAGCCCCACCCGACCGAGGCGGCAGGACCGCAGTCACCCGTCGGTCAACATCCCGCGCCGGTAACGGGAGCGGCTGCGGTACGGCCGGCTCGCGGTCTGCCCGCAGCACACGTACGGTTCTCGACAAGGTTCAGATCGACGGCCTCACCAAAGCCGCGCTCTGACCATTGCTCGTGCGTGTCCCGCCGACGCACCGCGAGAGAACCGCCCGCTCGCCGCGACCAGCGCCGGCATGCCGCCGATCGGCGCTCGCATGACTGTTTGTGTCCCAGGGAGCGATGGTCAGCTGCCGTGCTGTGGACGCCGCGCTGATGACTGCGTCGCCCACGTGCCTGACCCGCTGCTCGTTCTGGGCGAACTCAGCAGGCGGACGCGGCGATTGATGGCTGCTACTCGATGAGCGGCTGTCAGCGCCGCCGCCTGCGCATCGCCAACGCATGGACCACCGTGACGGCGCGGCGCGCCGTTCGAGCCATGCAGACTCGCTCACAGTCGGGGCGACCCAGCAGTCCGCCAGGCGTGGCGGCACGTTGGAAAGTCGTCCTTAGGGGGAGAGCCGAGTCGTGACTCCTGCGATCGGGCCGACGCCCTCCAGTTGTGTGCGCCGCACAAATCGCTCGGCCGTTCGCGGTGGAGACCGTTCCGGTTCGACACGACTTCCGCATCCATGAGCAGGAGAAGCTCGGCGACACCTCGGCCGTGGTTGCGAGCCTCGTCCTACGCGGGATCCAGCTCGACATGGCGCTGACTTGCCCTTCGAACCAGGATCCCGGCCGCGTGCTGGCCGGCTGGCGTCTCACTGTGATCCGACGCACGACGGCAAGCGTTCACAGGCGCCGGCACGGCTGCTGTGGAGCGCGGGTCACGATCTGCAACTCCGACACGACGGGAGATTGGATGGCCCGAGAACCGGGCGGCTCGTACGTTGCCCATGGGGACGCGAACCCACAGTCAGGGCGGTGTACGATCTAGGTGTGGACGAGGCTATGGCCGCGACACCTCACGATCGGGGGATCGATTTCCTCGAGATTGGCCGCGACGGGTGCATGCGATTGCTCGCCGCAGCCAGTGGCGGCGTTGGGCGCGTTGCGCTCAGCGTGTCGCCGGCAATGATCCGTCCGGTCAACTACGCGTTCGATGATCAAACGCAATCCGTCGTGTTCCGCTCGGCGCTGGGCTCCAAGCTCCGCGAGGGCCTGAGCTCGGGGCCCGCGGCGTTTGAGATCGACGGCACCGAACCCGTTGATCAGACCGGGTGGAGCGTGATCGTCGAAGGCGAGGCCGAGGAAGTAACCGACCGGGCAGAGATCGAGCGGCTCGAGGGTTTCGAGCTCGAGCCTTGGGCGCCCGGAGCGAAGACCCATTGGGTGAGGATCCGCGCGACTTCGGCTTCCGGCCGTCGGATCGTTCACGACATCAACTATTATTCGTAGTACTCGAGAGCGCGCGGCGCCAGCGGCGCGACTCCTGTGTCACACAGGCATGCTTCGCCGCGCAGAGTCTCGCACTTGTGCATTCGCCCAGAGGCAGGCGTCCGCGAGGGCGCCGGCGCACGACTGCTTTTGCCGTAGTCGCGCCACTGCGCTGGCGATCGCGTTGGCCGACATCTCGATCACACTGGCCGCCGCGCGTATGACGATCCCTCCACCACGTTAGGGGTCATCGACCGCAGCGACTGGGGGCGCGTGCTCCTGTCCGACAGCAGCAGCCAGCCGCGGCGCCGACCGCGTCGAATCGTGGCTGCTTGCACGAGAACGCGGTAGCGCCCGATCGATCGGCGGTGTCCCTGCTTCACCTGGCGGAGCAGGCGCCCGCGGAGATCGTGGGAGCGCTCTCCCAACTCGTCCACAGGGGCAGTCTCTTGGGTCACCGCCGGGTCGGCGCTCCAAGCGCGAAGCGGCGGTCGTGGTGTCGCGGTCGTCGTGACCGCTTGGGTGCTTGCAGCTGCCCGACCTACAGCTAGCGCCCCGAACGACGATCCGACCGATCCGTCTCCGATGCGCAGCGTGCGCGCTTGTGGCGAGGACCAGGTGGGCGACCGACCCGGGGCGACGCACCTGCTCTGCTGTCGATGCGGTAATCCTCGAGCAAACGCAATCACCCATGTGAATAGCCCGCGCTTGTCGCGAGCGCTCGGTCGACGGTGCGATCCTCGGAGACGTGGCTGATCGGAACTATCGGCTGATCGTCGAAGGAGAGCTCAGCGATCGCATGACGGTAGGTGCAAGCGCCTCGGAATCGAGCAGCGTCGGCGAATACAACCTGGCTCCGACAAACGCGCTGGGAACGCCTGACGCGCAGGTACAGCCAGACGCGCCGATCGCTGCGCTGATTCAGCGATCTGGCTTGGTTGATTTATGCGAGCGTGACGGGCACGGCGATGTCGAGCGGCAGACGGGTGTCGTCGATGTCGCGTCGGTGCGGAGAGGCTCGGTGCGCTGGTGAGTTCCGACGCACAGCTTGGGGCGTCGGCACAGGGGCAGATGCTAAGCGGGCGAAGCGCGGCGGGGGCTAGCGCCACGAAGATCGTGCTGATGACGCTGGCGGCGGGGCAGTTCGTGATGGCCCTCGACACGACCGTGATGAATACGGCGATCGCCACGGTCGCGGAGGACGTCGGAACGACGGTGACCGGGATCCAGACGGCGATCACGCTCTACACGCTGGTGATGGCGTCGTTGATGATCACCGGTGGGAAGATCGGGCAGATGCTCGGCCGCAAGCGCGCGTTTGCGATCGGGTGCGTGATCTACGCCTGCGGTTCGCTGACCACCGCGCTCTCGCAGAGCCTGCCAATGCTGATCTTCGGCTGGTCGTTCCTGGAGGGTCTGGGGGCGGTGCTGATCATGCCGGCGATCGTGGCGCTGGTGGCGTCGAACTTCGGAAAGCCCGAGCGTCCGCGCGCCTACGGGCTCGTCGCGGCGGCTGGCGCGATCGCGGCGGCGTTGGGGCCGCTGATCGGCGGCGCGTTCACCACCTATGCCTCGTGGCGATGGGTGTTCGCCGGGGAGGTGCTGATCGTGCTCGTGATCCTCTTGCTGACCCGGCGCATGAATGACACGCCGGCGGAGGCAGGAGCCCGGCTTGACCTGGTCGGCACGGCATTGTCGGCGCTCGGGCTCGGTGTGATCGTGCTCGGGATCCTGAAGGCGGGGACGTGGGGCTTCGTGCTGCCCAAGCCGGACGCTCCCGAGTGGTTCGGGCTCTCGCCTGTGATCTGGCTCGTCTTCGCTGGCGCCGCGGTGCTTGTCCTGTTCCTATGGTGGGAGAGCCGGCGCCTCAAGCGCGGCGAAAGCGCGCTGATCGGTGCGGGTGAATGCGGCGGGGCGTCGACGGTCGCCAGCAACGATGCCTGGATATCTCGCGGGCCGCGCGCCGCGCAACAAGGGCATGCAGTATCCGCCCGACCCGCCACGAGCGGAGGAGATCGTGCTGGTGATGCGCCAGGCCGGCCACGATCGCCACGGGCTGCGTGTCCGCGCGCTGATCGCCGTTCTGTGGCGTCGCGGAGTGCGGATCTCCGAGGCGTTGGCGCTCAACGAGACCGACATCGATGAGCGGCGCGGGTCGCTGGCGATTCGCCACGGCAAGGGTGATAGGCGCCGCGAGGCCGGCATGGACCCGTTCGGGTTCGAACAGCTCGCGGTCTGGCTGGCGCACCGCGTGTCGGTGCCGCCCGGACCGCTGTTTTGCGTCATCGACGGGCCAACTCGAGGCCGCCGTTGGTCCGCGACCGCCGCGCGAGCCGAGCTGCGCGCGCTCGACGTCGACGCTGGCGTCCGGCGGCGGTTCGCGCCCCATCAGCTGCGCCACGCGCATGCCGTCGAGCTCGCCCGCGAAGGAATAGCGATCAATACCAGCTCGGCCACGCCGACCTGGGGACCACCAGCACCTATCTGCAGGGGATCGACCCCAGCGAGATCATCGACGCCGTCGGCTCACGCCACCAGCCGACGATCTCCGCCACCGCCGGGCTGACCCTCTGAGGCCGACATCGACGATTCGCCGCCCGCCGCCGCAACGGGTGGCCACATCGAGTCGCTCGCCTCGACTGCCGCTCTCTGCGCCGCCAGCCCGGAAGCGGCAGCCGCCCGCGCGGCGCTGCCCCGGCGACGGAGCAGAAGCGGTGGAGGCGCGTCGCTGCCGCCGGGGACGCGGCTCACTGCGCGGGCACGTGCTGGGCATCTGCCGTGCGCCGATGACTTCTCAGATTCGTCCAGAGCAGCAGCGAGGTGGGCGTCGACGTGGATGGCTGCTCCCGCTACGCGAGCGACAGCCAGGTGCGCTTGCAGGACGCGCCGGATCGGGCGCGCAGCAAGCACATCGGCGGCTCCTGTACTCGCGGCAAGCAGGGCCCCAGACCGGGTCGCCTACGAGGCCGGGTAGCCGACGACGCGATCGTTGCGCAAGTGGCGACGAGCAGAAGGCGTGTCTTTGGGAGACAGGCACCCGCTTTGCGGAGTGCGGGTTATTCAAACCTCGTATAGCCGGGACGCGCCGTCGCCCGCAAAGCGCCCGTCAGCCGCTGCCGTGCCGGTGCAGGAGGCCAGCGTGCGCTTCTACACGATAAGACTGGAAAGGCGGGAGCTTGGCCGGAGCGACAGTCCGGCCGACGTATGGCAAGGAGGGGACTCGCAGACGTTCAGGCCACACGCGGCCTCGTCTGCCGCTCGAGCTGCCCTATCGCGCCCGTGCCACCCCGTCACACGTGTACCACGCCCGGCCACGTGAGCAGCAAACTGCCGCTCGAACTCAGGCCACCACTCCGGCTCGCCCTCGGGGTCGCGTGGACCTGCGGGCGGCCACCTCCCCGGACCACCACGGCCTGGCCCTGAGTCGGCGTCCTCGTCACCGCCGGGGTAGGGCGGCATGCGGAGGACCGCGAGTGTCACCCCTGCGAGCACCAGCATCACCAGGACGGCAACGGCCAGGCCGGATTCCCAGCTGGTCGCGGCGGTCGCGTGGTGGGTGGTGGTTGGGCCGGCGGCTTGGAGGAGGTCGACGGAGGTGTGAGGCATGGTCTGCGGATCCGGGACGGGTTCGGGCGCGTCTACGCTTGTCAGCTTGAGCCGAGCTGGCGGATCTGGAACGCGCGCACGATGTCGGTGATGCCCTTCATCGCCGCCCAGATGCCGGCGAACACGAGCAGGGTGTACGCGCGTTCGAGGAAGAACTGCCCGCTCACCCAGAACGCGAGGATCAGCATGAGGATGCCGCTGATCAGGCCCAACCACCACAGGTCGTTGAAAGCGCGTTCGGTGAAGGCCTGGACCATCCAGAGGATGCCGATGACCAGGAAGACGAAACCGAGAATGTCGGCAAACCCCGCGAAGGTGTCGCTGGGGTGGATGAGCGAGATGATCCCAGCCGCGGTGAGCAACACGCCGAAGATCGCCCACAGCCACCGGGCGCTTCGATCCAAGGCCGCCAGGGCGAACTCTTCGGCGGCAAAGAGCAAGAACATGATTCCCGTTAGTACGCCGACTGTGACCACGGAGGCGTGGTTGAACTTCAGCACCACCACGGCAATCACTATCCACAGCACGCCCAACAGCAACTCCACCCACCAGTAGCTGGCGATCTGGGATCGGAAGGGACGCAGCAGGGTGTTGCGAACGGAGTCGCTGCCAGGAGGGCCGTTCAACTGCCCGGCAACCTTCCTGATGTCATCTACGTCTTGTGCCATGGCTTCTCCTCGGAAGTGACGGTGAAATGACGGCCGAAAGTCGATTCGGCCCGGTAACAAATCATCGGCGCATCCCGGACGCGACCATATGTCGGGGTTCACACGCGGGTATAGGCGCCGGTTATGGATCTCGACCGAGTGGACCTCGCGCTCTAAGAGTTCGGCGCAAGCCGCCATCCCGCATCGAGGCATGCGGGTACGATCGCGCCCATCTCGATTGACCAAGCCTGGTCCTGCTCGCGGCCAGAGGTCCTGGCTATGGGCCAGTCACCAAGCCGCGGCGATAGGTGAGTGTTATGCGCGACGCGCGCATCCGTATGACGTGGGAGGCCTTTCGGCTCCACGGTGGCGCCAATGCCTCACGAGTAAGGAGCAGTCTGTGTCTGATCACCCCCTGGAACTAGAAATCATGCGCGCGCTCGCTCAGAACCGCCGCGTCCACGCCGAGGAGATCGCCGTGCAAGCGCTCGATGGCGAGGTCATCTTGCGCGGCACGGTGGGGAGTCTGCTCCAGCGCGCCGAGGCGCAGCAGACGACGCGCAGCGTGCCCGGTGTGCTGAGGGTCGACGACCAGCTACGGGTGCGGCCGCTTGGCTTCGACGGGCGCGCCGACGCCGAGACCGAGGCGGCGGTCCTCGCCGCGCTGATCGACGACGATGAGCTGCGCGCCGCCGGTATCGACGTCAAGGCGAAAGAGGGCGACGTCACTCTGAGCGGGCGCGTCGCACTGCAATCGGAGCGAGACAGGGCAGAGTGCGTCGCCCTGAGCCTCGGGGGTGTCGAGCGCGTCCGCAACCGGCTTGCGGTCTCGCCCCCGGTCGACGACAACTGAGCGTCCGCAACCCCCCGCCAGCTTGGCTCCCGCTCCCTGGGGAGGCCAGCTGGCCGGGTCCCGCCTACGAGTCGTGACGCCCAATTTAGTTCCAAGATCCGCGATCCGAACGACGCCGCGAAGCGACGGCGAGGCCAACCGAACGATGAGGCCTCCGCGCTTCCGCCGCTTTCCACCGTGGGAGATGGCTGCGCGACCGCAAGCCCGTTGGGAGTCGCGTCGCGGGATTCGCCGCGGCCGTCGACTCCATGACAGCAACGTATGGCCGCGAAGGAACCTGACGGCGAGCATCGTCGCGCTCTGGCCGAGGCTGAATGCCATGCTCGCGGCGGGTCCCACGGCCGCCCGGTACCACGGCGCGAGGCCGTTCCAACCATCGCGATTCGCAGTCCGGCATTCACCGGGCCTAACGGGAGGACGCGGCCGCCTCCCCGCGCGGCCATGACGAGCACCGCCGTACCGAACGTCGCCGGAAGCACGAAGGCCGCCAAGAAGCAGGCGCGCGAGCCGCGGCTGACGGTGTCGGTGGCAAATCCAAGCGACAACCCGTACGTGGGCAGGGTGCAGTCGCGTCGTGACAGTTGCCTTCGGCACTCGGGCCTCCACGCCGCTTCGCGGTACGAGAGCCCCACAAGATCGAACGCCAGCAGCAAGTCCCGAAGGTCGTTGGAACCGCCGCAACCATCGCCATTAGGCTCCGCGGTCTCGTGCCTGGATCCCGGCTTGACCGTAGCCGATCTGCTCGCCTCGGCCGCGCCGTACTGCCGGGGGCACAACCGGCGTCTGGTCGGGCGCCGGCACTAAGAGGGCGCTTGACCGACCGTCTCCACATTGATCGCGATCGGGCTGCCGTCGCCGGTGTCTGTCCAGTGGCGAGACGGCTAAGGACTGCTGCCGCTTCGGACGAGGCCCAGAAGAGCCGCCCGGCCCATCGACTGCGGGGCCCCCTCACGACGCTGGAGCGCCGGTTACCAGCCGCTCCCGCGGACACCTCCTTTGCTGCTAGACGAGCATTTCGTCGACGCTGGCGACCGGCTCCCTTTGCGCGGAGAGCGGAAGCGTCACCCAGAGTCCCGCCCGGGCGACAAAGGGGAGTCAGGCCGGCGATTGCTCAGGAAGCCCCGTCGCTCAGTCCACCGCGCTTGCATGAGATGGCGCCGATCGACCGGACGGCTCATAGATTGCATCGGCAAGAATCGACATCGCGCCGTGGCCCGCGACCGGCGTGGATCGCGCGCCGCCAGGCTCGGGGGTCGAGTTACTAACCCGCCACAAGCGCAGCGGCTTCTTGGAAGGGCGCCGAGATCCAGAACGACTGCGAGGCCAACTCGTTGAGTAGCGCCGGCCCCGCGAGGCCGCTGGGCTTCCGGCGTCCGTTCATGCGGCGCGCGGCAGCAGCCCTATTGTTGCCCACGTCTCCCGAGCGGCCACGGCCAGCTGGGCCGCCGAGCGCCGTTGGGCGGCACGTTGGCAGACGGGGCAGGTTCCGACGTGGCGCGTGTGCCCGCAACGTTCGTGCTGCGGGTGGGCGGCCGGGTCGCTGCCAAGCGGGGTCACCGTCGGGATGATCATGCGGTCCTCTTGGGTACGTGGTTACGCCCTCTCGACCGGGCTCCTGCCGATGTCGTTTGGGCTTGTCGATCTAGTTGACGCTCAGCAGCCCCCAGTCGTTCCATACAAGCTCAAGACCTACAGTCCCGGCGATCCGGGCAAGTCGGCCCACAAAGCGGCGATCGCATCCGCTCCCGGTGACCCCCGAAAGGCTGGCTCGGCACGATCGCTGCTGCTCACCAAGCCCGAGTCGTGTCGTGGGCTCGCCGGCGTCGCC
>DASSGR010000003.1:0-40108 GCA_035693425.1 Solirubrobacteraceae bacterium
GCCGTGCCGTTCTTCGCGATCGGGGGAATCTCGCCGGCCAACGTCAACGCCGTCGCGGCGGCAGGCGCCGAGCGGATCGCGGTCGTGCGGGCGCTGACCGACGCCGCCGACCCGGAGCGGACCGCCGGCGAGTTGCGCACAGCAATCGATCGGGCGGGAGCGCGAGTTGGGTCAACGTAGCCGCAAGCGCGGGCAGCGCGAGAAGCCCGTGGCGACGACCGCAACT
Organism: Solirubrobacteraceae bacterium; assembly: GCA_035693425.1. Classification (GTDB taxonomy): domain Bacteria; phylum Actinomycetota; class Thermoleophilia; order Solirubrobacterales; family Solirubrobacteraceae; genus Palsa-465. Next base: position 227 of record DASSGR010000003.1, read on the forward strand.
GCGGAACGTCCGCGGCCCACCGAGGCTGGGCGCAGGCCGACGCCGGAGGAGCGCAACGCGGCGGTCCGCGCGACGCTCCAGCCCTACGCGCCCGGCGAGCGTCCCTGGGTGATCAAGGTCGGCTCGTTGCTGGCGTTCCTGACCGGCGCAGTGCAGCTCGGCCTGTACCTGGGGGGAGTGAAGCTGCACGTGGCCGACACGCGCCCCGCCGCCGGGTCGACGATCGTGTTCGCAGGGCTGATGTTCGCCTGCGCCACGGGGATGTGGCTGATGCGCTACTGGGCGGTGCTCGGGTTCATGGCGCTGATGGCGCTGCTGCTGCTGTTCTTCTCGTTCGCGTTGATCAAGGCGTCGAGCCTGCTCGGATTCGCGATCGCGATCGCCGGCGTGTGCATCACGGGCTTCTTGTTCTTCAAGCTCGTCAGGGTGCTGAGCCGCCTGCAGCTACCGCAGTACCCAGGCCGCTGACGTCCAGGCGCAAACGCTAGGCTCACATACATGGCCGAATCGTCCTATGACTGCATCGTGATCGGCTCGGGCCCGGGCGGCTACGTCGCCGCGATCCGCGCCGCCCAGCTGGGGATGAAGACCGCGGTGGTGGAGAAGGACCGCGTCGGCGGACGCTGCCTGAACTACGCGTGCATCCCGGCCAAGGCGGTGCTGCGGGTCGCCGACGTGTTGACGGAGGTTCGCGATGCCGACGAGTTCGGAATCAAGGTGGCCGAGCCCGAGGTCGACTACGACGCGGTCAGCGCGCGACGTGAGAAGGTGATCGCCACCCTGGTCGGCGGCGTGTCGGGCCTGTTCAAGAAGAACAAGATCGACCTGATCGAGGGCGAGGCGTCGCTGGCGGGCAACGGCTCGATCGCCGTCAACGGCAACGAGATCGCCGCCAAGACGATCCTGCTAGCGACCGGCTCGGTGAAGCTGCCGATCCCCGGCACCGAGTTCGGCGGCCGCGTGATCGGCACCGAAGAGGCTTGGGCGCTTGCGGAGCTGCCCGAGAGCATGGCAGTGGTCGGAGCGGGCGCATCCGGCGCCGAGATCGCCTCGGGATACGCCCGGCTGGGAGTCCAGGTGCACTTGCACGAGGCGCTCGACCGCGTGCTCCCGACCGAGGACGCCGACATCTCCAAGCTCGCAGAGCGCGGTTTCAAGAAGCAGGGGATCACGATCCACACCGGCACGCTCGTCAAGGACGTCCAGTCAACGGACAGCCGAGTGACGTTCACCCACGGCGAGGAGTCCGGGAGCGTTGACTGGTTGGTGATCGCTGCCGGGCGCGGCCCGGACGTCGAGGCGCTCGGACTAGAGGCCGCCGGGGTCAAGCTCGACGCCAATGGCCTGATCGAGGTCGACGGGGCGATGCGCACGAGCGCGGCCGGCGTGTACGCGATCGGGGACCTCGTGCAGGGCCCCGCGCTGGCGCACAAGGCGTCGGACGAGGGCGTGATCGCGGTCGAGGACGCGGCCGGCCTGGAGACCCACCCGATCGAGTACATCGACATCCCGCGCGCCACGTTCTGCACCCCGAACGTCGCGAGCTTCGGCCTCACCGAGGCCCAGGCGCGCGAGCAGGGGTACGACGTGACCGTGGGCAAGGTCCAGTACGGCGCGGTCGGCGCGGGGACCGTGTACGGCGACCGCACCGGGATGATCAAAATCGTCGGCGACAAGAAGTACGGCGAGCTGCTGGGCGGGCACATCGTCGGCGCCAAGGCGACGGAGCTGATCCAGGAGCTGGTCAACACGCGGCTGCTGGAAGGCGGCTATCCGGAGATCGCGCGAACGATCCACGGCCACCCGACACTGTCCGAGGCGGTCATGGAGGCGGCGCGCGCCGCCGACGGCTGGCTGATCCACGGCTGAGCGGGCGGTTGCGGCCGGCTTTCGCGGACGTGCTGTCAGAAGCACCGACCCAGCCGATCTTCTACTACGACCTCGGCAGCCCCCGCTGCTATCTGCTCGCCGAGCGGATCATGGCCGACCTCCCGGTCGTGCCCGAGTGGGAGCCGGTCCTCGCGGCCGACCTGGGCATACGAGAGCCCCAGCCCGACCGCGAAGCGTTCGAGCGCGCGATCGACCAACATCAGCTGCAGCCGCTGCGGTGGCCCCGACAGTGGCCGCCGGAGGCCCGGACCGCGACGCTGGCCGCGACCTATGCCAAGCACATCGGCCGCGCGGTGGCTTTCTCGCTGGCCTGCTTTCGCCAGACGTTCGCCGGCGGCCGCGACCTCGGCGACAAGAGCACGGTGCTGATCGCGGCCGCCGCCTGCGAGATGCACCCCAGCGCGCTGCTGAAGGGCATCGGGCTGCGGTCGGTGACCGCCGGGCTCGAGCAGGCCTGCGCCCGCGCGCGAGACGCGGGCGTGACCTCGCTTCCAGCGATTCAGGTCGGGGATCGCACGTTCACAGAGCTCGAGCCGGCTGCCGAGGCTCTCGTCGGGGAAACCGGGACGCGGCGATGAAGGCCAACCGGCGGTTTGAGCTGATCGTGTCGCGCGGCGGGCTGGAGCCGGCGTTCATGGCCGACCGCCGCCGCCTGGATCGGGTCGAGGTCGTCTCGATCGACGACGGCGAGGTGGTCCTCTACTGGGAGCTTCCCGCCAAGCAGGCGGCCAAGCTCCTCAAGCTGCTGCGCAACGACCTCATCAACCTCGACGCCGACGAGTTCATCCCCACCTGGGGCGGGCTCGACCTCGAGGATCTGCTGTGAGCGCCGGCGGCGCCAAGGGCGAGACGCGGATCGAGGAGCCGACCGCGGCCGAACGGGCGATCGCGCGCCGCGCCGCCGAGGCAAGGGCGACGGTCCCCGACCTGGAACTCCGTGCCGACGTCGACGTGGCGAAGGCCCTCGAGCTGCGCGACTCGCGGGGCTGCTCGATCCCGGCGATCCTCGTGCGGGCCTGCGCGCTCGCGCTCAAAGCGGTGCCGCGCGCCAACGGCGCGTACCGCGACGGCCGCTTCGAGCTGTACTCGCGGGTCAACATCGGGATCGTGGCGGCCGACGAGCACTCGTACCTGATCCCGACGGTATTCGATGCCGACCAGAAGTCGCTCACTGACCTGACCGACGAGATCGAACGGGTCACAGGAGCCGCCCGCGCCGGCGAGCTCTCGCCGCCGGCCTACGCCGGAGCGACGTTCACGCTCTGGGACGCCGGCGCGCTAGGTATCCCCGCCCCGACGATCGTTGTCAACTCGCCGCAGGCCGCGGCGCTCGCGGCGGGGGCGGTGCGGCCGGCTCCGGTCGTGCGCGACGGGACCGTCACATCGGGGCACCTGATGACGATCACGCTCGCCTGCGATCATCGGATCCTCTACGGGGCCCAGGCCGCACGCTTCCTGGCCGAGGTCACCGGGGCGATGAGCGCCCCAGATATGTAGAACGGCGCCCGAAAGTGGGCACAATCCCCTGACATGGGCCCAGCCGAAGCAGCGGCCCTCGCCGTCCGGTTGCGGTCGGCCGTGGGAGACGAGCGAGTGCTCGGCGCAATCGCCGCGACGCCCCGTGAGCGGTTCGTGCCGCTAAGCGAGCGAGCGCGGGCGTACGAGAACGTCGCACTGCCGATCGCCTGCGGCCAGACCATCTCCCAGCCGCTCGTGGTCGCCAGGATGCTCGAGACGCTCGAGTTGCGGCCCGACGACCGAGTGCTCGACATCGGCACCGGATCGGGTTACCACGCGGCGCTGTTGGCGCAGCTCGCCGGGCACGTGTGGTCGATCGAGCGCCACCCGAAGCTGAGCGCCGCGGCGCAGGAGGCCGTCGCGAGCCTGGGCATCGACAACATCACGTTCGAGGTCGGCGACGGCTATCAGGGACTCCCATCGCAGGCGCCGTTCGACGCGATCAACGTCGCCGCGGCGGCCGGCGAGTCCGTGGCCGAGACGCTCGAGCGCCAGCTCGCGCCGGGCGGGCGGCTGGTTGTGCCGATCGGCGAGTCCGACCAGCACCTGATGCTGTCGCGGCGCACGCGCGACGGGATCGTGCGCTTCAAGCTCGAGCCCGTGCGCTTCGTGCCGCTGGTGCCCGGGCCTGGCTAACGGGCCCGAGCCGCTCGCGCATCACGTCGATCGCCACCGGATTGGAGTCGATCAGCACGAACCGCCGGCCCAGCTCGTGGCATACCGCCCCAAGCGTGCCCGAGCCCGCGAACGGATCAAGACACCAGCCGCCCGGCCTCGACGACGCGGCCACGATCCGCCGCAGCACTCCTTCGGGCTTCTGGGTGGGATAGCCGGTCTTCTCGCGGCTGTTAGTGGGCACGATCGTGTGAAACCACACGTCGGTGGGGCGCTTGCCCCGCGCCGCTTTCTCGGCGCTCACCAGCCCAGGCGCCATGTAGGGCTCGCGCTCGACGGCGTCGGCGTCGAAGTGGTGCGCGCCGGGCGTGCGCACGTACACGAGGATCGTGTCGTGCTTGGCAGGCCAGCGCCGGCGCGGCTTGGCGCCGTAGTCGTAGGTCCAGATCAGCTCGTTGAGGAACGCGTCGCGCCCGAACACCTCGTCGAGCAGCAGCTTGCAGTAATGGGCCTCGCGGTAGTCGATGTGGAAGTACAGGGTCCCGTGCGGCGCCAGCAGCGCCCGGGCCCGGCGCACACGCGGCTCCAAGAACCCCAGGTAGTCGGCGAACGCGTCGTCGTAGCTGAGCGTCTGCAACAGGCGGGAGCTGTAGCGCTTGCCGCCGAAGCCCACCCGGTCGCCGTCGGAGTCCGGCACCGTCTCGAGGGTGCGTCGCGCTTGCGTGCGCCCGGTGTTGAACGGCGGATCCATGTACACGAGGTCGAATGCGCCGACCGGGAGACGTGCCAGGATCGAGGCGTTGTCGCCGGCGATGAGAAGGTCGGAGTCGAGCAAGATCTCCTGGTCGGCGAAGGATTGAACGCGCATCGTGCACATCATCCCTGCTCAATAGGATGCATCCGGATGTCTCGCCGTGTGACGGTGCCCGGGTCAAGCGGATCGGCTATCCTCGGGCGCTCGCGGCCCCCGATCACTCGGCTCTGGCCGACTGTCGGGCCGCGTCGTGGTGATCTGGATTCCCGTTTAATGAGGTACAGCAGCGTATGCAGACGTTCGCAATCGAGAATGAAGTAGCCCAGCTGCCCCCGGAGGAACGGGGTCCTGCCGCGGCTTTTCTGGCCGCGCATCCGGCCGGTGCCGGCGCCCCGGTCGCGGTCGTGATTCCGGCCTACAACGAAGAGCCGACCGTCGCGTCGGTCGTCGCGGAGATACCGAACGAGCTTGGCGGCCTCGCGACCGAGGTGATCGTCGTCGTTGACGGCTCCGCCGACGCGACCGCGGCCGAGGCCGCCTCGGCGGGCGCGCTCGTGTGCGACATCCCCGTCAATCGCGGCCAGGGTGTCGTATTCAAGCTCGGATACTGGCTGGCGCGCGCCCGCGGCGCCCAGGTGATCACCACGATCGATGCCGACGGTCAGTATGAGCCCGCCGAGCTCGAGCGCTTGGTCGAGCCGATCGTCGCCGGCCGGGCCGATTTCGTAAACGGCTCTCGGCGGCTGGGCACCGAGCTGACGACCGATCCCGTCCGGCATGCCGGCGTGATCTTCTTCGGCGGGGTTGTGAGCCTCCTGCTGCAGCAGCGGATCACCGACCCCGCCTGCGGCCTGCGGGCGATGCGGGCAGATATCAGCGGGTCGGTGAGGCTCGAGCAGCCGCAGTACCAGAGCTCGGAACTGCTGATCGCGACTGCGATGAACGGCTACCGCGTGGTCGAGGTCGCGACCACGATGCGTGACCGCCCAGACGGCGCCACCGGCACCAAGAAGGGGCCGAACCTCCTCTACGGGATGCGGTTCGCGCGCGCGGTTCTGGGCACCTGGCGCAGAGAGCGGAAGGCCGCGCGCACACGGCTGCGCTCAGAGAACACCCAGAAGTCGTAGATCACGAACTTCGCGATAAACAGCACGATCGTGATCGCGACATACGACGCGGTCACGATCAGCAGACGCAAGCCGTGGCCTTGCGGGATCGACTGCACGTGCGAGTTGGTCCAGCCGGTAACGGCCGAGGTCGTCACGAGCACGATGATCGAGACGCCGATGTAGCCGACCACCTGGCGCGCCGGCGGACGACCCGTCGACTGCCATGCCCAGCGGCGGTTGAGGATCCAGTTCGGGATCGCTCCCGCGATGAAGCCTGCCACCGCGCACACGGTCGTCGTCGCCGCCATGACGTAGAACAGGGCGAACGCGACGTTGCTCGAGATGAACGCGACGACCGAGCCCAAGGCGTACTTCGTAAAACGAGCCGAGCGGGTGGTCCTCGTCAGCCGCACCCAAAGCCGATTTTCTGCGACCCGCGCTGCCGCAGCAGAGCGCAAGCCCTGGTGACGGTCAGGGATCACTACGATCGATCATATCCGATAACCCCCGTGACTAAGCGTCATCCGGGGGTTCTCACCGGGCGGGTCGAGCGGCCGCGATTTGCGCGGTGGCGTGGTAGATGGCCGCGACGATCGAAAACGCCGGCTTGAGGTTGCCCTGAAGGTCGACGAGCCCCTTTTGCACGAACGGCGGGGTGCCTCGCGGATTCGCGCCGGCCCACCCCGGGGCCGCCGCAAAGTCCTGCATGATCCAGTAGATCGCCCCTGACAGCCACGGTTTGGTCGCGAATACACCGAGGTGGAACGCAGCCGCGTTCGATTGGAACGCGTAGGTCCCGCGCTCCTCGACCGGACCGTCGCGGTTGGCGTCGAATCCGAACTCGGTGATCATCAGCGCCTGGGTCGGGTAGCAGGCGCGGAGGCTGTCAAGGTAGGGACCGAGCGCGTCGCGGTCGTCGGTCGTGCCACCACCCGCGTCGAACCAGCCGAAGTAGTCGTTGTACCCGATCACGTCCAGCGGCGCGTACGCCGATTGGCAGCTCACTCCCGGCCACCCGCGCACCGCCATCCCCACCGGACGGGTCGGATCGAGCCGATGCGCGAGCGCGACCGCGCCGGCGATGTAGCGGCGCTCCGACGCTGGAACAGGGGTCGGCAGCTCGTTGCCGATCGACCACAGCAGTACCGACGGGTGGTTCTGATTGGTGAGGATGTCCTGTTGCAACATTGCGTGGGCATGCGCGATCAGGGCGGGATTCGCGAGGTTGGTGGTGGAGACTTGGTAGACCGGCACCTCGGCCCAGATCAGGATTCCGTAGCGGTCGGCCATCTCCTGGATCTCAGGATTCAGCGGGTAGTGAGTCCTGATCACGTTCGCCCCCACCTCCCGGACCCAACCAATCAGCCGGCGCATATCAGCCGGCTGGAGCGCAGAGCCTCGCGCCAGAGTCTGCTCGTGCAGATCGACACCCCGGAGGTGCAACATCCGGCCGTTGAGCTCGAGGTGACCACGGGAGACCGTGATGCTCCGGATGCCGCTGTAGGTAACGTAGCCGCCCAGCTGCCTGCCACGCGAGTCCGACAGCGTCAGGGTCGCCCGGTAAAGCGTCGGACGGTCGATTGACCAGAGCTTTGGGTGAGCGATGGTCGCCGTCGCACGGGCGGTCCAGGTGCCGTGCGGCTGGATCGTGGCCGTGCCGAAGTCGAGCGGCACCCGACCGTAGACACCGCGCAGGCGCACCACCTGGCGGACCGAGGTCACGTTGCGAACGAGAGCCTGTTCCTGGATCGTGGCCCCGCAGCCGGAGGGGCACCCAAGCACCGGCCGAACCTGCACCTGAGCGAGATCCGCGTTGGACACCGCACGCAGGTAGACCTCGCGGACGATCCCACCATAGTTCCACCACAAGCCACCCGGCCCGGGCGGGAGGGCCGTCGGTCCGCGGCGATTGTCTACTCGCACGATCAGGCGGTTGACGCCCGGTCGCAGCCCGTTGAGGTCGAACTCGAACGGCAGGTAGGCGCCGGCGTGGGTGCCGATGCGACGTCCGTTGAGCCATACCGTCGCCCCGTAGTTGACGGATTCAAAGCGAATGATCCAGCGTCGAGCACCGGCGGCGACGTACCGCGCGAACGCACCGCTGGGCAGCGTGAAGTCCCTGCGATACCAGCCAACCCACCCGCGCATGCTGGCGCTCGAGAAGTCGCCTGCGTTGTAGGCGTTCGGGACCGTCACCGGGGACCAGCCGTCGGTGGCGGCGACGTTGCGCCACCAGCCGTCCGCGATGCCGACGTCGCTCAGGTCCGGCCGGTACAGCCACGTCCCCCCGAGCAGATAACGATCGGTCTGGCCGTCGCGGTACAGCGCGCCCGCGGTCGGGGCCGACGCCGGATAGGTCGGGCCCTGCGCATGGGCGCTCGAGCTCGCCGCGAGCACTAGCAACGCCGAAACGGCGAGCACCCGCCTCAGGCGCCTGGTCAACTCGTAATAACTGCGGCCGTCGTGCCGGATCTCGATCCGCCCTCCCTCGAGGTCGTTGTTCGCAGTGCCGGCCGCGAGCGACGAGGATAGCCAAGAAGCCATCAAGGGGGATTGCGCCCGGTTGCTACGGTGAGCGCCGTGCGTGCGGCCGCGAGAATGGATACCCGCGTACCCCATGGCTTCGGTACAGCCGCGGGCTGACCACAGAACGGTGCAGGTTCGCCGCAGGCGCCTGGCGCTCGCGGTTGCCGGCGTTGTGCTTGCGATCGTCGTGATCGTCGCCGCCACGAGCGGCGGCGGTCGCCCACGGCTGCCGCTACCGGGCGTCGGCGCTCCGCCCAAGGCCGGCGATCCATTCGCGTACGTGCCCTCGCGGCAGAGCGACTTCGAGGCTCGCGCGGTGGCCGGCAGCGCGCACGTGCTGTTCACCAAGAGCCCCGGCGGCGTGCTGGCGACTGCCGCGCGGGTAGCTGTTCTGAGACCGCTGATCAACGCCGCGACGACCGGCACCGGCGTGGACCCCAACATGCTCGAGGCGCTCGTGTTCGTCGAGAGCGCAGGCCGGAACAACGTGATCGCCGGCAACGACGCCGCCGACGCCGCGGGGATCACCCAGATCCTCGCTCAGACCGGCCAGTCGCTGCTGGGGATGCACATCGACCTCGCCCGCAGCAGAAAGCTGACGGCGCAGATCACCCGCGCTGCGGGGAACGGGCAGCTCGGCAAGATGGTGCGGCTGCAGCGCCAGCGCGCCAAGATCGACGATCGCTTCCACGAACGTCTGGCGCTCGCCGCGACGGTGCGCTACCTCCGCCTCGCTCAGCAGCGCTTCGGCCGCTCGGACCTCGCGATCGAGTCCTACCACATGGGGATCGGCAACCTGCAGCACGTGCTCGACGAGTACGACGGCGGCCACGCGGTGCCGTACGTCCAGCTCTATTTCGACACGGCGCCCGACCACCACTCCGCCGCGTTCAACACCCTGTCGGGGTTCGGCGACGACTCGTCGCTGTACTACTGGCGGATCCTCGGCGCGGCGCAGATCATGCGCCTGTATCGCTCCGACCGACGTGTGCTGGATCGCCTGATCTCGCTGCAAACGAGGACCGACTCGGCCGCCGAGGTGCTGCACCCGCCTGACACCACGCGCTCGTTCGCCACCCCCGACGCGCTCTACCGCGCCTACGCCGGCAAGCAACTCCTGCCGCTGCCCTCTAATGCCCGCGCCCTGGGCCTGGCCTACTCGCCTGACATGGGCTCGCTCGCCAAGAGCGTCGGCGCGAGCCCGGCCGCCTACCGCGGGCTGCGCACGTCCGCGCTCGACCTGCTGATCGAGCTGGCGGCCAGGGTGCGCGCGCTGTCGGGCGGCGCCGCGCCGTTGCTCGTCGACAGCACGGTGATCGACGGGCGCTACCAGCAGAAGCTCGGAGAGAGCGACACCGCCCCCACTACCGGCTACACCTTCACGATCGCGCGGCGCTACGTCCGCCGCGCGCAGGCAGTCGCCTTCCAGGCGATGCTCGACCGACTCCAGGCGCTGAACCTGATCGCGTGGGAGCGCTTCTCCGGCGTGATCGAGGTGACCGTGGCGTCCGACGCCGCGCACGCGATCGTGGACGGCCCGTAATCCGTAGTAGGTTGCCGCCGATGACCGACGCCGTCCGCACGCCCGACGAGCTGCTCCAGGGGCTCCCCGACTTCCCGTTTGAGTCGTCGTACCGCGAGCACGAGGGCTTGCGGCTCGCGCACCTCGACGAGGGCGAAGGGCCCCCGGTCGTGTTCTTCCACGGCGAGCCGACGTGGTCGTTCTTGTGGCGCAAGGTGCTGCCCCCGGTGCGAGACGCCGGCTATCGGTGCGTCGCTCCCGACCTGCCGGGCTTCGGGCGCTCCGACAAGCCGCTCGACATCGGCTGGTACAGCTACGACCGCCACACCGAAGCGATGCGCGCCCTGTTCGAGGATCTCGACCTGCGCGGCGCCACCGTCGTAGTCCACGACTGGGGCGGCGCGATCGGGCTGCGCGTGGCCGTCGAGATGGCCGCTCGCGTCGACCGCATCGTCGCGCTCGACACGGGCCTGTTCACCGGCCACCAGCACATGAACGAGGCCTGGATGGCGTTCCGGAACTTCGTCGAGCGCACGGAGGACCTGCCGGTCGGGCTGTTGGTCCGGCGCGCTTGCAAGAACGACCCCGGCGACGAGATCATCGCGGGCTACGAGGCACCGTACCCGAACCCGGAGTCGAAGGCCGGCGCCCGCGCGTTTCCGCTGATCCTCCCGACGTCTCCGGACATGCCCGGCGCGGCCGCCGGGCAGCGCGTGCTCGAGGCGCTGCGCGGCGACACGCGACCGAAACTGTTTCTGTGGGCGGACTCAGACCCGGTGCTGCCGCTCGAGACCGGGAAGCGGTTCGCGGCGGCGCTGGGCAGCGAGATCGACCACGTGATCGCCGACGCGAGCCACTTCCTGCAGGAGGACGCGGGGGCGCAGATCGGCGAGCTGATCGCCGGCTGGCTGAGCTCCTGAGTCGACTAGGCCGCTTCGGTTTCGACCTCGGCTTCGGCCTCTAGCCCCGCGACGGGTCCAGGCGAAGCGGGCACCGAGGGCGTCCGGGTCTTGGCGATCGTCTCCGCCATCCGCGACTCGTACGCCGCCCGGGCCTGATGGTCGGGATGGGCGAGGACCTGGTCGCCCTTGAGCACCCGGCCGACGGCCTCCATCGCCTTTCGCGGCGTCAGCGCCGCGAGGCGGACCATCGAGCCGATCGACTTGGGCACGTAGACCTCGAAGCGGCCGGTCTGGAGCGCCTCAACGATCGCGTCGGCCACGTCTTCGGGCTGCACTGCCTTGAAGCCCCGCGTCTGTGGCAGGCCCGAGCCGAGCTCGGTGTTGACCACGACCGGCATCACGACGCTGAGCTCGATGTTGGTGCCATGCACCTCGGCGCGGATCGCCTCGCTGAGGCCGACGACCGCGTGCTTGGTGGCGCAGTACGTGGCGCCGCCCGAGAACCCCATCTTCCCGGCGACCGAGGCGATCTGCACGAGGTGGCCGCGGTTTCGCGGGATGAAACGCTCCAGCGCGAGCTTGGAGCCGTAGATCACGCCGTGGAGGTTGATGTCGACCATCCGGATCGCGGTCGCGTCGGTCTCCTGGGCGAACGGGCCGATCGGCATGATCCCGGCGTTGTTGATGAGGACGTCGAGCGGGCCCAAGCGGTTCTCGACCTCGTCGAGGAACGTCGCGAAGCTCGTGCGATCCGTCACGTCGAGCGGCAGGCCGACGGTGCCCGATCCCAGCTCCTGGGCAGTGCGCTCAGCCAGCGCGGCGTCGATGTCGCCGATCGCAACGCGGGCTCCCTGAGCGATCAGCGCCGTCGCGGTGGCGCGGCCGATGCCGCGGGCACCACCGGTGATTGCGACGACGTCGCCCGCAAGCGACCGTGGGGCTTTCGCCATGAAACAGTCCTCCTGATCCGTCCTGGTAAGGGTTCTCAGTGCTTCTCGGCGTAAATAGGGCCGTACCGAGAGGCGTCGCGGGTGGATGCGTGCCTAGGACGCAGGAGCGAAGCTGTAGCAGCGCTACAGCGAGCTCCGAGGACGAAGGCACGCGCCGCCCGAGGCGACTCGAATACGGCCCTATTTACGGCGGGGAGCACTTGTAAAGGAGACGGTATCGGTTCGGCGTCTCGAACCCCGGGTTTCGCGGCCTCCGGCCCGGGGTGTTGACGCCAGGACGGCGGTTATCCTCGAATCGATGGCGTCCTTCCGCTACGACGGGCAGCGACTGGCCTACACGACGCACGGCGACGGCCCGCGCGCCACGGTCCTGATGCCGGGCCTGCTGCTGTCTCAGAAGATGCAGAGCCGGCTCGCGCGAGATCTCGCGAGGCGCGGAAGCCGCGTGATCACGTTCGACCCGCTCGGCCACGGGGAATCTGACCGCCCGCGCGAGATGTGGCGCTACTCGATCCCGGCATTCGCCCTGCAGACCGTGGCGCTGCTCGACCACCTCGAACTCGAGCAGGCGGTGATCGGCGGCACCTCACTGGGGGCCAACATCACGCTCGAGGTTGCGTCAATCGCGCCCGAGCGAGTGCGCGGCATGCTGATCGAGATGCCGGCCCTGGACAACGCGATCCCGGCGTGCGCGGTGGCGTTCACGCCGCTGCTGTTCGCCCTCACCTTCGGCGAGCCGGCCATGCGCCAGGTGGCGCGCGTGACCCGCGCGGTCCCGCGCCAGGCGGTCCCGGGGCTGGCGGAGATCGTCCTGGACTGGTTCTCGCAGGAACCGGGGCCCAGCGGCGCCGTTTTGCAGGGGATTCTGTTCGGACGCACCGCACCCGAGCGGACCGTGCGACAGACGCTGACCCCGCCGGCGTTGGTGATCGGCCACCCGCGAGACCCGGTTCACCCGTTCTCCGATGCCGACATGCTTGCCCGCGAGCTTCCCAACGGCCGGCTGATCGACGCGAATTCGCTGCTCGAGCTGCGCGTGCGACCGGAGCGCCTGACCGCGCGGATCGCCGAGTTCATCGGCGAGTGCTGGCGTGAGGAGCCGGCCGCGTCCGCCGCAGAGGCCGCCAGCGCTTAGCGCTCGGGCCAGTCCTCTGCGAGCATCGCGTAGACGGCGTCGTCGAAGTACTGGTCGCCGACCCGCACCGCTTGGCGGAGAGTCCCCTCTTGCACGAACCCGAGCCGCTGCGGGATCGCGCGACTGCGATCGTTGTGGACCGCCGCGGTGATCACCACGCGGCGCAGGCCCATCGAGCGGAATGCGTGGTCCACCATGACGCGGACCGCAGTGGTCATAACACCCCGGCCCTGTTCGCCGGCCGCCAGCCAGTAGCCGATCGCGGTGGAGCGATCTCGCCAGTTCACCGCGTGAAACCCGACCATCCCGATGATCCGCCCGTCCCGGACGATCGCGCACTCAAACCCGTCGTCGGAGGCCAGCTGCACGCGCTTTGCGTCCAGGAACGCGCGGGTGTCGGCGATCGTCTGCTCGGCAGCCCACGGCATGAACCGCGCGAGGTGCTCGCGATTGGCCTCGATCACGGCGTGCAGCTCGCCGGCGTCCTCCGGGCCCACGACCCGAAGTGACACACCGTCCGACAGCCGCGCCCGTTCGCCAAGTGGATTGGCGCCTGGCAAGCCGCGGGGCGGCGGCGGGCCCGGCGGGCTGACGATGTCGCGCCCCGTCGGCTGCAGCTCGGAGTCGAGCTCGAGCTGCCAGAAGTAGCGCGTGAACGTGACCCCGGACCGGAACTCGCCGACGTGCGGCTCGATCCGCTCGCCGCGCGCCATGGCGACGATCAGCTCCGGGTAGGTGCGACCCGGAAGCGCGGCATACATCGGCGCAGGAAACGCGCCGCCGAAGCGGGTGTTGACGTCGGTGATCCCAAGCCCCACCTCGCTGTCGCGGAACGCCTGGACGGTGCACGGGCCGCGGACGCCGAGCGCTTCGACCACACGGCGGCCGAGCTCAATCAACTCGGGATCGTCGATCACGGTGCCCTTGATCGACTCGCCTCCGCGCGACTCGATCATCGTGCGGGGGATCGCGTTCAGGCAGCGGCCGTCGAGGTCCGACAGCGCGTCGATCGAGAACTCCGGGCCGTCCATCAGCTTCTGGACCATGGCCGGCTCGGCGATGTACTGCACCATGAACGCCGTCCCGGCCACGTCGTCGGCCCGGTGGATCGAGCGGGCGCCCGACCCCTGGCGCGGCTTGACCATCACCGGGAAGTACGGGACCAGCTCGCCGGGCAGAACCGTCGGCGGCGACGGCAGTCCGAGCTGCTCGAGCAGCAGGTGGGCCTCGTACTTGTCAAATGTGGCGCGCGCGATCTCCGGATCGGGAACGAATGCTGGTAGCTCGCCCGCGGCGCGCGCGTGGGCGAGCACCTCGATGTCGAGGTCGGTCAACGGCACGACCGCGCCGACATCGAACTCCTCGCACAGCGCCCTCAGCGCCGGGACGTATTCGGGATCGTCGATCCGCGGCACGGCGCGCCGGTAATGCGCGGCGTACTGGGCCGGCGCCAGCGGATTCGGATCGGCCGCGACGACGGTGGCGTGCTGGGCAAACGCCGAGACGATGTCGTAGCGCTTGCCGACCCCTGTCAGCAGGACGCCTACGTCGGCCGCCATCCGCCCGTCTCTCCCTTGTACAGGCCCTTCCCGGTGACGACCATCCGCACCGTACGCACCAGGATCTCGAGGTCGAGCGTCAGCGTGCGGTGCTCGACGTACCAGAGGTCGAGCTCGATCCGCTCGGACCACGGCAGCGACGCGCGGCCGTTGACCTGAGCCCAGCCCGTGATCCCCGGCTTGACCGAGAGCCGCCCGCGCTCGCGCTCGGTGTACTGCTCGACCTGGACCTGCAGCGTGGGCCGCGGGCCGATGATCGACATCTCGCCGCGCAGCACGTTCCACAGGTTCGGGAGCTCGTCGAGTGAATAACGGCGCAGGAACCTGCCGAGCCGGGTGATCCGGTCGTCGCCCTCCTGGATCGCGAGCCCCGCGCCGGTGAACTCGGCGCCGTGGACCATCGTCCGCAGCTTGTAGATCTCAAACAGCTCGCCGTCCTTGCCGACGCGCGCCTGGGTGTAGATCGGATGGCCGGGCGACTCCAGGCGCACAGCGGCCGCGAGCAACGCGACCACCGGCGCGGTCACAACCGACACGGAGCCTGCGATCGCGACGTCAAACGCCCGCCGCACCAGAGCATCGATGACCCTCACCGCGTCCCCTCCGCGGGCTCCCACCCCGCCGCCGTGCCGCGGCGCAGCCAGTCCCACAATCCCACCGCCAGCGACGCGGTCGTGAGCACGTAATACCGCGCGATTAAGAAGGGCCACGCGCGCACCAGCGGTGCGACCACCGCCGCAAGCAAGATCGCCACCTGGAGCGCCAGCGCCACGGCGTAGACCCACCCCTGACCGAGCAGCAGGATGCTGGTGACGAACGCGATCACGTGCAGGAACGGTGTGAGGTAGCGGACGATCCGGTGCGAGAAGATCATCAGCGCGTACACCAGGTCGTATCCCCGCGGCGACAGCATCCCGCCGCGCAGCACGATCGGCCACATGTGACTGCTCATCCGGCGCTTGCGCGCAAACTCGCCCTCGATCGTGGGGACCATCTTCTCGCTGGCGTGCGCGTCGGACGCGTACACCGCGCGCCACCCGCGCTTGACCATGTTGAACGGGAACGACAGGTCGTGGCCCATGATCGGGTCGACGAACAGGTACGCCTCCCGCCGGGTGGCATAGATCGCGCCGTTGCCGCCCGTCACCGAGCGGACCCGGGACTCCAGCGAGCGCAGCGCCATCTCGTAGCGCCAGTAGACGCCCTCCTGGTTGGTCCCTCGCTCGTTGACGAAGCTGACATCCCCGCAAACGTAGCCCACCCGGGGGTCGACGAACGGCGCGACCAGCCGCCGCAGGGCCTCCGTCTCCCATTGCACGTTTGCGTCAGAGAACGCCACGATCTCGCGTTGCGAGCGCTTGACGGCCGCGTCCTGGGCGCGGATCTTGCCGCCCCGCGGAAGCTCCAGCACGACGTCGGCGCCCGCGCCGCGGGCGCGCTCGGCGGTGTCGTCGGGTGACCCGTCGCAGGCGACGATCACCTCGAGCAACTCGGGCGGGTAGTCGAGCGCGCGCAGGTTGGCGAGACGGCGCGCGATCACCTCGCCCTCGGCGTAGGCGGCGACGATCACCGACACCGCCGGCAGCTCACCCGTCTCGCGCGCCGAGCCCGCGGGCCGGCTGGGCCGCAGCCGATCGACGACCCAGAGCAGCAGGAAGTAGCCGGCGTGGGCGTAGAGCACCAGGCCGACCGAGGTCCAGAAGACGATCGCAAGCGCGGTCACGACGGCGCCGATTGTGGCGCAGCGGGATCGCGCGTACCCGTCAGCTCCTCGTAGAGCTGCAGCGTCCGGCGGGCGGCCTGGTCCCAGGAATACGGACCGGCGGCGGCCGCGGCGGCCGCCTGTGCCATGCGCGTGCGTTGGCCCTCGTCACCGAGCAGCTCACCGAGCGCTCTCGCGAGCGCGGCGGCGTCCCCGGGCTCGACAAGCATCCCGGCCCCCGTCGCTGCGACCTCGCCGAACCCGCCCACGTCGCTGAGCACCGTCGGCTTGGCGAACGCCAGGGCGGTCGCCAGCACCCCGGACTGGTCGAAGCGGGCGGTCCGCGAGTACGGGAGCACGACGACGTCTGCACGCCGGAAGTAGGACGCGAGCTCGGCGTCCGAGACGTAGCGGGAGATGAACCGCACACCCGGAGGAGCGCTCGCCCGCAGCGGTGCGATGTCCATGCGCGGGCGTCCCACGATCCACAGCTCGGCTCCGGCGGGCACGTCGCGCCACGCCTCGAGTAGCACGTCAACGCCCTTGTAGGGGCGCAGCAACCCGAAGAACAGCACCACCGGACCCGCGACGCGGTCGAGCTCGCCTTCCAGTGGTCCAGCCGGGAGGCGCGCCAAGTACTCGAACGCGCCGTGATGGATCACGCGAACCTTGCGGGGATCGAGCCCGAGCGCCTGCACGACCTGCGCGCGTCCGTACTCGGAGTGGACAACCAGCGCGTCGACAGCGTCGTACAGCCGACGCTGGGCGCCGACCTGCCCAGGCCGCGGCTCGCGCGGCAGCAGATCGTGGGCGGTGAGCACGAGCGGCCCGCCGGGGAGCAGGAGACGGTCCAGCCACTGCACGTCGAGCCACTGGAAGTGGACCACGTCCGCGTCTAGAGCCAGCCGCCGGTAGCGCAGCATGTCGGGCACGTGCTCGGCGAGCTTTGTCAGCGACCGCACGCGGCCGCCCGCTGCTCCGCGCGCACGGCGGTAGAAGTGCTCGCGCAGGGCATAGCCGTCGGGCGCGGCGACCGATCCGTAGGCGAAGCGGCTGGTGATCAGCTCGACCTCGGCGCCGGCGCGCGCCAGCGCCGCGCACAGGGCGTGGTCGTAGGAAGGCGTGAACGCCGACGGGTCGACGACATGTACTCGCATCAGCCGCGGCGGCCCGGGTGCAAAGGCCCGCCGCGTCGGTGCTGACGGGGAACCGCGTCAAGCGGCCTGCCGGCGAGCTTGGCGATGCGGCGCGCTGTCGCGCGGGTCTCCGTACCGCCGAGAGCGAGCACGCGAGCGTCGCGCTCGTGCTCCAGCCGGCGGACGGCGGGCGCGATCGCCCACAGCTTGGGCTCGCCAGGCCCGCGCCGTAAGCGGTCCAGCGCGCAGCGCAGCGGATGCGTCAGCGCCAGGCCGCCGAGCGCCACGAGGCGCGCCGCAATGCCATCGTCCTCGCGGTAGGCGACGGTGAGCTCGCGCGTGACGCCGGCATCCAAGGATTCCGGGCGCGCGGCGGCCTCGACGCGGGCGCCGCCCAGCGACTGCGCAAACTCGACGAGCGGATCGCCACGCGCTGGGAAGCGGTCGGCGACCAGCACAACCTGCGCCGGTGTGCGCGTGACGGTGCTGCGCGGCCGGTTGGAGAGAGCAAAGCCCGCCAACTCCTCCGCGCTCAGCAGCGCGTCCAGCAGCGCATAGCCGCCGCGCTCCAGGCGCCCGGCGCGCGCGGCGACCAGCTCCCGACTGCGAGCCATGGGCCGCTCCGCAGGCGGCGCCCGGCGCAAGCGACGCCACGCTCGAGTCGATGCACGGCGCAAGGCGGGCTCGGGCTCGAAGCCGTCGTAGCGCCGGGCCAGCCACGCTCGCCCGGCCGCGTAGCCGCGCCACTGGCTGCGCAGGTCCTTCAACGTAGTCCGATAGCGGTGCTCGACGCTCGCCTCGCTTCGCAGCTCCAGGCGCCATCCCGCGGCCTGGATGCGCCAGCTGAAGTCGGTGTCCTCGCCGGCGCGGATGCCCTCGTAGAAGCCACCCACCTGCTCGAACGCCGCGCGCCTCACCAGCAAGTTGGCGGCCACGGCACGCGGACGGTAGGGATGGCGCAGGTGCGCTTCCTGGCTCAGGAACCCGCGAGCCGCGCCATAGCGCGCGGTCAGCGTGTCGGCCGCCGGCGCGGCGAGTACCTCGCCCGCGAGCGCGCCGACATCCTCGGAGACCGGCAGCGCGAAGTAGGCGTCGAGCAACCCGTGGTGCACCAGGCAATCGGCGTCCAGGAACAGGATCCAGTCGTTGTGCGCGGCGGCGGCGCCGGCGTTGCGGGCATGCGCGGGCGATCGCTCAGCGATCGCGCGGAGCACCTTGACCGGGGGCGTCGCCACCGACGCGGCGACCGGCAGCACCGAGTTGTCAGCGAGGATCAGCTCGTCGCCGGGGCGGGTGTCGAGCGCGAGCAGCGTCTCGATCGCGGCAGCAGCAGCGCCGCCGTCCCCTGCGAACGGCATCACCACGCTCACCTCAGGCCGGCTCATGCGGCCCTACCTCGGGATCCGGCCCCGATGCGGCCGAGCACGCGGCGCAGGTTACCGACCTCCTCCGGGTGGGCGAAGCCCGTGAGGTACAGCACCGGGACGATCGCCAGGAACGCCGCGATTCGCGACAGCAGCCCCACCGCTCCGTGCGTCGGCAGGAACAGGTCGCCGATCACGGCGATGCCGCCCATCACCAGCACAATGTGCGCCAGCCGGCGCCATTCGAACGCGACCTCGAACAGCCGGCGGGTCAGCAGGTGCATCACGCCGAGCATCGCCGCGTACGCGCCGCACAGGGCGATCCCGGCCCCGGCGATGCCCAGCGGCGGGACCAGCACGACGAGCAGCACCACGTTGGCAACCAGCCCGGCGAGCGCCGCGGGGAAGTTGCGCGTGGTGACGTGAGCGCGTCCCGCGATCACCAGGAACACAACCCACAGCCCGTACATCGCCCAGCCCAGCGCGACCCAGGGCAACGCCTTGTAGGCGTCATAGAACGAGGGCGCGGTGAGCAGCCGCACCACCCAACGGCCGCCGAGCGCGAGGCCCGCTACGACCCATCCGCTGACCAGCACGTAGTAGGTGGTCACCAAGCCGTACAGGCGAGCGGCCTCGCGGTCGTCGGTGACCGAGTAGGCCAGCGGCGGCCAGGCGTACTGAAACGCGCGCACGATGAACGCCACCGCGCCGGCGAGCTTGACGGCGATCGAGTACAGGCCCGCCACCGACGGGCTGCGGCTGTGGTACAGGTAGTAGCGGTCGATCAGGCTGAGCGCGTACACCGAGGCCTCCGCCGGGACCGTCGGCAGGCCGAAGCGCAGCAGCGGCGCCAGCCGCTCGGCGCCGCCGGGGTCCGTGCTGCGACGGGGGCGCAGGCGGCCGCGCAGCACCCACCACAGTCCGAGCAAAACGAGTGTGGACGCGCCGTAGTTGGCGAGCAGCAGGCCGCGCGGGCCCTGGTCGAGCGCCACCACCAGAACGAGCGAGCCGGCCACGGTGATCAGCACGTTGGTCAGCGACGCGATCGCGTAGGTCCGCACTGCCTCGTCGACGCGGAGGATCCCGTAGGCGAGCTCGAGGTTGGTGAACGCCCACAGCCCCAGCACAGCGACGCGGAAGATCGTCGCGTCGGTGTGACCGAGGACGATGCGCGACAGTGGTTCGGCTGCGGCCGCCAGGATCAGCGAGACGATCGTCGTGGCGATCAGCGTGAACGCCACCGCGCGCCGCGTCAGCGCATCGCGGCGCCGCTGGTCTGCGTCGATGAAGTAGTAGCGCAGGAACGCCTCGATCATCCCGAAGCGGACCAGGATGCTGATGAAGATCACCCCGTTGGCCAGCAGCTCGACCTCGCCGTAGCCCGCCGGGTCGATGTAGCGCGTGTACACCGGCAGCAACAGGACCGCGATGAACTTCGAGACCACGTCCGCGACCTGGTAGGCCGCCAGGGTGGTGACCAGCCGCTTCAGATAGGCGATCACGGTCTACCGGTCTATCGGGAGAGCATCTTCCAGAGGCTGTTCGTGAGCTCCTGGGCATCGACGTTGTGGGCGAGGCTCGAGCCGAATCCGATCAAGCCGATATCGACCACGGTCCCGCGCTCCAACCTGTACCCGACGATGCTGGGTGCGGTGGTCGTGGCGCCGGCCTCCGATGCGACCTGCCCGGGCGCGGCCACCGAGCCGATCGACTGGTAGTTGTGAAAGCCCGGAAACGCGCCCGACGTCTGAGTGAAGATCCCCAGGCCGTCGCGGATCACCGTGATCAGGTTGCTGGAGTGCAGAACCACCGGGCCGGGCTTGGCGCCGAGCGGGTCGGCGGCGACCGGCTTGGTCGGGCGCAGCGCGTGCTGGCCCGCAACGGCGACCGAACGCAGCATCGAGTCGGTCCCGATCGACACCACGTGGCCGCCGTTTGCCACGTACGCCCGCAGCGTCGACGCAAGCGAGCCCGGCAGCCAACGCAGGCTCCCCGCGAGAATCACACCGGTATGCCCCTGCAGCGTGGGCCCGAAGCCCGACACCAGGCCCACGTCGGTCGTCAGGTCGTATGCCCGATGCGTCTTGTCGAGGTACGCCAACAGCCCGGCCTCGTCGACCGCGCCGGCGGGAAAGCCGTTGGCGAGCGGCCGGTCGAGCGCGATCGAGTCGCCGTTCTCGAGCGTGTCGGGCACGCCGTCGCCGTCGTCGTCGACCGGGTTCAGGCCCTGCCAGGTGAGCGCGGGCAGGACGACCAGCACGCGTGGCGCGCGGGTGACCGAGGGCACGCTGGCGACGATCGGAACCACCGTCCGATTGCCGCCGGAGCGCAGCGCCAGCAGATACATGCCGGCCGGTCCCGACGGCACCCTCAGATTCAGCGCGACGTCGGAGGTCGTGCCCCTGGCAAGGATCTTCTTGCTGCCGGCTCGGCGCAGAGCCCAGCGATACGGCTGCTGGCGCGCGTCGACATACACGGTCGTGTCCGATCCCGCGGGGACCGGACGTAGCGGCGGCTGCGCGGCGAGGTAGCGGACAGTCACACCGGCGTGCGGCGTGGTTCCCGGGGCGGGCGGGACCACGAGCGGGAAGCGCCCCGTGTTGCAGGCGCGGTCGGTGACCTCGAGGCCGACAAGGTACGTGCCCGGGGGCGCCGGGCGCTGGTCGATCTTGCCGTCCCACACGGCGCTGTGCGCGCCGCCCGCGGTGCGAAAGCTCTTGACGAGGGGCGTGCCGGCCAGGTCGGTCCGGTAGAGAAGGATCGTCGTGCCCTGGTGCTGATTGCCGGTGTAGTGGATCGTCACCTGGCGATCGCCCTGGGGGATCAGCGATGGCGACACGTCGGTCACCTTCGGGCGCGGCGGGATCGTGCGGACGGTGATCGGCAATGGTCCGGCCTGGTTGGAGATCTCCGCCGTCCGGCCCTGATGGATGAGCGCAACGCGGATGTAGTAGACGCCGTCGGGCGCGACCTGGCCGTTGTCCTCGCGGCCATTCCAGGAGAAGACCCCGTCTGGCGTGCGCACGCCGCGGCGCATGTGGCGGCCGAGGGCAAGCGTGCGGACGATCGTGCCCCCCTGATCGACGACGTACACGTCGACGTCGTCGGAACGATGTTGTAGGTAGAACGAGATGGACATGCGTCGGTGGTTGACGCCGTCGCACACCTTGCCGTCGACCGGATTGATCCACGACGGGGACGGCGCCGGGAAGCCGGAGATCAGTGGTGTGGTGACCTTCAGGTGCTGGGTGACAAAGAACGCGCCGACCGTGGCGACCGCGAGCGACGCGAACGCAATGATCGGCAGCCTGCTCACAGCGCTACCACCGCCACGTTGGGGACCTTGAACTCATGGAACGCGTCGAGGCCGCGCGGATCGCGGCTGCAGAGCATGACGCGGATCGATCCGCCGTGACACACCGCCAGCGCGGGGAGTTCGGCGGTGCGGTGGATGTCCTGCGCCGCGGCCGTGACCCTGTCGAGCTGGTCGCGCAGCGACTCGCCGCCCGGGAAGCGGAACGATTCGCCCGCACGCAACCACGCCGCATAACCCTCGGGGTCATCGCGGGCGATGTCGATGAACCGATAGCCCTCCCACTCGCCGCGGTTGGCCTCCCGCAGGCGTGGGTCAAGGCGCGGCTCCATCCCGATCCGAGCGCCGACGATCCGCGCGGTCTCGGCCGCCCGGCTGAGGTCGGAGGCCCACAAGGAGCGGACTCCCATCCCGGCCACGCGCTCGGCCAGCTCGGCGGCCTGGCGACGGCCAGTGTCGTTCAGCGGCGTGTCGGTGAACCCCTGGACGCGGATCGGCTCGAGGTTGTCGTTGGTCTCGCCGTGTCGGGCGAGAAACACGCCCTCGAGGTTCACTGCCGGCTGATGCCGAGGGTGTCGGACCGTAGCCCCAGGCGCAGCGTCTCCAGGGCGAGCACGTCGTCGGGGGCTATGTTCGAGAGGTTGACGTCGGGACCGAAGCGTCGCACGAACCACACCTGCTGGTGTTTGCGTGGCGCGTCGAACATGATCCGGTGCGAGTCGACGCCGTGAACGATCTCGTCGATCAGTCCCTCTCTGACCTCCTCGGTAGGCCGGAAGATGCCGGCGGTGCCCGCTTCGCGGCCCTCGGCGATCACCTTCCACGCGCCGGCCTCGAGCTCCTGGAGCATCATCTCCACCCAGCGATACGGGGGCGTGATCGCGCCCGTGTCGTCCTTGGAGCCGACCTCCGAGAGCACCGTGAAGTCCTCGGCGAGCCTTGAGATCAGCTCGAGCTTGCGGTCGTGCTCGAGCGAGATCGTGCCGTCGGAGATCTCGAAATGCCGTAGGCCCAGCTCCCGCGCCCAGGCGATCAGTTCGTCGAGCCGGGCCCGCGCGATCGCGAGCTCGGTGAGCGTCCCGCCGAGCACGACGGGGATGCCGTGCTCGCGGTAGCGCACGAGCTTGCGGTCCAGGTTCTCGGTCGCAACGGCTGTTCCCCAGCCGAGCTTGACGATGTCCACCGACGCTCCGGCGACCTCGACCATGCCGTCGACCTCCGCGATCGACAGCCCCTTGTCGAGGACGTGCGTGATCCCGTCCTGGCGAGGCTTCGTCGTGCGATCGGGCAGATCGAGCAGGTCGCGCATCATGTGCCCAATGCGGCGTCTAAGCCGCGATATCGGTGCCGACCGTCACGACAACCTGTGACGTGCACTGGGTCGACACGGGGCACGCGACGGCCTGTGTGGCTGGATCGACGGGCTGCACGGACGCGGGCCCGAGCTTGAGCGATTTCGCCACCGCCAGCGCGTCCTGCTTGTGACCTGGCATATAGGCCACGATCGTCGCCGTCCGCGTCTGGTCGGAGGCCGTTGCGACCCGTCCCTGCTTGTAGCCGGCGTTCGTCAGCTGGTTGGAGATCCTGCCGGCGAGGCCGTTGGTGGCGGTTCCGTTGAGCACCGACACAGTGACGGTTGACGGCACCACGGCTACGGTGCGCTTGTGCCGCGCGGTCGTCGTGCCGGGGGCGTTGCTGGTGTTCGACGCGCGTGTCGAGTTGGGGCTGCCGCCGCTGCCGGTGAAGTGCAGCAGCGCGACCACGATCGCCGCGATCACCAGCGCGCCTGCCGCCACCAGCGCGATGCGCAATCCGAGGCGCTTGCGCGGCGGCTCGGAGAACCGCGGTGGCGGTGCCACCGGTGCGCGACCGGCCGTCGCGGATGCCGGGCCTGGCCTGCGGGCCGCCTGCGCGGGACGTCCGCCCCGGGCGGGCGCCAGCACCCCTCGCGGCGGCGGCGTGACCCTCGGGGCCGACATGGAGGAGCCGTTGCCACCGGACGCCGCCGCGGCCGTCGCGGGCGGGAGACTCCCCAGCGCGGTGTCGTCGACCGGCTGGCCGTCGGGCTCGGGCGTGTCCTGCTGGGGAACGGCGGGCTCGGGCTCGGCGATGGGAGTAGCGGGGATCAGCCTGGTGGCCGCGCTCAAGGCCGGTGCCGCAACGCCGGCCGGCGGCGCGGGGGCCATCGCCACAGCCCCCGCGAACGCAGGCGCCGGAGCCGGGGCAGGTCCGCGCACGGCACCCGCGCGGGCGGCCGGGGCCGCCTGTGCTGCGGCGGCCTGCTGGCGGGCCAGGCTGGTAAGGCGCGCCTCGAGCTGCGCCACCCGCTGCGCGGCTTCATAGGCCTGCTCGCGCAGGTTGGCAGTCTCGCGAGCCTGCGCGAAGTACAGCAGCACGAGGATCGCCAGTCCGATGATCGCGGCAAAACCGGCGTCGGCGCCCACCGAGTCGATGAAGTGGTGGACAGATAAGGCGAGAGGAAGGTTCGCCATTCGCGCGCAGTCTACGGAGCGGTCCGGGCGCCAGATTCGGCGACCGCCAGACGGGTACCCGACAGCTTGGAGACGTGTTCGGCGAGCGCCGCCGCATCTCCTTCCAGCACCAGCAAGTTGATGTCGGCGAAGGTCTGCGCCGTCCATTGGGGATCCAACGGCGCGCGCTGAGCGCGCAGGATCCGCTGCACGGGCGTTGGCTGCGGGCGCTCGTAGGGGTTGAACAGGTCCTCGTGGAACTTCTCGCCCGGACGGGCGCCGACGATCTCGATCGCTATGTCCCGCTCGGGCTCCAGCCCCGACAGCCGGATCATGGTCTCGGCGAGCTCGACGATCCGCACCGAGTCGCCCATCTCCAGCACGTACACCTCGCCGCTTCGCTCGGTCAGTGAGCCGGCGCGGATGACGAGCTGGACGGCCTCCGGAATCGTCATGAAGTACCGAGTCATCCGCGGGTCGGTGACCGTCACCGGGCCGCCCGCGGCGATCTGCCGGCGGAAGATCTGCACCACCGAGCCCGACGACCCGAGGACGTTGCCGAAGCGGACGGTCGCATAGCGGGTCGCCTGATACCGCACCGCCGCGGCTTCGACCGCCCACTCCGCGAGCGCCTTGGAGGCGCCCATCACGGTCGCAGGCTTGACCGCCTTGTCGGTCGACACCAGCACGAACGCGCCGACGCCGATCTCGCCGGCGATCTGGGCGACCAGGCGGGTGGCGAGCGCGTTGTTGCGGATCGCCTCAACCGGGTTGAGCTCCATCATCGTCACGTGCTTGTAGGCCGCCGCGTGGAAGACGACGGCCGGGTGGTGCTCGGTGAGCACCTCCCGCATCCGCTCCTCCTCCTTGCAGTCGGCGAGCACCGGCACCGCGGTGCGTACGTGGCGGTCCTCCTCGAGCTCGCGGAGGATCTCGAACAGGTTGTCCTCGGCGTGATCGACGAGCACCAGCCGCCTCGGATTCACGCGGGCAATCTGACGACATAACTCGCTGCCGATCGACCCTCCGGCGCCGGTCACCATGACCACCTCGTTGGCCAGATATGCGCCGACGCGCTCTAGTTCCATCCGGACCGGTTCGCGCCCAAGCATGTCCTCGACGCGGACCTCGCGCAGCTGGCGCGTGACCCTCAGCTGACCCGATCCGTCGGCCAGCAACTCGAACACCGTGGGCATCGTGCGGACGGGGATCCCGCGCCTGCGGCAAGCGGCCACGACACGTGCGCGCAGCGTCCCGGGCGCCGACGGGATCGCGATCACGACCTCGTCGGGCTCGACCTCGTCGAGGATCCGGGCCAGGTCCTCCTCCGACGTGGTACCGAGCACCTTGAGCCCATGCTCGTCCTTGATCCCCTGCTTGCGGGGGTCGTCGTCGATGAACCCGACCGGCCGCATCCGCAGTTGCGGGTTGCGCGCGAGCTCCCGCACGACCAGGCGGCCGCCGTCGCCGCCGCCCACGATCAGCGCGTCGCGAGCACCCTTCTGCACGCGGAAGCTCCTGGTCCGGCCCTCGACGATGAGGTGCACGAGGAAGCGGGCGCCCAGCAACAGCACCAGCATCAGGCAAAAGAACAACGCGATCACGCTGGCGGGCAGCGTCACCGGGCTCGACAGGCCGCGCGACGAGGTCTGCACGGGGTGCAGCAGCGCAATTCCGCCGGCGACGACTACGGTCGCGACGATCACGCCCTTGACCACCGCCTCGTAGTCGCGCTGGCCCACGAACGTCCACAGGCGCTCGTAGAGACCGAACAGCGCGAGCACGACCATCGTCACCGGCACCACCCACCACACGGTGGAGTTGAACAGGTGCTCGTAACGGGTCGGGCCGGCACCTTCAAACCTGAGCCTGAAGGCAAGGAAGTAGGCGAGCGCGACCAGAAGCCCGTCCACCAGCAGCTGCGGGATTGAATGGCGGTGGACAGGAAAGGCCGCGGATCTGATCCGCCGGCGCATGCGGCGGCCATTCTAGTCAGGAGCTCGTAAGGAACCGCTTAAGGCGGACCTGCGGCTCAGGCCACGTAGGCGAGGCTTGCCCCGCCCGAACCCGCTCCCTGGCGGTGATGGCGGCGGCGCAGCAGTGCGCCGGGGCGGCGCCCGCGGCGCAGCGACCTGATCAGGCCCGGCGGGGCCTGAACGTGCATCGCGGCCCAGCAGGTCAGCCCGTCGTGGCAGTGCTCCAGGTTGAGCAGCTCCGCGTGGAGCTCCTCGAGCTGCAGCAGCGTGAGGCTGCCTGCCAGGTTGTGCAGTTCGAACGGGTCGTTGACCAGGTTGTAGATCTCGCGCTCGCCGTCTGAGTACTCGACGTACAGGAACCGGCTCGTTCGCATCGCCTCGTAGCTCGTGGGATTACCGCTGGCGGACCGCTGGAAGTCGGGGTCTGAGGGGATCAGATGCGGGCCCCGGTGCTCGACGAGGATCGCGTTTCGCCAATCGGCCGGGGTGAGGCCACCGAACAGCGGCATCAGGCTGTGCCCGTCGCCCGCGAGCGTTGTCCCTCCGATCTGCGTGAAGGTCTTCGCAAGGTCGACGTTCTCGGCCATCGCGTTGGTGGTCATGCCCGCCGGGATCCCCGGCCCGGAGATCACCAGCGGCACGTGGATGTCGGTGTCGAAGGCGGTCATCTTGCCCGGCATCAGGCGGTACTCGCCGGTGTGCAGCCCGTTGTCGGAGCTGAACACCAGATAGGTGTCGCCGCTCAGGCCGTTGGCGGCGAGCGCCCCCTCGATCTGCCCGATCATCTCGTCGACGGCCTGAACGGCCTGGACGCGCCGGCGGAACACCGAGTTGATCTGCTCGATCTGGGCGGCGTCGAGCGGCGGGCGTCCCGCGAGCCAGCGAGGCGGATCGCTGGGAAGCCTGTTGAAGTTGGCAGGCTGCGGAGCCTGGAGCCCGGGGAAGTCGTTGGCATCGCGCGGCGCCGGCGTGTATGGCGAGTGCGGAGCAAACGTCGCAAGCTCGAGGAAGAACGGCTGGCCGGTCGCCGCCGAGCTGTTGATGAAGTCAACGCCCTTGCGTGCGAGGACGTCGGTGAGGTAGTCCTTGGGCTGGCCCCCGTAGTACTGCAGCTGGCCGTCCTCGTTGAGGCTGTAGTTGAACTCCGGGTAGCCCCATCCGGCTACGTCCCACTCCGACCAGCCGGGCGGGACGTAGGTGTATGGCAACCCGGGGACGCTGCCCTTCGTCTGGCCATAGCCGTTGAGGTATTTGCCCATCATCGCGGTGCGGTAGCCGGCGTTCTGCAGCGCAGTCGCGAACGTGTGCAGCTCCTCGCCACGGTCGTAGAACTCACGGAAGCCTCCGCGCGCGCCCACGTTGTTGAACACCTTGGTGTCGTGCGGGAAGTTGCCGGTGAAGATCGAGGAGCGCGACGGACAGCACAGCGAGTCCGACACGAAGTAGTGGTTGAACGTCAGTCCGTCGTCCTGCATCTTGACCACGTGCGGCATGTAGCGCACCAGGTTCATCGACAGGTCGGCGGTGAGGATGACCACGATGTTCGGGCGCCGGGAGGGCGCGACCAGGTCGCGGGGCGCGCCCAGATGTGTGGCCGACGCGTGAGGCAGCGCGGCCGCCGCGGGCGGCGAAGCCTCTGGGCGAGGCGCCTCTGACCCCCGTGAGCTGGTCGCCACGCCCGTGGCCAGGCTGACCACCGCAACGAGCGCGAGCGTCAGCCGAAAAATGCGGCCGCGCATCAGCCTCGGATGCACGTCACCCGTCCCACAGCTCCCGATCCATGCACAAGCAGCCGCACCGCTCCGGTCACAGTACCCACGTCCGATCCGTTCGCGGCGACCTTCGCAGAGCCTTAACCGCGCACGGTCAGAGCGCTAACAGGCCGCAACACGGTCCGCCCCGGAGCCTAGCGACTCCGGGACGGCCGGATGCGTCTAACTCAGTAACCCTGCGGGAGCCCCGATGTGCCCGAGCCGCCGCTCTGCGGGAACGCCCCGCTGCTACGAAGCACATGGCCCTTGGCGTCGAGCGCCTGGACCTTGTACTTCTTGAACGAGGACGTCAGGGCAATGGCCGTCTCGAAGCCGTTCTTGGCCTTCGTGGCCACGGTTGCAAGGTGATTTGCATCCTTGCCCGCCAGCACGCGCCAGCTCGCGACCTGTGTAGCTCCGTCCCAGCTCGCGTACACGGTGGCCTTGCCGTGAGACGTGCGCACCCCGCCGTTGGGCGCGAACGACGGCGTCCCCGTCCACTTCTGGACGTACACGCGGTAGTTGACGTCGGGGTTGGGCCAGGCCGCGTCGAGCAGGACCTTGCCGGTCTTCGAGACCTCCGAGAACAGAGGCTGCGAGCCCCAGCTGATCGCCACGTTGCCGTTCGGTAGCACCTGCGTGCTTCCAAGGAACGCCGCGAAGAACTTGTTGCCGCGGCTGTAGGAGCTGACCAGCGTGCCCGTGTGGTTGGCGTTGTTCAGCTTCAGCACCAGCGCCTTGCTGGGCCCAATCGGCGGGGCGAACTTGCCGGGGCCTTGGATCCCGCAGCAGGCGTCGTTGAACAGGCTGACCTGGTTGCCGGGCAGCAGCTGAACGTCGTGCTGGAACTGGAACTGCGCGTTGGACGGGAGCTTGTAGCTACTGATCTTCTGGTTGCCGCTCAGCGTCCACTCGACGTTGCCGGCCGAGTTGACCAGGTACGCGGCCCAGGTGTTGCGGAACGAGGTCAGGAACGATCCGCCACCGGTGAGCTGGATCGAGTTGATGTGGTAAGCGTCCCAGGCAATGCCCGGCACCGGCGCGGGATGGGACTGCGACTGGGACAGCGGAATGTGCGCCAGCGCGTCCCAGGTCTTAACGAGCTTGCCCGTCTTCAGGTCGTACTCCTGGACGGCCGAGTCCGACAGGGTCCCATTGGTCAGGCCGCCGTAGGGGGACAGGTCCATCGAGACGTCCTTGTAGGCGGTGACCCAGGCGTCGCCGCCGCTGATGACGAAGTCGTGCTCGCTGAGCACCCAGCCTTGTTGGCCCCTGATCGTGGCGATCTTCTTGTAGTGCTGGTCGAGGACGTTGAACTGCCCGCTCGTGGTCTCGCCGACGCTTGAGATCAGTCCCTGCCAGTAGGTCAGCACGGGCTTGCCCCGGTAGCTCTGCACGCGCAGGTTGCCGGCGAGCTGGTTGGTACCCACGGGGTTGAACCACACCGGCTGCAGCTTGTTGTCGAGGATCAGCGGGCCACCCTCGCCGACCATCGGCGCGGTGGTGGTGAGGTTCTTGAAGTTCGCGACCATGAAGTACCCGGGCGCGAGCTTGCTGGTAGCCGTCGGACGGAGGGTGCTGAGCTTCGGCGGGTGCAACTTCGGAGCCGAGACGAAGCTCCAGGCGCCCTTCTTGGTGAACGCCCCGACGGGCGGAGTGGATGCTGCCTGGGCGCTGGCGGCGGCGACAGCGCCGATGCACACGGTCGCGGCGAGAGCCAGGCAAATTGTGGTCTTAATTTGTCGAAATAGCATTCTAAAGGCACCGTAACACGGCAATCGGGCATATGTTGCGCTGCTGTGACAGTGTTTTACGAGAAGCGGGAAAGCCCTGCACACGGGCCGTTTTCAGGGCGAGACACGGCCGCTACGTATCTGTCTGCGGCCTTTTCTGGCGGGCCTTGCCGCGGTCAGCAGCAGGCTCGTGAGGATCGCCGGGTCGCGCCGCACGCGCGCGACTCTCTCACCGTCGCCGGCGCCCCTTTTGACCAGCTCCAGTTGGTCGACCCTGTGCAGCTGACCGAGGCGGCCCTGGGCGATCAGGCGCTCGTCGACCGCGCCTAGGCGACCCTCGAACACCGTCAGCACGGGAGTGCCCAGCGCGACCGCCTCACGGTTCATGGTTCCGCCGGCGGACACCACCAGATCCGAGAAGGCGATCAGCGACTGCGCGTCGATCGCGCGATCGGGAACGACGAAGCCTCCGGCCTGCACGAGCTGCTCGCGCTGCTCGGGCGTGCGCGCCAGCACTACGGTCTGGGAGCCCTTGAGCCTGTCGAGCACCTGGGCGAACAGGTCGTTCTCGAAGCGGTGGTAAAGCGACACCTCCGGCGGCGTGCGCACGAGCGCGATCGGCTCCGACGCGTCGAGCCCGAGCTCTGAGAGCACACCGGGGTCAGGCTCGAAGTCCGCCAGGTAGTACTCCTCCTTGAGGCCCTCGTAGGCGTGGATCTTGTCGTCCGCGCCGTAACGGCGCAGCCGCTCGCGGGGGATCGCATCGGGAACCACGACGCTGCGCGCCAGCCGGCAGTTGACGTGGTGCTGCACCGTCGCCCACTCGTAATCGAACATCGTCGCCGACGGGATCCGCAGGAGCGCCGCGGCGACGGTGATGTCGTTGGACCCGTGCCCGAGCGCGAGCTCGAACCCCCGACCCTTGGCCCAGCGCGTGAGTGCCAGCGAGCGCTCGCCGAGCCCTCGGGCCTTGTCGAGCAGGTTCCCGCCGCGGTGGTGGCCGATCGCGGTGTGCTCGATCCCGAACCGGTCGCACAGGCCGAGGGTCTGGGCGAAGTCGCGCGCGGTCACCTGGACGTCGTGCCCGCGAGCGCGCAGATCGGCAATCACCGGCCGCATCACCAGCACGTGAGGCGAATTGGTGAGGTCGATCCAGACCTTCAACTGGCCAGCGCCGCAAGCGCCGCGACGACCTCGCCGGCCTGCGAGGACGTCAGCACGGGGCTCATCGGCAGTGCGAGGTTGTCGCGGCTGAGCGCGTCGGTGACCGGGAGCGGCGCGTCGGAGGCGTACGACGCCATCGCAGCCTGGCGATGCAGCGGCGTGCGGTAGTAGCCGCGCGACTGGATATCGCGATCCCGCAGCCCGGCGATCAGCTCGTCGGCCCTGGGGTGGGTGACCACGTACAGGTGCCACGCGGGCTTGGCGCCGTCGGGTACCGCCGGCGGGGTGACGTACTCGGCGATGCCGGCCTGTGCATACGCGTCGGCGGAAGCCCGCCGGCGATCGCACCAGTCGTCGAGCTCGCCCAGCAGGATCCGCAGGATCGCTGCCTGAACCTCGTCGAGCCGCGAGTTGTAGCCGACATACTCGAAGCTCTGCTTGTCGCGCGATCCGTGGAAGCGCAGGGCCCGCGCGAGCGCCGCTACGCCGTCGTCGTCGGTCGCGATCGCCCCGCCGTCGCCGAACGCGCCGAGGTTCTTTGACGGGTAGAACGAGAACGTCGCGGCGTCTGCGAGCGCGCCCGCGCGGCGGTCGCCGAGGCTCGCCCCCGCCGCCTGAGCCGCGTCCTCCAGCACCGGCACGCCGAGCTCGCGCAGCTCATCCAGCGGCGCCGGCAGCCCGAACAGGTCGACGGCGATGATCGCTTTCGTGCGCGGCGTCATCACCGCCTTGACGGTTTGCGCGGTGATGTTGCGGGTGTCGTGGTCGACATCGCAGAACACCGGTCGCGCTCCCGCTGTGACGGCCGCCTCGGCGGTCGCGTAGAACGTGAACGACGGCACCACGACCTCGTCGCCCGGCTGCAAGCCGAGCGCCCTCAGCGCGATCGTGATCGCGTCGGTGCCGTTGGCCACGCCGACGACGTGGGAGACGCCGAGATAGTCGGCGAACTCGCGCTCGAACGCCTGCACCTCCGGTCCGAGGATGAAGGTGCCACGCTCGATCACCTCGCCGATCCGTTCGTTGATGGTCTTGTGCAGCGGCGCCTGCAGCGTCGCTGTGTCGAACAGCGGGATCGTCATGAGCAGCGGCGAACCCTAACAACAGGCGAGGTGTCGGCAGCCTGGCGCCCGCTACGCTCTGGGCGCGTGCTTGCCGTCTATGCATCCTTGACCGCGCCGCTGGTCAACCTGGCCACGAACGTGATCGACAGCCTTGGCTACGCGGGCGTGGCGGTGCTGACCGCGACCACCGGCGTGATCGGCGTACCGGGCACCGAACCGGTGATGCTGTTCGCCGGCTTCGACGTCTACAACGGCAATCTGACGCTGCCCGGGATCATCGTGGCGGGCGTGGTGGGAGACATGGTCGGGGCTTCGATCGCCTACACGATCGGCTATTACGGGCGCCGCGAGCTACTGGAGCGCCAGGGGAGCAAGCTCCACGTCAACCCGCAGAAGCTCGACCGCGCGCATCGCTGGTCCGAACGCCACGGCGCGCCCGCGATCTTCGTGTCCCGGATGATCCCGTTCGCGCGGGCGGTGTTCCCATATGCCGCCGGTGTGGCGGAGATGCCGTTCGTGCGCTTCTTCCTGGCCGCGCTGGCCGGCTCGATCATCTGGATCGGCGGACTGGGCGTGCTGGGACGCGAAGTGGGCAGTAACTGGAGCAGTTGGCGCCACCACCTCGAGTACGTCGACTACGCGGTCGTCGTCCTGCTGCTGGCGGCGATCGCCTACCTGCTGATCAGGCGCCGGGGCCGTGCTCACCGGGCCGCGGGGAACCACGCGGAGAGTCCGGTAGGGGACACGGAAACGTCTGCGCAGCACAGCGGGGAGCCGGTGGAGTCCACCGAGGCACCCGTGGATGTCGGCCAGAGGTAGCGCCGGCCACAAGCTGCGGGTGGGCCAGGCGATCGCGCTCGGGGCGCTGCACGGCCCCGCCGAGCTGCTTCCGATCTCCTCCTCGGGCCACGTGGCGCTCGTCCCCTGGCTGCTGCACTGGGATTACGAGCAACTGGACGACGAGCTACGCA
Source organism: Solirubrobacteraceae bacterium (assembly GCA_035693425.1). GTDB lineage: Bacteria > Actinomycetota > Thermoleophilia > Solirubrobacterales > Solirubrobacteraceae > Palsa-465. Next base: position 33,352 of record DASSGR010000003.1, read on the forward strand.
AGTCGTTCGAGGTGGTGGTGCACGCCGGCACCGCGGCGGCGCTACTGATCACCCTGCGCGACGAGGTCGATGCCGCGGTGCGCGGGCTGAACCCGCGCCGGCTGGCGCTGATCGCGCTGTCGTTCGCGCCGCCGGCAGTCGTGGGCTACACGCTAGAACGCCCGATCGAGGGTCGCTTCGGAACGCCGCCGACGATCGCCGCGGCGCTGGTGATCGGGGCGATCGCGATGGCTTGGTCGGACCGGGCGCCGCAGGAGCGCACGCACACCGAGGCGGGCGCATCCGACGCTCTGTGGCTGGGGGTGGCCCAGGCGTGCGCGCTCGTGCCGGGCGTCTCGCGCAATGGCGCGACGCTCGCCGCGGCCAGGGCCCGGCGGTTCACCCGGGAAGACGCCAACCGCCTGTCGCGCCACGTGGCCCTGCCGGTGATCGCGGGGGCGACCGCACTCAAGGGGTGGCGGCTCAAGCGCCGCGGGCTGCCGCCCGGCACCGGGGTGCCGCTCGCAGCGGGCGCGATCGCCGCGTTCGCCTCGACCCTCGGTTCGACGTGGCTGATCCGCCAGGTCGAGCGCGACCGGTCGCTGCTTCCCTATGCGGCCTACCGCGTGGCGCTGGCCGGGCTGGTCGTCCGACGGCTTCGTCGAGAAGCACGGGCGGGAGAGATTTCACGGTGAGAGCCGCGCGAATCCAGGATATTTCCGTGTGAACGACGGGCAGTTGGCGCAAAATAGGGGTTAGTAGATGACCACGCTGCTCGGCACCACGCTCAATGACCGTTATCGACTGGAGGCCAGGATCGGGTCAGGCGGGATGTCGACCGTGTACCGCGCGCTCGACGAGACGCTCCAGCGCCAGGTCGCGATCAAGCTGATGAACCGCGAGATCACCAGCGACTCCGACCAGCTGGAGCGGTTCCGTCGGGAGGCGCGCGCCGTGGCCCAGCTGTCGCACCCGCACATCGTCGGCGTGATCGACGCCGGCGAGGACGAGGGGCGGCCGTACATCGTGTTCGAGTACGTCGAGGGCGAGACGCTCAAGGAGCGCATCCGGCGCAACGGACGCTTGCCGATCGCCGAGGCCGTGGCGTACGGGATCGAGATCGCGCGGGCGCTGGGGGCCGCGCACGCGCGGCACATCGTCCACCGCGACGTCAAGCCCCAGAACGTGCTGATCGACGAGGAGGGCTCCGCCAAGGTCACCGACTTCGGGATCGCGCGCACGCTCGACGAGGAGGGGCTGACCGCCGACGGCAGGGTGCTCGGCACGACCGACTACGTGTCGCCCGAACAGGCCCTGGGGCAGGACGTGACCGGGCAGTCGGACCTGTATTCGCTTGGGATCGTGCTGTACGAGATGGTCACCGGCGAGGTGCCGTTCAAGGGCGAGAATCAAGTTGCCGTGGCGATGAAGCACGTGCGCGAGGAGGTCCCGGACGTGCAGGTGCGCCGCCCCGAGGTGTCCTCGGCGCTCGCGGCGGTGATCGACACCGCCACCGCCAAGCGGCGTCAGGACCGCTATGCCGACGACGCCGAGCTGATCGCCGACCTCGAGGACGTGCTCGCGATCGAGACGGCGCGGGCGGGCGGCGCCACCGGCGAAGCGACCAGCGTGTTGCGGACGCTGCCGTCGAGGGCGAGGCGGCGGATCCCGTTCCGGATGCGTCACCGGGCGACGGCGGTGATCCTGCTGCTGATCGTTGCAGCGGCAGCCGTGGGAGGTGTCGTGTGGCTGGCCACCCGTACCCACCACGGGACCGGCAACCTGAACGTCAAGGCGCCGAGCTCCTCCTCGACGAGCGGCGGCGCGTCACTGAAGCAGGTGCGGCTGTGCCAGAGCTGCGCGTTTGGCTTCAACCCGCTCGGCAGCCCCTCCGACGAGCACCCCGACGCCAGCCTGGCGATCGACAACCAGCTCGGCACCGCCTGGACCACCCAGACCTACTACAGCGGCGCGCTGAACAAGGCCGGCGTCGGCCTGTACGTCGATGCCAGGCCGATGACAGCCGCGCGGGTGCTGCGGATCTTCACCACCACGCCCGGGTTCACCGCCACGATCTACGCGCGCAAGGACCAGCCGCCGCTGACCTGGCCCGATGCCGGCTGGGCGAAGATCTCGGCGGCGACGCTGGTGTCCCACAAGCAGGACATTCCGCTGACCAGCTCTGGGACCAAGTACCGGTTCTATCTAGTGTGGATCACGAGCCTCGGGGCACATCCGAGCTTGGCGCTGGATGAGGTCACCCTGTACAGGTAGTCGCTCGGGCCCGGATTTAACGGCCCACTGAGGAACGGGATGGAGGGGGTGCATAACACGACAACCGCGACGATTCAGGCGAAGCGTGTCGTGTTAACCACCGTATAGGGCGGCTAACACGGCACGCGTCCCGATTTCCGAGCCGGTTGTCGTGTTATGCCCGCCTATCACAACCCGCGGATCCGGCCCCATCCCCCTTCCTTCATTGAGCCGTTGACGTTCGGCCCGGCGAAACCCGGCTAGTGCCGCACCCGCCCCTCGGCCTCGTGCGCCTCCACCGCCAACCCCAGCAACCGATCCAACAGCTCCACATACGACACGCCGCTGGCGGCGAACAGCGCCGCATACACGCTCGTGCTCGTGAACCCCGGCATCGTGTTCAGCTCGTTGACCAGCACGTCCTCGCCGGTCACGAAGAAGTCGACCCGCGCCAACCCCCGGCAGCCGGACTTGACGAACGTCTCCACGGCCAGCGACCGGACCCGCTCCCGCACCGCATCGGACACCCGCGCGGGCACGATCAGCTCCATGCCGCCGGGCGTGTACTTGGCCTCGTAGTCGTACCACCCCGCCTCGCCTGTGGCCAGCAGGATCTCGCCCGGCAGCGACGCAACCGGGTCGTCGTTGCCCAGCACCGAGCACTCAACCTCGATCCCGGTCGCGAACCCCTCGATGATCGCCAGCGAGTCGTGCTCGAAGGCCACCTCGAGCGCCCCGGGCAGTTCGTCCGCCACAGCCACGCGCCCGATCCCAACCGACGATCCCAGCCGCGCGGGCTTGACGAACACCGGCAGGCCCAGCCCCGCCACGTCGGCGAGTACGTCCTCGCGCGCCGCCGCCCATCGCGGAGAGTCCACCGCCCGGTAGTCGACCTGGGGGATCCCCTCGCGCGCCATCAGGTGTTTGAACGTGACCTTGTCCATGCACAGCGCCGAGGCAAGCACTCCGGCGCCGACATACGCCACGTCGACGATCTCGAGCAGCCCCTGGATGGTGCCGTCCTCGCCAAACGGACCGTGCAGGGCCGGGAACACGACGTCGCAGCCGGGCAGCCCGCGACCGGGCGACAGCGACACCTCCTGGCCGTCCTCGCGCCACACCCCGTCGGCTCCGACCTCGACCATTCGCACCTCGTGGCCGCCCGCGCGCAGCCCCTCGCACACCGACGCGGCGGACGCGAGCGAGACCTCTCGCTCGGAGGAGCGGCCGCCCCCGAGCACCACTACACGCAGCGCGCTCACGGAGTGTTGCCCGTCGTCGGCGTGGTCGGCGTCGTCGGCGTGGTCGTCGGCGTGGTCGTCGGCGGCGGCGTGAACTGCCCGACGATGATCGTGACCGTACTGCCCTTCGTCTGAGTCGACCCGGCCTTCGGCTGCTCCTCGACGACGATCCCATCGTTGCTCTGCTTGGTCACGGGCTTGGTCTGCTTGGCGACCTTGAAGCCCGCCGCCTTGAGCGCGTTGGTGGCGCCCTTGACGGTGTCGCCGGTGACATCGGGCACCTGGGCGGTGGTCGGCTCCTGGGCGATCACCAGGTTGACGGCCGATCCAGCCGCAACCTTGGTGTTGCCCGCGGGGCTCTGATCGACCACCTGCCCGGCGGGCGCGTTGGTCGTCGTCTGGTTGGTCGTGGACACGACGAAGCCGGCGTTGGTCAGCTGCGTTCTGGCCGCCGAGCCGGATTCACCAATCACGTTGGGCACGGTCACCATCGGCTTGCCCGAGGAGATGTACAGCGTCACCGTCGACCCCACTCCGACTGCCTGCCCGCTGCTGGGGTCGGTGCGGGTCGCCTTGCCCTTGGCGATCGTCTCCGACGGCTCGCGTTGAACGTTGTACTTGAGGTGCGCCTTGTTGAGCGCATTCTGCGCGGCCTTCTGACTTCGTCCCACCACCGACGGCACGGTCGTGCTCCCTGGGCCCTGTGACACCGTCAGCGTCACGGTCGAGCCCTCCTCTGCCTTGTCGTTGCCCTGAGGGTCCTGGCCGATGACGATGCCGGCGGGCTTGTTGTTGGTGACGTTAAGGACCGACACGGTGAAGCCGTCGTTCTGCAGGACCGTGCGAGCAGTGTTGAGCGTCTGGTTGGTCACAGTCGGGACGATCCGCTTGTGCGGGCGGCTGAGAAGGTACGCCGCGACGCCCGCGCCGGCCAGCAGCAGGATCACCAGCAGCGTCACCCAGGGCCACATGCGCGGCTCGTCTTCCGGCGGCTCCCGCGGCTCCCCCTCGGCGTAGTAGGAGCCGGTGTCGTCGCCCGCGGGCTGGCGATAGGCGGCGATCGCGGTCTCCGGCGAGACAGCCGCTCCCCCGGCCGCCGGGGAGCCGTACGCCGCGCCGACGCCCCCGACGGCTGCGAGCGCTGCCATCGACGCGGTCCGTTGGCCACCCCCACCGCTTTGGATGACGGACTTGGCGGCCTCGAGCGCGCTGATGAACTGATCGGCGTCGGTGGGGCGGTCGGCCGGGTTCTTGTTGAGCGCCCACATCACGACCTGCTCGAGCTCGGACGGTACCGCCGGGTTGATCGCGGTCGGGGGCACCGGTGCCTCGGACACGTGCTTGAGCGCGATCGTCACCGCCGATTCGCCGTCGAACGGCACGCGCCCGGTCAGCATCTCGTAGAGCACCACCGCGACCGAGTAGAGGTCAGAGCCCGCGCTGACCGCGTGTCCCTGAGCCTGCTCAGGCGACAGGTACTGGGCCGTGCCCATGATCGAACCCGTCTCGGTCATGTCCGACGCGCCGGCGCGGGCGATACCGAAGTCCGTGACCTTGGCCTGGTCGGCGTCGTCGATGATCACGTTGTGGGGCTTGAGGTCACGGTGGATCACGCCGCGGCGGTGGGCGAAGCGAGCGGCCTTGAGGATCTGGATCGTGATGTCGATCGCGCGGATCGGATCGAGCGGCGCCTCCTGGCGGATCAGCTGCTTGAGCGAGCGACCCGGCAGGTACTCCATCGCGATGTAGTAGGTGTCCTCGAACGAGCCTCGGTCGTACACGCTGACGACGTTCGGGTGCTGCAGGCCGGCGGCGGCCTGGGCCTCGCGGCGGAAGCGCTCGACGAAGTCGGGATCTTCCGCAAACCGGCGGTGCAGGAGCTTGAGCGCCACCTTGCGGCCGAGCTGCTGGTCCTCGGCGAGGAACACGTCGGCCATGCCACCGGCGCCGAGGCGCGAGAGAACCTTGTATCGGTTGTCGACGATCGCTCCGGGAGAGAGATCGGCCATCGTCACTGGCCTTCTGCCAGGAGGGTCTGGATGACCTGCTTTGCGATGGGCGCGGCGACCGTCCCTCCGAACCCTCCCTGACTGCGCTCGATCGTGACCGCGACGGCGACCTTCGGATCCTGCACCGGCGCGAAGCCGATGAACCACGGCTGCGTGAGGTTGGAGCCGACAATGCCGACCTGCGCCGTACCCGTCTTACCGGCGACGCTGATGTTGCCCAGCTGGGCCGGGGTCCCGGTCCCCTCGTCGACCACGTTCTTCATCATCTGCGTTATCTGCGCCGCGGTCGTCGGCGACATCACCTGCGACATCACCGAGGGCTTGTAGGTCTGCACCGTGCGACCGTCCTGGTCGACGGCCTTGGTGGCCAGGCGCGGGGTCATCAGCTTGCCGCCGTTGGCGACGGCCGCGGCGACCATCGCCATCTGCAGCGGCGTGACCGCTAGGCCGCCCTGGCCGATGCCGATCCGCCCGATGTCCTCACGGGGGCTCGCCGGTGGATACGGCCGGCCCGACGGCGAGTACGGGCGGCTCTCGGCGATCTGCTCGGGCGGATAGTCGAGCGGTGGCTTTGCGTAGAAGCCGAAGCGCTTCATGTACTTGGTCATCGTCCCCCGGCCTACGTGCTCTGCCACCTGCGCCCAGACCGTGTTGACCGAGTAGGTCAGCGCCTTGGTCAGCGTGATCGGGCCGAAGCTCTGGTTCAGATCGTTGGACAGTGGCACGCCCGAGATCGTCTTCGGTGAATTTCCGTCGACCGTCGAGTTCGGGGTGTACTCGCCGCTGTCGATCGCCGCGGTGGCGGTCACCACCTTGAACGTGGATCCCGGCGGGTAGCCCGATTGCGTGGCGCGGTTGAACGTCGAGATACCGGGGCCTTTGGCATCGGGATGGTTGTTGTTGTAGTCGGGCAGGGCCACCATCACCTTGACGGCGCCGGTCCGCGGATCGAGCGCCACCACTGACCCCGCCCTGCCGGCGAGCTCCTGCGTGGCAACCCGCTGAGCCTTTGGATCCAGGCTCGTGTACACGTCGTCGCCTACCCGGCGCCGGGTGAGCTGCCCGAAGATCGAGCTCAGCCCGGTCTGCACGCCGCGCAATGCATCTCCCCGGGAGCGCTCCAGCCCCGCGCTGCGCCCCTGGGCGGCGATCGAATAGCCGACCGGCTGCGAGAACAGGTTGCTGGTCGGATAGAAGCGCGTGTAGGTGCCTGCCGGCGCGGGGACGGAGCGGGCCAGCACGGTCCCGTCGTCGGCGATGATCCGCCCCCGCTTG
>DASSGR010000004.1:0-3221 GCA_035693425.1 Solirubrobacteraceae bacterium
GGTACTCGAGCTTTCCGAGCGCATCAAGGCGCTCGAGGAGGCCTTCGGCGTGTCCGCGGCGGCGGTTGCCGCTCCGGCGGCGGCAGCCGCTCCGGGCGGCGACGGCGGCGGCGAGGCGGCCGAGGAGCAGACCGCCTTCGACGTCGTCCTGACCGCGGCCGGCGACAAGAAGATCCAGGTGATCAAGGTCGTGCGCGCTGCCACCGGACTTGGCCTCAAGGAGGCCAAGGCGCTCGTCGACGAGGCCCCCAAGCCCGTCAAGGAGGGCGTCGACAAGGCCGAGGCCGACAAGCTCAAGGCCGACCTCGAGGAGGCCGGCGGCAGCGTCGAGCTCAAGTAGCTCGTCCCCGGTCCGAAAGTTCCCGCGCGCCCGCTTTGGCGGGGGCGCGAAAGCGCCGTAAATAGGTCGCGGCACGAGCCCCCTTCAGATAGCTTTTCCGCGTGGGCATCTACGCGCGCGATGCGCAGCTGGTCGAAGTCGAGGATGGTCGCGTTCTCGAGGTTGAGCTAATCGGGCCTCCTGACGGAGTGCCGGTGTTCCTGCACCACGGGACCCCCGGCGCCTCCGGGCTGTTCGAGACGCTAGTGGCGGCGGGCGCCGAGCGAAACGTGCGCCACATCAGCTACTCGCGGCCGGGTTACGGCGCTTCGGGGAGGCTCGAGGGCAGGACCGTCGCCAGCTGCGTCCGGGATGTGGTGGCGATCGCCGACTCGCTTGGCTACGACCGCTTCCATTCCTATGGAGGGTCGGGGGGCGGCCCCCATTCGATCGCTTGTGCGGCGCTTCTGCCCGACCGTGTCATCTCGGCGGCGGTGATCGCCTGCCCGGCTCCGTTCGACGCCGTCGGGCTCGATTGGACGGCCGGGATGGGAACCGAGAACCTCGAGGAAGTTGCCGCCGTGTGCGCCGGCGCCGATGAGCTCGAGGCATACCTGGACCGCGTGGCCCCCGAGATGGCCAACGCCGACGGCGGCGAGATCGTGTCCGTGCTGGGCGACCTTGTCTGCGAGGCCGACCGTCGCGCCCTCAGCACCCCCTACGGCGACCACCTGGCCCGGCAGTACGCGCGCTCGCTCTCCGCCGGCGTGTTCGGATGGCTGGATGACGACACAGCCCTGTTCTCGCCCTGGGGCTTCGACCTGGAGAAGATCAACGTGCCCGTCACCCTCTGGCACGGGGCGGAGGACCAGTTCATCCCGGTTTCCCACGGTGAGTGGCTGGCCACTCACCTCAACGTCAAGCCACGCATACGTCCACGGGATGGGCACCTGTCGCTGCTGATCAGCTGCTACGGCGACGTCCTCGACGATCTGCTGAACACCGACGGCCACGGATCGGCCGGCGGCTAAGCCGTATCCTGCCAACGAAGGCTCCATCGTGCGAACAACAACCGGGACCGGGACCCTCGAACGTTACGTACCCCGGATGCTGCTCGGGCGTCTCGCGGCACCGCGCACCGAGCTGGTGGAGACGCTCGAAGGAACGACGGTGTTCGCGGACGTATCCGGGTTCACGCGCCTCTCCGAGCGGCTGGCCCGCAAGGGCAAGGAGGGCGCCGAGCATCTCGTCGATGCGATCAACCATTGCTTCTCCGAACTGCTGGCGGACGTGTCGGCGCGGGGCGGGTCGCTCCTCAAGTTCGGTGGCGACGCAATGCTTCTGTGGTTCGAAGGCGACGGGCACACAGAGCGGGGGTGTGCCGCCGCGGCCGCGATGCAGCAAACGCTGCGTGAGGTCGGTCGCATTCGCGCCGGCACCAGCCACGTCGTCCTGCGGATGTCGGTCGGCGTCCACAGCGGCACCTACCCGATGTTCTTGGTCGGCGCCTCGCATCGTGAGCTCCTCGTCGGCGGTCCGGGAGCAAGCGCTGTCGCCGAGATGGAGGCGCTGGCCTCGGCCGGCCAGACCTTGCTCAGCCCGGACACTGCGGGCCTGCTGGCGCGCGAGTACCTAGGAGCTCAGGTCGATAGCGGCACGCTCCTCGCCCGTCCGCCGATCGCGCCGCCGTGGGCTGCGCCTCCGGACTTAGTCGAGGCCCCGGACGAGGCGATCGCCGAGTGTCTGCCGCTAATCGTGCGAGAGCACTTGCTCGGCGGACACGCCGCTCCCGAGCACCGGACGGCGTCGGTGGCGTTCATCCAGTTCAAAGGCCTGGACGAACTCCTGGAACGCGACGGGACGGCGGTTGCCGCGCGCGCTCTAGACGAGCTCGTGAGCGCAGTTCAGGGAGCATGCGAGCGTTACGAGGTGTGCTTCCTCGACTCCGATATCTCGGGCGATGGCGGCAAGATCCGCCTGAGCGCGGGCGCGCCACGGGTGGTCGGGGACGACGAGGAGCGCATGCTGCTGGCGCTGCGCCGGATCGTCGAGCTCGATCTGCCGTTCCCGGTGCAGGTCGGCGTCAACCGCGGGCCGGTGTTCACCGGTGAGGTGGGACCTTCGTATCGCCGTTGGTACGTCGTGATGGGCGACACCGTCAACCTCGCTGCCCGCGTCATGGGCAAGGCGCCCGTGGGTCATGTGTACGCCACCCAGGAGGTGGTGCGCCAGGTCGAGGGACGCTTCCATCAACAAGCGCTTGAGCCGTTTGCAGTCAAGGGCAAGACCTACCCCGTACACGCTTCGGACATCGGAGCGCCTGTGCGCGCCGGATCGCAGGTGATCACGCGGCGACAGCTTCCGCTGGTTGGCCGCGACCGCGAGCTCGAGCTGTTGCGCCAGGCGATCGCCGACGCCAGACGCGGCTCCGGGGCGCTGATCGAACTGGTGGGGGAGACCGGAACCGGAAAGTCGCGGTTGCTCGCCGAGGCACGCACGCTCGGCGACGACATGACGATCCTGCACACCACGTGCGAGGTGGTCACGCGCGAGACACCGTACTTCGCGTGGCGCGACCTTCTGCGCCAGTTGCTCGGCGCGGAGTGGGACGACCCCGAGGAGCGGGTGCTCGAGCGGCTGCTGGATCACATCCGCCGCAGCGACCCCGATCTGCTCCCGTGGTTGCCGCTGATTGCGATCGCGGTCGGCCTGCAGGTGCCACCGACCACCGAGGTAAATCAGCTGGCGCCCGAGGCGAGGGCGAGCAAGCTCCGCGAGGTTGTCATCCGGCTCCTCCGCCGCGCGCTCCTGGTGCCGGCGATCGTCGAGGTCGAGCACGCACACCTGATGGACGCCGCATCGGCCGCGCTGTTCACAGCGCTGACCGCCGAGCTCCCATCGA
>DASSGR010000005.1:0-14512 GCA_035693425.1 Solirubrobacteraceae bacterium
AGCATGCCCAGTCCGAGGCCGACCGGGATTAACGGCAGGATCGTCACGACGCCGTCGAGCGGCATGCCCGGGATCCCCAGGACCATGAGCCCGACCGCCGAGGCGCCGAACCCTAGCAGCGCGGGCACCTGCTCCCCATGACGATCGACGAGCCTCCCGGCGATTGGCGCGGCCGCACCGACCAGCAGCGCCACGATTACCAGGGCGCTGGAGGCTCCGAGCGCAGAGAAGCCCGCCACCCGCTGGAGGTACTGCTCAACGATGTAGAAGGCACCGATCATCACCGCGAAGGTGAGCCCGGCCACGAGCGTGGCGGCGAGCACGATCCGGTTGAGCGCCGGGTTGTCGCGCTCGTCGGCATGGGCGATCGTCGGCATCAACCGGGCGATGGCCACCCCGGCGGCGATCGTCAGCGGCAGGAGCGCCCACCAGTCGGCGCGCCATCCGAACGCCACCGTCAACACGCCGCCGAGGAGCGGGCCGAGCAGGTTCGACATGCCGGCGCTGGCGCCCCAGATCCCGAGCGCGCGGCCGCGTCGCTCCGGCGGGAAGCCCGAGACGGCGCCGGCGAGCGCGGCCGGGCTGAGGAGGCCGGCCCCGGCGCCCTGCACTCCCCGCGTCACGAGCAGCTCGCCGAAGTTGTCGACCAGCGCGCCGGATGCCAAGCCGAGAGCGAACAGCGCCAGGCCGACTAGCGCCAGGCGCCGCGCTCCGAACCGGTCTACGAGCGCGCCGCCCGGGATCAGCAGGAGAGCGTAGGCAGCGAAATAGGCGCTGAGGACGACCGAGGTCGAGCTCGCGCTGACGTGCAGACCGCGCGCCACCGTCGGTAGCGCGACCGTGATCAGCGTGCCGTCAAGTTGCAGCAGTGCCGCGCACGCGGTGCAGGCGGCGAGCCGTGACCATGCTGACCGAGGGACAGGCGGCAAGGAGTCCGACCCGCCTCCGTACGTGCGCTCATGAGTTGTCATCGCTGTCGTGGCCGCTGATCGAGGCCCTGAACTCCTTGAGCCCTTGGCTATAGGGCTCCGCGGCTCGCGGCGTCGGCCCCGACCGCGAGCTTGTGGACGGTCTTGAAGAACTTCGGCGACTGGCCTTCGAACAGTCGGTCGGCGGTAAAGCTGTTGATCGTCGCCACCGCCCCTCCGAGTTGGTCGAGCGTCGGCCGCACGATCGAGCACGGCGGAAGGCTGCGGTGAAGGAACGTGCACGGCTCAGGAAGGATCAGGTTCGTCTGATTGAGCGCGCCGCCCTTGGCGTTGAGGTCCGGGAACGTCACCCCGGTCTGGGGGTCGGTTATGCCGGCCAGCGGCTGGGCGACAGCATTCCCGGCCTTGTCGTGCCAGAGCGAGAAGTGGTTGGTCTCGACCCCGCCGATGCTCACGATGATCCGCAGCACCTCGAGGCTCCTCGCCTTCAGCGCCATGATGCTGTACAGGCTCGAGCCGCCCTGCTCGATGTAGGCGAAGTGAAACCCAGCGGTGTTGGCGATCGCCTGCATCCGTGTTTCCTGCGCTCCGACGGGAGGCACCGGTGCCGGCAGCCCCGGCGGGGTGTCGTCGTCGTTAAGCGGGATCGCCGGCTGGCGATGGATCGACACCGCCTGCGGGAATGTCGCGCCGAGATCCGGGTTCGCCGTGCTGCGATACCGCACGTACCAGCTCGTGTCGACGTCCAACGTCATCAGATTTGTCAGCCTGCCGATCCGCCTGGCCCCTGTGGCCTTGCTGCTCGGGAGCGTCCGGAACTCATCGAGGTTGACGGGCGGTGCGCCCTTGGAACGCAGGTAGGCGTTGAGGAACGCGGCGTGGCTGAGTTCGTCATCGGTGTTGTCGGCGATGTACTGCGGCATGTCGGAGTCGAGGTTCTCCAAGGCCGCCATGTAGGCCGCATTCCCCCCGTTCGCTCCGCCGAGCTCGTTGTACTGCTGCCATAGATCGCTCTCGATCAGCTCGATCGCGGCAAGCAGGCGGAGAATCGCAACATCACCGTGGCTCAACGGGCCGCCAGCCGCAAAGGCGTTGTCGGCGAGGAGCGCACTCCCCGGCAGCGCCGCCGCACCGGCGACCCCAAGGCCCTTCAGGAAGGAGCGCCTCCCGACCACGCGGCGCCACTGTTCCTGAAGCTCGGCGTCCCGTGACGCGCCCGAACCGTTCTCTTCGATGGCCGCCGACGTGATGCTCTGAGTCTGCATGCTGGGGTCCTTTCGTTACGAAGACCGTGGGCGGAGCCTCGATCCGGTCCTGTATTCGTCTGTACTACGACTCAGCGTAGTAATACCTCTAAAGCATCAGACGCCGTTGGCGGCAAAAACTTTCCGAGGGAAATAATCTACTAGAGTACGTAGTATTACGCCCCGTAGCTGCTGATTGGGGAAGCGGAAGCGAAACTTCCCACCATCGCCCTCCGTACGGCGGCATGAGGCGGGGACGGCGAGTCAGGCGCGCCCGCTGACCGTCCGCAAGCGCGACCTGCGCCTGAAGGCGACCACCATGCAGCCCAGCAGAGGCAGGGCAAGCATTATTGCGATGCACGGCTGGGAGGAGAGGAAGGGCAGATTGAACGTCGCCCGTAACGACGCGACCGCACTCGTCTGCCAGACCAGGGCGCTTAGAGCAGAGACGGCGGCGAGGGATGCGGCCATCAGCCAGAGGGGTGGCTGCCAACAAACGGGTTCGCCAAGCAGCGAGTCGACTCGCGCAGATGAGATGCCGCTGACTCCCGGTGGCGCGCCCGCATCGAACACCAGCAGCGCCGAGGCCAGCGGCGCCTGGCGGCCGGCACTAGCCAGGACGGCTGCACCATCGGCGTTGCACTCGGCGACGTCCGCGTAGCGGTCGAAGAGCGGTCGCAGTACCGGCATGAAGAACAGGGACCGACTGAGGATGCGACCGAAGGCGAATCGGAGGGGGTCGCGAACCTGCTTGTGGTGGTGCTCATGCGCAAGCACGGCGTCGAGCTCGGGGATCGTGAGCGATTCCAGCGCGCCCCTCGAGATGTAGACCCTCGGCCTCAGGTATCCGGCGCAGAAGGCCTCGGGTCGTGACCCCGCGATCACCTTGACGGTCGGGTGACCGCGGACACGGCCAATGACCTGAAGCTTCTCGAGGAAGCTCTGGTACACGGTGCGTTGGCGCCAGAAGCCCCAGCCGGCCACGGTGATCGCCGTGGCCCCGACGGCGGCGAGGCCAATCAAGAGCCACTCCGCCCCGTTGACCTGGGGGTATGAGAGGACCACGCCGGCCACGTCGAGGTGACCGGCGCCCATCGAGGCCCGGTGCACCGAGCCGATCGCCGTACCGACGGCGGCTGCGGCGGCGAGCATGCCTACCGTGCCGAATATGGCCGCCAGCCAGAACACCCGGCTGTGGCCCGGACGGCTGGTGACGACGTCAAGTTTCACGAGCGAGGCGCTGTAGGGCGCGTCGGCGTCGCGGGTCAAGTCCAGCGAGCTGACGGGTGATGTGAGCGAGAGCAAGGTCGCCGAACTGATCGACCAGCGAATCGAGCTCGGCGCGGGCGCGAAGGTCCGCGTACTGATCGCGCTCGTACCGCGGGGTGTAGAAGTCGGTCTTTCCTTGCCGGCGGCGCTCCAGCACGCCCTTGCTGTCGAGCCTGGCCATGATCGTCATGTATGTGGTGTACGCGCGCTCTTTGTCCGCGCTGGCGTTTAGCGCTTCCATAACCTCGCGGACCGAAGCCTCTCCGCGCTTCCAGACCTCCTCCATGACCTCGGACTCGAGCTCGTGAAGCGGCGGCGGAACCTGGAGGCTGCCTTGGGCCGGTGGTGTCGACGCGGTCATGCCGCCTCGCGCTCGCTGCGGATGATCTCACCGAGCTCCCGGCACCTCGCCGCGGAGCGCCGATATTCGGCCGTCCACTGCGCCATCGCCCTGTACCGAGCTGCGGCACGCGCGTGCTCCACTCGGTTCGCGAAGAGCGCCGCCTCCATGGCGTGCTCGGCGCGGACCGCGCGGGCCCGCGCGATGGTTTGTTCAAAGCTGGGTGTGGTGGGCTCACGGCTGGTCATCGCCGGCTCCTAGATTGGGGTTGCATTCCTACGGCAAACAAGTTACTACGTAACATAGTAGCACGTGCCGGGCCACGTTTCTGCCGCGGAGCCGGCGGAGGCTACCGGGAGCCGGGCCAGTCGGCTTCGAGTTGTCCGGCTGATGCTGCAAGCACCTCGCGTCCCAGGCGCTGGAGGTCGCGTAGATAGACGAGGTGCGGCTGCCAAACCGGATTGGGGGCCAAGGCCGCTGCGATTCGGGCCGTATCGTCATGCGCGTCGAGCAGCTCATAGATAAAGCCGATGAGCTGCGCGCAAGTGCACCTGTCTCCGTGCCCATCCATCAGCGAGCGAGCCAGAAGGGCCCAAGACACGGAGGTAGGCCAGCGACGCGAATCACGAACGCGCATTCGACTAGGACGTCGTTTCCCTCCATCGCGAGGATCTCGACGGCTTCTTGGTCGTACTGAGCGGTTCCGGACTCGGAGTCGGCGAGCATTGTGAGAACTGTGGCGTGAGCCCAGGCGGTCGGATGCTCCACCCATGTCACCACATCGAACGGAGACTGCCCCTCGAGTGACAGCGGCGAGAGGGCTCGCCGGTGGACCGCCGCGCCGAACAACTCGAAGCGGTGTGGCGGAAGCGTGAAGGCAGCCGTCTGGGCCGCGGCGAACCGGGCGCTCGTCCAATCCTTGGCGACCGCGACCACGTACTCGAGCGTTCCAAGCTGCGGTTGCATTCGGCTCATCGCCCACTCACCCGCCATCCAGGATTCGGGCTACGTGGGCGCGGCCGCGAAACACGCGACTGTTGATCGCCGCCTTTCGCGTCCGGAGCCGGCGGGCAGCCTCCTCATAGGAAAGACCGAGCAGATCGACGGCCACGATCGCGTCCCGATACGCTCGGGGCGCGGCGGCGATTGCGCCAATCAAACGGCGCGCCTCAACAGTTGCTGGAACGTCGACCGCGGCGACTGGTTCCTCGCTTGGCATCGACAGCATTGAGGGAAATCGCGCGGCGATCCGCCGTCCCGTGGTGTGCGTGTTGCGCAGCGCTCGGAGAAGATAGGGCAGGTCGTCCCCGCGGCGCAGCACCCGTGGACGCGCGAGGACTTGGGCAAACGTGTCCTGGACCAGATCCTCGGCCTCTTGGTGCGACGGGCACAATTTGCGCGCGACTCGGTAGAGAACAGCCTGGTGGGCGACCAAGGCCCGCGGGTCAAGGACGCGTGCTTGGCTCCAATCACCGGCCCTGCCACGGGCGAGCCCGGGTGATGCGACTGGATCTTCGTTTTGATCGACAGACACGAGCAGTCAGGCAAGGTGAGGGGCTGCAGGGGTCGCCTGCCGGATAAGGGCGGCATAGATGTCGCTGGCCCGCTCCTCACGATCGAGGGCCGCGTTATAGGCGGCGAACGCGGTGTCGCGGTCGTCGTCGGATGCCTCGCGCCACCCCTCATACGCGAGTTGGACCGCGGAGCATTCTTCCCGCCACTCGACGTACAGGTCGATCAGCGCATCGCCGAGGCGGCGGTTGCATTCGTATGTGCGGCCCATCTCCGATCTCCTTTGGCGAGTGTGACCGGCAGGCTAGGAAGCCTGGCTGTGTAGGACCTGAGTCGCGGCTGAGTGCTAGTGATCGCTGTCCACGCGAATTGCCTAGGCATTCCACTACCCGACAGCTCGATAAGACCGGCAACGAGGAACGGCAATCCTGCTGATTCGGACTCGTCGCCGCTGACCTACGCTGGCGTGATGGTGAGACCCACGCCTGGGGATGTGACGATCAAGCTGTTCGGGCCGCTGGAGATCGCAATCGGCGACCGTCAGATCGGCATCGCCGATCTGGGCGGGATTAGACCGAAGCAAGTGCTTGAGATCCTGCTCGCCGCGCGGGGGCACCCGGTCTCGACCGATCGTCTCGCCGATCTGCTCTGGGGGCACGAGCTGCCCCTGGACGCTGTCGGCTCGCTCCAGACGTTCATTTCGGTGCTCCGTCGTCATCTCAGCTCCGATCGGAAGTGGGCACGTGCGCTCGTCGTCACCGACCCGCAGGCGTACCGGTTCGACACCGACCTCGTGACGCTCGACCTCGATCGCTTCGACGTGCTGCTCGAGCACCCGGCGCGAGAGTCAACGCGCGTCGTTCGGCGGCGTCTTGAGCACGCCCTCTCGCTCGTGCGTGGCGAGATCCTCGATGACGAGCCGTATGCGGAGTGGGCGTTGGAGCTGCGCCGTGTCTACCAGGCTCGGGTGCTTGAGGCGCGCCTGGACGCCGCCCAGATGGCGCTTGCCGAGTGCGATTACACCGCGGCGCTCCGACACGCTGAGAAGGCGATTGCCATGGATCGGTTCAGCGACCACGGCCATCGGCTCGCAATGCTCGCCCTCTACGCCCTGGGCCGACAGCACGACGCCCTACTCGCGTTCACGCAACTTCGTACGGTCCTCGACAGGGAGCTCGGGCTCGAGCCAATGCCTGACACCCGGGCGCTGCACTCGGCAATACTGCGTCAAGACGACCTCGCCTCGCTCCTCCCTCGCCTTCGACAAGGCGGAGGCGAGTCCCAACTCCACGACGTCCCCGTCGTTCTTCTCGGTCGCGTCAGTGAGCGAGCGACACTCGAGAATGTCACTCGCCGGGGGCTCGATGGTTCGTTCTCGTTGGCTTTGGTCGAGGGGGAAGCCGGCCTCGGCAAGTCTCGCCTGCTTGACGAGCTTGTCGCGTCGCTCGACGGAGTGCGGATCGGACGCTCGCGTTGCTCCGAGCTAGAACGCCACCTGCCGTACGTACCGTTGGCCACGGCGATTCGTGACGCACTGCGTGACCTAATGCCGGAACCTGGCGTGTTGCCTGCCCTGCGCGAAATCCTGCCCGAGCTGCGACGGGGCATCGACGATCGCCCGTTCGCACAAGTAGATGCGCTGGAGGCCCTCGTTCGGCTCGTGGAGGCGAACGCTCCGCTCGTACTCTTGCTTGACGACCTCCACTGGGCTGATGCGAGCACACTCGGGGCAGTCGCCTACATGCAGCGGAGGTGTGCCGCGCTGCCAGTTGCCATTGTTGGAACGGTGCGGAACGAAGACGTATCCGATAGCGACCCCGTGCGCCGGTTGGCTCCAACCGCGGTTGTTCGCCTCGAGCCGCTGACAGCGAGTGACCTCGCGCCGCTCGGAATTCCCAATCTTCATGAGAGGACCGGCGGAGATCCCCGCTTCGTGGCCGCCGCGGTCCGCGGCGGAGGTGGGGGCGAACTCGAGCAGACGTTATCCGAGACGCTGCTCAGGCGCTGTCGAGCCGAGGGCGCGGTTGCGTGTCGTCTGTTGATCTGGGCGTCAGTGCTCGGAGAATCGTTCGACCCAGAAGAGCTATCGGCGCTGAGCAGTGTCGATCCGCTCCTGGTGACCGAGGAATTCGATCGCTTGTGCGCCCGCAACATTCTCTGCGTCGACGGCATTCGCTTTCGCTTTCGCTACACCATCTTTCGAGACGTTTTGCTGCACAGCGTGTCCCCAGCGCGGCGACGGATCATGTGTGAGCGTGCGACCTCTCCTCAGCACGGGGGAGAGTCTGGGCGGACTCAGCAGCAAGCGGTTCCGTTGGCACGATAGGGCGCACCTTGTCTGCTGCGCCCGACCGCCATGCCCGGCGAATGTTCTCGCGCGCTCGCCATCCGATCTTCGTGCTCGACCCCGACCGCGATGCCGTCCGATATGCGAATCGCTGCGCGTGCCTGCTGCTCGGATACGACGTCGGTGAGCTGCTCGCGCTCCCGGCATCGGCGGTCTTTTGGGCAGAAGGAGGAGCACTGGAACCGTTTCTGGACGCGATTGTCAAACAGGGAGACGGCTGCGCGACCAACTTCGGACTCAGGGCAAAGCCCGGTACGCTCCTCCGGGCGGAATTACTCGCGTGTCGCTTCCGAAGCGACGGGCAAAGCTACGTTCTCGTCCTCGCGAACACGCGCCGTCCGCACCAAGGTCGTAGCATCTGAGCTCGCCCGAGACGCCCGTGTGCGATCAGGCCGAGCTAACCTCGCCTCCCTCCGCCCCGTTGGCGGCCTCGGCGCGTTACGCTTGGTCCTTCGTCCGGGACTCCCGGACGAAGGTGGACAAGTGGCGGTGGACCGCATCATCGAGCTCGCGGAGAGTCTTACACCCCTCCTCGGGCGCGAGCGCACATGCAGCGAGATCTCACAGCTGCTGCGGTCGCCATCAGTTCGCCTGCTCACGCTGACCGGCCCTGGCGGCGTCGGCAAGACGCGGGTTGGCCTACAGGTCGCGATGGATCTCGCCGCCGAGTTCGGCGATGGGGTCTGCTTCGTGCCGCTGGGCACGGCCACGGACCCGGCGTCCGTCGGCCACGCCATCGCCGAGACACTTGATCTGCGGGAGCGCGGAGACCAGCCTCTACTCGAGCAGTTGCAGTCGTTTCTGTGGAGCCGGCGACTCCTCCTTCTACTGGACAATTTCGAGCATCTTCTGCCAGCGGCCTCCCTTGTTGCCCATCTGCTCGCGGACTGTCCGCTACTCAAGGTCCTCGTAACCAGTCGCGCGAGCCTGCGAGTCTCGGGCGAGCACGAATTCGCGGTTAGTCCGCTCGACCTTCCAGTCGCCGAGCTCGCTGACGATCACCAGGCAATCGCGACTTCGCCCGCAGTTGAGCTGTTTGTTCGGCGGGCTCAGACGTCGCGGCCGGACTTTCGCCTAACCCCCGAAAACGCGCGCATTGTCGCCGAGATCTGCGCTTCGGTTGATGCGCTCCCGCTCGCGATTGAGCTAGCGGCGGTCTGGATCAAGCTTCTCTCACCCGAGGAACTCCTCGAGCGGCTCGACAAACCTCTCGAGCTGCTGACGCACGGTCCCCGTGATCTGCCCTCGCGCCAGCGGGAGTTGCGATCGACGATCGGGTGGAGCTACCGGTTGCTTGACGGTGGCCAGCGCCGTGTGTTGCGAGGGCTCGGGGTCTTCAGCGGAGGCTGCTCCATCGAGCAAGCCGAAGCGGTTCTCGGTCACGGCGAGCCGTTGTCCACAAGTGTGCTCGACGGACTCGCGTCCCTCGTCGACCACGGGCTCGCACGACGGATGCAAACGGCCGACGGTCGCACGCGAGTGGCGACCCTCGAAACCATCCGTGAGTTTGCCCTCGCGGAGCTCGAGGCACACGGGGAAGCGGAGCTCGTGCGTGGGGCTCACGCCCGATGCTTCGCGCGTCTGGCCGAGGAGGCTGAGCGGTGTCCTGGCCGCAACGAAGCGGCCTGGATCGAGCGCCTCGAGGTCGACCATTCGAATTTTCGGGCCGCTTTGCGCTGGAGTGTCGACCAAGGCGACGGGGAGGCGGCCGTCCAGCTGTGCAATGGCCTGTGGCGCTTCTGGCTCATCCGTGGGCATCTCCGGGAAGGGGAACAGTGGCTCACTGAAGCCCTCACCGCCTATGGCCAACGTGCGGTGCCCGCGCGTGCGCGAGCCCTCGTCGGGGCCGGGATGATCGCCTCCTACCTCGATGACGATGCGAGGGCCGCAGCGATTCTGGATGAGAGCGTCACCATCAGCCGGCGACTCAACGACGACACGACGCTCAACCTTGCGCTTACGGCACGCGGTCTGGTTGCACGCAAGCTCGGTGATCTCGCGGCCGCGCGCGCGCTCTATCGCGAGGTGGTCTCGGCGATGAGCCCGGGCGCCGGTTATGCCGGCTACGCAATACCCGGCGCGCTCCAGGGTCTGGGCTGGCTTGCTTTCTGGGAGGGCAATGAGGAGGAGGCAGGCCGGCTCTTCGCTGACTCACTAACGCAGTTCGAGGAGCTAGGGGATGTGTTGCAGGCCGCCGGAAGTCTCTACGGCCTGGCGCAGCTGTCCTCTCGCGGCGGCGATCACGTGCAGGCACAAGCGTATTGCGAACGCGCCCTGAGGATCGCGTCCCGGCTCAACGACCGGTGGCTGGTGTCGGTCTGCCTTGAGGGGTTAGGTCGGACTGCCGTTGCCGCGGGCCGAGTCGACCTCGGCACACAGCTTCTGAGCGCAGCCGAACGGGCGCAACAGGACACGGGTACCCAGTGGACGCCGTTCGTCCGCAGCGACCACGAGCGAGCGGTCGCGTCCGCGCAGGCAACGCTGGGCGAACACGAATTCATCGGCGCCTGGGCGACTGGTCAGTTGCTGACGCCCGAGCAGGCCGTTCTTGCAGCCGTTGCGACGCGGCCTGCGCCGACGGCGCAAAACGAGCTCACACCGCGCGAGCTGGAGGTTCTGAGACTCGTCGCTCAGGGTCTGAGCGATGCCGAGGTCTCGGACCGGCTTGTCGTCAGCCGGCGCACAGTGCACTCGCACCTGCGCTCCATTTACCGCAAGCTCGGCGTGAGCACTCGGAGCGCCGCGGCGCGCTACGTGGTCGAGCACGAACTTCCGACGTAGACTCAGTCGGCGTCGCGAGCACCGTCGCTTCGCGGCGTCAGCGGGTTAGCGCAAAGGCGATGTGGCCCTCGGCGTGGGCGATCGCGGGCCCAACCGCTACGAGCCGGACATGACAGCCCGTGGCGGTGCAGCTGATGGCGTCCGTGAGCGCGCCGCCCTCGGTGGCGACGAGCAGGTCGCCCGGGCGCGCACCGGCGGCGCGGAGCGCGCCCCCGGAGAGCCTCAGCACCAGGTCATCGCCCGGATGGGGGTTGCCCGGCGTGAGGCGGTCGGCGAGGAGGGCGTCGAGGCCCGAGCGCGGCGGGATGAACGATTCGCTCTCGACGCCGATGTCGTTTCCGTGGGGAAGCCCAGAATCGGCCACCAGACGCGCGGCACCCTCCGGGGTGATCGCAAACACACGCCCGGACGCTTCGCTGGGAGCGATCAGGTCGCCCGCGAAGCGCCCGAACGTCGCTGGCGCCACGGCGATACCGCCCTCGACCCGGGGCGCGCTGCGGGTGATCGTGTGCACGCCGCCGGTGCAGTCGATCGCGTCGACTGTGGTCCTGGAGCCTGCGTTGATCGTGACGAGCAGTCTGTGCCCGAAGTCTCCTGTCGTGTCGAATGCGATCCCGTCGATCAAGCCCGGGGCGTCGAGATATGCGAACCGCCGGGCGCCGCCCCGCGGCGTAACCGCGATAACTCCACGGCCAGATACCAGTCGAAGCGCGTACACCGACCCGGTCGTCCCATAGCAGCCCCCCGGCGAGAGGGCTATGTAGGGCTCCTCACCGCCCGGGCTCATGTACCCCTGCGGGCCCTGTGCGAACGACGTCACCGCGCCCGTGGGTCCGAGGAGCCAAAGCCGCCCGGCGGCCGCGGTCACGACCCGCCGGCCGTCCTCGCGCGCAAGCAGGTCGAGCGGTCGGCGCACGTGGGCAAACGCGAGCCATCGGGCCAGCCGGGGCGACCGGGGGGCGACGATCCGGCCCGACGTGGAGCTCCCGCAAGCTGCCACAAGGGCCGCGACCACAAGAGATAGTGGGCCAACGACCAGGGCTCGGTGACGCGCAACTCTACGATGTCCCATCGCTGCAACCATGTCCGATCTCCTCGATTTGAATGCCGTTCGCCCCCGAAAGGCGTCGTGAAACTACGCTACGTCGGGCACGCGGTCTATCCTGTGGCGCATGGCCCGATCGCTCACCCCGGCCATACCGCCAGCTCTGCACGAGCTCGAGGCCGAGATCATGGAGGAGGTCTGGCGCGGCGGCGGCGAGACGACGGTCAAGCGGGTGATGGAGGCGCTCAACCGTAAGGCCAAGCCGCCCCGGGCGTATACGACGTACATGACGGTAATGCGGCGTCTCAATGACAAGGGGTTGCTCGACCGCACACGCACGGGGAGGCAGGACACCTACGTGCCGCGATTCAGTCGCGAGCAGTACCAGGAGCT
The DNA here is from genome assembly GCA_035693425.1 of Solirubrobacteraceae bacterium. Taxonomy (GTDB): domain Bacteria; phylum Actinomycetota; class Thermoleophilia; order Solirubrobacterales; family Solirubrobacteraceae; genus Palsa-465. The sequence continues at coordinate 11,861 of DASSGR010000005.1, forward strand.
CCGTGCCCGAGCTCAGGTCGAGGGTCTCGTGGACGAGTTCGGCGACGTGGCGCTCGCCCACTTCGCCAAGAGCCTGCAGGGGCTCGACCCAGCGCGCAGGCGCCAGCTCCGCCGCCTCGCCGGCAAGCTTTAGGCCGAGCACGGATTGAGCTGGCGTCTCCGAAGGGGCGGGGTCGCGTGCGGTCGCGGACGCTAGAGCACCCATGCGAGCAACCCGGCCACAAGTCCGTAGAAGAAGATCGCCTCGGTCAGGGCGAGCCCGAGCCACTCGACGCTGGTGATTTTCGGCGCGCATCTCGGGCTGGCGGGTGACCGCGTCGATCACGGCTCTGAGGATCTGCATCACTAAATGTCGCTTCCCGCGAAGACAACAGAAGTTATTGAAGTTATTACTATGCGTGATCGCACGATGTCGTGTAGTAGCTAGTAGAAGGCGACTCGGAAAAGCTTCCCGACGCCGACCTGGCCCGCGTCGAGCGACTCTTTGCGAGGGTCAAGCAGTGCTACTATGTATCGTAGTAGTTTACGGTACCGAAATGCTGATACTTGCGACAACTCCGAAGGGAGTGAGCGATGCCTACCTACACAATGCGCTTTCCGAGCTTTGATGCTCGCTCCAACCGTGGTGACATCCGATGGGAGCTGTTCATCCACCGCGACGTCAGAGACGTGCTGGTGACGCCGTGTGACGACACGCTCCTCGTTGTCTTCCGGGGACAACCTGACGTGAAGAGCTGGACGGAGACTCTGATCGAGGCTGGCTTTCCCCGACCGCGGTTCGACGGTACCGGAGGCGACGAGATCATGAGCGACCCCCGTGACGCTGCCGCCTGACTTTAGGGGACACGGCAGAGCTCGGGACGGGCGCTGAACGAGCTCGGCTCCCGGTCGCGTACGCGCGAGCCGCCTCCCAACAGGCGCCGACCTGCGCAACGCGGCGGAGCCGCCCGACCGGGATTGCACCGAAGAGCTTTCGCATCTCGCTCGTACTACCACCCAGCGTCGTAGTCTGGGTCCCGTACGATGCTTGCAGGCGATGAACGCATCGATCGAGAGCCGGGCTACTGATGGCGCCTCCGGGAACCGGGATGGCAACCACCCGGCGCTTGGATCGCCCCGCGGCGCGGGCTCACGCGCTCGCCTCGGCGGGCGGTTTGATGCTTGGGCTCCTCGGCCTCGCGTCGTTTGTCCCGGTGTTCGCCCGACTCCTCGAGAGCTGGCGGGTGTCCGCCCACGCCGTGGCACATCACGTGTCGATCCTCGGTCAAACGCTCAGCTATCCAGCGGCGAATGCCGGAGCGCTTGTCGTTCTCGCGCTGGCGCTGCTCGGTGGGATCGTCGCGGCGATCGCGCTCTGCGCCATCAGCAGTGAGCTGACGGCAGCGAGACGGCTGGCCCGTCGGCTCGCCCAGTTTGACCCCACCCCACGCGACGGCATATTCGTGATCGACGACGAGCGCGCGGAAGCGTTCTGTGCCGGACTGTTGCGACCGCGGGTCTACGTTACGACTGGCGCCCTGGCGCGCCTGGACGCGCCAGCCCTAGACGCGGTGCTCGTGCACGAACGCGAGCACGCCCGCCGCCGTGACCCGCTGCGACTCGCTACGAGTCGGGTGATCGCTCGGTCTCTGTTCTTCTTGCCGGCAATTCGGGAGCTGTGCCGCGGGCAAATGCTGCTCGCCGAAGCGAGCGCCGACGAGAGCGCGGTCAGCGCGGCGGCGGGGGACCGGTCGGCAGTGGCTCGCGCGATCCTGAGCTTCAGCGACCGCGAGGCGAGCGGTTCGGCCGGAGTGGATCCGGCGCGGGTCGACTATCTCCTCGGCGAGACGCCCGGGTGGCGGTTTCCCGCCTTGATGTGTGCGGCGGCGCTGGCGCTGCTCGCGATCGTCATCACGTTGGCAATACTGGTGGGCAGGGAGGCGGCCGGCTCGGCCACCCTCGATCCTCCGTTCCTGTCCGCCCAGCCGTGCATCGTCATGCTCGCCTTGATCCCGTGCGCCGCCGGCCTGATCGCAGCGCGGGCTGGACGCGTTCTGCGCCGGCCGGGCAGGCCAGGGCGCCGCTTAGCTAGCTAAGCTAGCCACTCCTGCGCCGCCGTTTCGGCGCGGCTTCGATCTTAGAACTACGCTGCGTCGGCAACGCCGTCTATCCTCTGCCGTATGGCACGATCACGCGCCCAAACTCCACCGCCGGCCCTGCACGAGCTCGAGGCTGAGATCATGGAAGAGGTCTGGCGCCAAGGGGAGACCACGGTCAAGCGCGTCATGGAAGCGCTGAACCGCAAGGCGAAACAGCCCCGCGCCTATACGACCTACATGACAGTGATGCAGCGGCTGGACGAAAAGGGGCTGCTCGACCGCACGAGAAGCGGCCGCTCTGACACCTACACGCCGACGCTCAGTCGCGAGGAGTACCAGGAGCTGCGCGCTCGTGCCCAAGTTCAGGGTCTCGTCGATGAGTTCGGCGACGTGGCGCTCGCGCACTTTGCGAAGAGCCTGCAGACGCTCGATCCGGCCCGCAGACGCCAGCTCCGGCGCCTGGCCGGCCAGCTCTAGCCGACTACAGCCCCGCTGGGAAGCTGATATGGACCGGTGCGACGAGCGGCCGGCCTACCTCGAGCTGAATCTGCGCGTGCTTGGTCAGAGGAATGTC
>DASSGR010000006.1:0-23798 GCA_035693425.1 Solirubrobacteraceae bacterium
GCCGCCTCGTGAAGCTCAAGGAGAAGTGGACGACTGCCCGAGCGCCGGCGTCGAGGCGGGCGGTCTTGGTGGATGGAGAAGTCAGCAGGTCCATCGGTCGCGGGGCTGCTGGTGCTGAACATCAGCAGCGCGTCGGGGAGGCCGCGGTGGTACTCCTCGCCGCGACGGGGGCCATCGCGCGGGAGCGCTGTCTTTCGTCCAAACCGTGGTCTGCTCTGGTGTCGCAGAGGTCTCCTGTCTTGCTGGTAGGTTCGTGTCGTGGGCGCGTTTGGCTTCGAGGTTCCGATCATGCAGGCGCCCGTGGGGAGCGTCGCCACGGCGCGGCTCGCTAGCGAGGTGTCGAGGGCGGGAGGCCTTGGGTCGCTGGGCGCATCGTGGACCGACCCGGGGGTCCTACGCGAGCGGATCCGCTCGATTGCGCGTGTGACGGACCGCCCGTTTTGCGTGAACCTGGTGCTCGACTTCGAGCAGGAGGAGCGGCTCGAGGTGGCTGTTGAGGAGCGCGCACCGGTCGTGTCTTTCTCGTTCGGCGGACCGCGTCCGCAGCTGATCGCCCGCGCGCACGCCGGCGGCGCGCGAGTGTTGGTACAGGTCGGTTCGGTGGATACGGCCCGAGTGGCGGCGGATGCGGGCGCCGACGCGCTGATCGTGCAGGGGTGCGAGGCTGGCGGCCACGTGCAGGCGGTCGTGGGGCTGCTGCCACTGTTGGCGGAGGTGCGACGCGCGGTTTCGCTGCCGTTGCTTGCCGCAGGCGGGATCGGCGATCCGGCCTCGGCGCGGGCCGCGCTCGCTAGTGGCGCCCTGGCGGTCGTCATGGGCACCCGATTCGTGGCAACCGAGGAGTCTGACGCACATCCGTGCTACAAGGCGCGCCTGATCGAAGCGCAAACTCGCGACACCGTGCTAACCGAGCTATTCGACGTGGGCTGGCCGGCGTCACCGCATCGCGTCATCCGCAACAGCACCTACGACCGCTGGGAGGCCGCGGGCAGCCCGCCGTCGGGCGAGCGTCCAGGCGAGGGTGAGGAGGTTGCCAGCGGCATCCCGCGCTACGCGTCCAACCCGCCACTCGCGGGCACCGACGGTGACATCGAGTCGATGGCAATGTACGCCGGCCAAAGCGTGGGGGCGATTGCCGAAGTGGAGCCGGCGGCCGGGATCGTGGAGCGTTTTGCCGCCGCGCTGCGCGACGTATAGCCCTGCCCGCGCGTCGCGGCGCGATCCGGCATCCCAACCCCACCCCGTCGCTGCACCAGACTACCGCTCGTGGCCGAAGCTCCGAAAGTCGGCCGCGTCGCGGTCGACGCTCGAAACGGAACGATCTCGGCGGTCTGCCTCGGCACGAACGTCACTGCCCTTTGCCGCCGCGGGAGAACCCAGCGCCGTGCTGCTGCTCCGGCCGGCGGGCGACACAGAGGAGAAGGCCCGACCGGCCGGAACCGGACCGGTCAGCTCGCTCGGCTTTCGTGACATGCGCGGTCTCGCGCGCCGACATGTTGCCGCCCGGCGGGTCGAGGATCAACCGCCAAACGCGACGTCCGCGCTGACGCGGTGGCGATGGTCGGGGCATCATGCGCTCTGTATGAACCCGAGCCAAGACGCCGGGCCGGCCGCGCTGCACTGGTGGACGGCGCGGCGGCTGGCTGCTGCGATGCGCAAACGTGAGCTGTCGGCGCGGGAGGTGATGACCTGGTATCTGGAGCGGATCGAAGCCGTGAACCCACGGTTGAACGCGATCGTCACGTTGCGGCCGGAGGCGGCGCTCGCGGAGGCAGCCTTGGCCGACGAGCGCGCGGCCGGCGGTGGCGAGCGGCTTGGGCCGCTGCACGGGCTGCCGATCGCGATCAAGGACCTCGAGGACACGGCGGGGATCCGCACGACATACGGCTCGGTCGCGTTTGCCGACAATGTGCCCGCGGTCGACAGCCTCGTCGTCCAGCGACTGAAAGGCGCCGGGGCGATCGTGATTGGTAAGACCAACACGCCGGAGTTCGGTGTCGGCTCGCAGACGTTCAACGCGGTGTTCGGTGCGACACGCAATCCGTGGGCGCTGGACCGCTCGGCGGGCGGCTCGAGCGGCGGCGCGGGCGCGGCGCTGGCCGCGGGCCTGATCCCGATCGCCGACGGGTCAGACCACGGGGGCAGTATCCGTAACCCGGCGTCGTTTAACAACGTCGTCGGTCTGCGGCCGACGCCCGGGCTGGTGCCCGACAGCGACGACGGCGACGTGTGGGACATCGCCTCAGTCGTGGGGCCGATGGCCCGCACCGTCGGTGACCTGGGGCTGATGCTCACCGCGATCAGCGGGCTGGATCCGCGCTCCCCGCTCTCACACGGTGACCCGGCCACGTTCGCAGCGGAGCCGCGCGGTGACCTGGCCGGCTTACGGATCGCCTGGTGCCCGGACCTTGGTGGGCTACCGATCGAGCCCGATGTGCTGGCAGTGCTCGCCGCCGCACGCTCCCGGCTCGACGCACTCGGCTGTGAGGTCCGCGACGTCGATCTGGATCTCCGCGTGGCCGACGAGGCGTTTGAGACGCTGCGAGCGGTCGCGTTCGTCCGCGTGTTTGCGCCAATCCTGCCAACGCTGCGAAAGACCGCAAAAGCGACCCTGTTGTGGAACATCGAGCAGGGCATGGCACTCGACGGGCCGACCGTAGCCCGGGCAATCGCTGCCCGCTCGGCGGTGTTCGCCACCGTCGCCGAACTGCTAGAGCGATTCGATCTCCTGATCGCGCCCGCGGCGCAGGTAGCGCCGTTCGCGGTCGACCTCGAGTACCCGGCGCAAGTCGCCGGCGTCGCAATGCCCCACTACCTCGCGTGGATGCGCGTGTGCTCGCGCATCACAGTCTCCGCCCACCCCGTCGCCACCGTCCCTGCAGGATTTACGGACTCGGGACTGCCCGTCGGAATGCAATTCGTGGGTCGCTACCGTCACGACCGCCGCCTGCTCGAACACGCGGCCGCCTGGGAGACCGCGACTCGGCTGACCCAGCGCCATCCCCGGCTCGACTGATTACTGCGCCGGCGCCCGACCGACGTCGGCCGCCGCCGGCGTTAACAGATGTCAGCAGCGTAGACCGGCGAACGACGTAGCGGCCCGATGCCGGGCCCGTCCAGCCGAAATGCGGCTTGGTTCCGCAAGCCCGCTCACAACGCACGCGACGAACGTCCGTATTGCAGCCCAATGGGGAAGTGGGCCGGTCGCCTCGGACGGCGCCCCATGCTGGGTCTCGCGACGGTGGCGATCGGCGCCGTCGCGTGCTGTTGACCGGGTTTGCGCGAGCTGTCAGGCTGGCGCATGCGGCGGTGCGTGGCGGCGGGCGTTGACTGCAGGAGTCGAGTACGGGGAGGCCGCTATGGCCAGGTTGAATGACAAGGTTGCGCTCATCACTGGGGGTGAGAGCGGGATCGGGCTCGCGACAGCGCGGCTGTGCGCGTCCGAAGGCGCACGGGTCCACGTCGTCGGTATCGACGAGCCCAAGCTGGCGGCCGCGCAGGAGGAGCTCGGCGACGACAGCGCGCTGTGCTCTGTCGCGGACGTGACCGACGAGCAGGCGGTGATCCGCGCGGTTGCTGACGGCGTGGATCGCTACGGGCGGTTCGATGTCGTCATTAGCAACGCCGGAATCAGTGGAGCCGTCAGCGAGATCGTCGATTATCCCTCCGACGCGTTCGCGCGCACGCTGGCGGTGCATGTGCTCGGTGCGTTTCACATCCTCAAACACACGATTCCGCACATCCCGGACGGCGGGAGCATCATCATCACCTCGAGTGTGGTTGGCCTGATGGGGTTCCCGGGCCTGCCGGGGTACATCGCTGCCAAGCACGGTCAGGTCGGGCTCATGCGTGCGGCGGCCAAGGAACTCGCCGCGCGGCGTATCCGTGTAAACACGATGCACCCGGGTCCGACATCGACCGACTTTCAGCACGACATCGAGATGCGAGCGACCGGCCAGCCGCGCGAGGAGGCCGCCAAGGCCTTCGACGCTCTGGTCCCGCTCGGTCGCCACACGACACCCGAGGAGATCGCGCACGCCATGCTGTACCTGGCGGCGGATGAGAGCGCGATGGTCACCTCGCACACATTCACGATCGACGGAGGATTGAGCGGCTGACAGACGAAGTCGATCGCCGGGCACCGAACCGTCCGGCGCCGGACGACCCGACGCTTCAGTTCCCCCTCTCCGAGCTGGGTCACGGACACTCTCGTCAGCGCTCCCGCAGACTGTCGCAATTGATCGAGTTCGAGCAGCCCGCTGCAGATATACGCGCCTCGTGGAGTCTCAGTTCGGTTCGCTGTCGGAGCCTCGCCGTTGCACGCTCGCGCAAGGCGTGACTCCGCAGGCGGTGTCCGGCGAAGGAGCGATGCTCAACCTGATGGAGCTAGCACCCGGTGCGCGTGTGCCTCGCCACAGCCACCCGCACGAGCAGCTTGGGGATGCTCGCCGCGGCGAGCGCACGCTGGAGACGGTTGACGGCGAACACGTCCTTCGCCCGATGGACGCGTACGGGCTGCCTGGCGAGATCGAGCATCGGCGGTGGCCGCACCAGAAGGCGTGCTGGTGCTCGACATTTTCAGCCGATCCGTGAGGATTACCAGTCGGCCGCGACCGCCGATTGACCGCCGCACGCATCGTTTTGGAGGAGGCGGTCGCCACCCGCAGCCACGTCCGCAATGTCGCCCGCGCGGCAACGACGCGGCGACCGCTGCTCCTCGGCCGACGCGGCGCTCCCGCTCTGTCGCCGCACCAGCGCCGACGCCGGGACTGCTGCTTGATCTGGCCCGTATCCAGGAGCAGAAGTCACGTTGCCGCTCGTCTCGGCGGACGAGGCGGCCGCTGGTTCGTGGATCCGGCAGCGCGGCGGACTTCGCCTAAGAGTTCTGCATCGACCGGACTGCTAGCAGCGAGCGTGCAAGCAGCGAGGCGCGGTTTTGGCGATGAGCGAGACGCGACCCAGCGGGATGGCGCGGGTCCTGCTCTTGCCTCAGCGCGGGTACAGCCCGGCGCGCTGTCGGGGTCTTGAGCACGGGTTAGGTGGAGCCCGCCGCGCGGCTTCTACGAACACGACGGCTGAGCGCCCCCCGGCCGCACGGACCTGCTCGAGCTCTCGACGCCGAGGCGAGCCTGGCCTCGCCGGCGGGCGTGAGAGCGTAGTAGACGCCTTGCCCCACGCGGCCGCCGTGGCGCGGCGGGTCAGATGGTGATGACGACCTTGCCTCTGGCGTGGCCCTCTTCCATGTAGCGGATCGCCTCGGGCACCTGGTTGAGGCTGTAGTGGCGGTCGATCACCGGGACGACGTCGCCGCTCTCGAGCAGTTCGGTGACGTACGCAAGGTCCTTCAGGTTCGTTCGCATCTTCCGCTCGGCGGCCGGGCCCGACAGTGCCGGGGCCGCGTTGACGCGGGCGAACTTCTTGTCGCCCCGAGAGCGCAGCGGGCCGAGGAGGACGGCCTCGACCCACTGCCGTGGCGTACCGCCGACCATTACGTACCTCCCGCCTGGCTTGAGAGCGCGGCCGTACACGGAGAGCGGGTGATAGCCGTTGACCGCGACGATCACGTCGTAGCGCTCCCCGTGCACGGCGAGGCCGCCTCGCGTGTAGTCGATCACCCGATCCGCGCCCAGCGTTCGTGCCTGATCGAGGTTGCGGCTGCTGGCGACAGCGGTCACGTCGGCCCCGAGCGCCTTGGCGATCTGCACCGCGAACGTCCCGACGCCACCGGCTGCTCCGTTGATCAGCACCGCCGTGCCCGGCTCGACCTTCCCGACGGTACGGAGGGCCTGAAGTGCCGTGACCGCCGCCAGCGGCGTCGCTGCGGCCTGCTCGAACGACGACGAGGCGGGCTTCGGCAGCAGCGCATCCTCGCGCACGGCGGCGTACTCGGCGAAGCCGCCCAGGCCGCAGGCGAACAGATTGCCGAACGCCCGGTCGCCCGGCGCGAACCTCGTCACCGCTGCCCCCACGGCCTCGACCGACCCGGCCACGTCCGTCCCGAGGACCCCGAACCTGGGCCGCAGCACACCGACCGCCAACCGCGCGAAGAAGGGGTTAGCGCGCATGATGTGCCAATCCGCCGCGTTCACCGAGGCGGCGCGGATTCTCAACAAGACCTGGCGCTCGCCCGGGCTCGGCGTGGGAATCTCACGCAGCTGCAAGACCTCTGGCGGCCCGTAGCGCTCAAACACGATCGCCTTCACGAACGCACCTCCGCCGTCGCGGGACGTTGCATGCGGCTTCTTGGAGACGGGGTCCCTCCGGTCACAGTGATCCAGTCCGGGGCGTTCACGCTCGTCGCCCGCACCCGAATCAGAATGTCATCGTCGCGCATCGATGGTCGGTCGATCTCTTCCAGCTTGAGCACCTGCTCGGGCGCTCCATACCCTTCCTGAAGAATTCCCTTCATTGCGTCTCGCGGGATCGGCCGATGAAGCGTTCGCGCGCGGGGAAGTCGGCGGCGCAGGTCAGCGTGCAGAAGTAGTAGGCAGTGTCTTCGTGGGTGAGCCGGCCGACTGCGCGTTGGGGGTCCACGGCCATTTGGCGGACGGGGTCGATCGGAAGCTTGCCGCCGGGGGGCTGGCCTTGAGAAATGGCGGCGAACAGCTCGATCGGCTCGCGGATGTTGCGCAGCTCCTGGCGGCCGCGGGATTGGTAGAAGATGCCATCGAGCGCCGGTTGCGAGTGCTGCGGTGTGCGCGGTGAGTAGCACTTCTCCGCCGGTCGCGGCCGCGGCGACGCGAGCGGCGAGGTTGACGGCAGCGCCGAAATAGTCACCATCGCGCTCGATCGCCGGTCCGTGGTGAAGTCCGACGCGGACTGCGGGGGCGCCGTGGCCTCGCAGCAACTCGTGGGCGATACGCAGTCCGAGTAGCCGAGTTCTTCGACGCCGTTAGCGAAGAGCTCCCGACGTCGGGCGGGACGCATGTGAAGACGATCGGAGACGCGCTCATGCTCCGCATCCCCGACCCGGCGCAGGCCGTCCTACTAGGTCCGCGGCTTGTCGTCGCCGTGAGCCTCGGTGAGGGCGGTGTAGCCGACGATGTCGGCGAACAGGAACGTGGCGCACGCCGCGTCCGCCGATGCGGGCGGCCGGCGCTCGTCATTATGCAAGTGCAGTACTCGTTATCGGTTCTGACGAGGCTCGGGTGGTGACGTGCGGCCGGGTCATCACGCTCCCACGAGGACGGGGATATGCGGCGATGCGTCTTGGTCTTCGCGCGATGTGTCTTCGTCTTTGGTGTCGAGGCAATCCCCAGGCTGTGCGCACCAGCACGACGCGCAGGCGCACGCCGTGAGCAGCGGGGCGTCGATGGCGGTCTCGATACGCTCCGTCCGGGGGGTGCGCTTTATCGCGAACGCGGCGACCGCGCCGACCGCGACCAGCACGGCGCCGATCAGCACGGCGGGATTCATGCCGTCGACGAACTGCTGGCCGGAGTGGTAGCCGCCGTTGGCGGTGAACACAGCGGCGAGAACGGCCACGCCGAACACGCCGCCAAGCTCGCGGATCGCGTTGTTGGCTCCGGAGGCCTGTCCCTCCTCATGGGGACGGACGGAGGACAGGACCACGTTGGCGACCGGGGCGAAGAACAGCGCCATCCCGAAGCCCGAGATCGCGAACGGGACGATGAAATCAACGTAAGGGGCTGTCGGCGTGGTAACCAGAGCGATCCACGCGAGCCCGATCGCCTGCAAGGTCAGCCCGGCCCCCATCAGCCGTTGGCCGCCGATGCGGTCAGAGACGGCGCCGGCGATCGGCGCGACGAGCATCGGCATCGCGGTCCACGGCAGGATCCTCAGCCCCGACTGAAGCGGCGAGAGGCCCTGCACGGTTTGAAAGAACTGGGCGATGAAGAAGATCGAGCCGAACATTCCGAAGAACATGAACAGGCTGGCGACGTTGGCGAGCGCGAACGTACGGTTGCGAAAGAAGCGCATCGGCAGCATCGGCTGCTCGGTGCGCAGCTCCCACGCGACGAAGCACGCCAGCAGCGCGCAGCCGAGGATGAACGCACCGATGATCTGCGGCGAGGTCCAGCCGTCGTCGTTGGCGCGGACCAGCGCCCACACGATCGCGACGAGGCCGGTGCTGCCCAGGGCCACGCCGGGCAGATCGAGCTTGGTCGCGGGGCCGCGTGTCTCTTCGAGGCGAAGGAGGATGAACGGCAGGAGCACAAGCCCGATCGGGACGTTGAGCCAGAAGATCCAGTGCCAGGAGATGCCGCTGACGATTGCGCCGCCGACCAGCGGCCCCAGGGCGACCGCGAGACCGCTGATAGCGCCCCAGATGCCTAGCGCCACCCCGCGCCGCGCCGGCGGCACCGCGGCGGACAGGACAGTAAGCGTCAAGGGCAGCACGATCGCGCCGCCGACACCCTGCAGCGCGCGAGCAACGTCGAGCGCGACGATCGAGGGGGCCAGCGCGGCGCCGGCGGACGCCGCGGTAAATATCGCCACTCCGATCGCCAGTAGCCGCCGGCGTCCGAAACGGTCGCCCACTGCAGCCCCGGTGAGCAGCAGGACCGCGAACGTCAGCGTGTAGGCGTTGACCGTCCACTGAAGTCCGCTGAGACCGGCGTGCAGGTCTTGGCGGATCACCGGGATCGCGGTCGTAACGACGAGGTTGTCGAGCGTGACCATGAACACCGCGACCGAGGTGATGGCCAACGCCCACAGCGCCTTGGGCGTCATTCGCACCGCGACCGTGAGGTCGCCTGGCGGGACGGGGGCAGCCAGCGCGCTCATGGCGTCACCGTGAAGGAGAACATCATGCCGCTCTCGTGGTGCTCGGCGATGTGACAGTGCGCCATCCACAGGCCCGGATTGGTGACGTCCAGAAGGATGTCGACCGTCTCGCCGGTGCGAACGAGCACCGTGTCGCTCCAGACCAGGTTGGGCTGGACGACCTCGTCCCGGGCCAGGATCAGGAAGCGGCCCGCCCCGTGGATGTGGAACGGGTGGTGCATGGGGTGGTCTCCAGCCATCTCGTTGAGTAGCCGGATCTTGACCTGGTCGCCAACCCGGAATCGCCAGTCGATCGCCGCGTTCTCGGCGCCCGTTGAGCGGTCGATGAGCTTCCAGCGCATGTTGGCCGGGGTGGTCAGCTTGTTGACCGCGACCATGTCATCCTCCCACTCGATCCGGCCGGCCGTTGAATGGTCGTGGCCTCCGTGGGCATGGTCGTCGGCCGCGTGTTCCTGTCCGCCTCCCGCCTCGGCGACGAGCTGCGCGGGCAGCAACTTCATTCCGCACTCGGGGCAGTGGCCGGGCTCGTCGCTGACGATCTCGGGGTGCATCGGGCAGGTGTAGCTCGTCGCTGGAGCCTCCATCGCGAGCAGCTTCATCCCGCATTCCGGGCAGTGGCCTAGCTGCTCGCTGACGACCTCTGGGTGCATCGGGCAGGCGTAGACGATCGGGCCGTCCCCTTCGGGCGCACCCATGTCCATTTCGGCGATGAAGGCGAGGGCCTTGTCGGGCTCGGCGTTGAGGTACGGAGCGATGCGCTCCCGCTCGGCGAACATGTCGACGTTCGTGCGTAGGACCTCGAACTGGTCCTGGAGTGACGGCTCGGCCGGATGCTCGCTCACGTGGATCGACGCCAGGCGATAGACCCGCTCCGGAGTGTGGTGCTCGAGCGTCAGGTTGTCGGCCTGGCTAAACAGGACGTCGACCACCACACGCTCTGATGGAGCCAGCACCACGTTGTCGACGAATTCCTCGTGCTCGAGATGGCCGCTGTCGCCGCCGACCAGCTTCATCCGCGCCCCCGGCAGCGCCACTTTGAAGACGCGCGTGTTCGCGGTGTTAGTCAGGTAGAAGCGGACGACCTCGCCGAGTTGCGCGGTCAACGCGAGATCCGTCTCGCCACCCACCAGCAGCACGTCGCCGAAGCGGCCCATCGCCGAGTGGGTCGTCTCGGAGCGGCTGAACGGCGCCACTTTGCCGTCCTCAAGCAGGATGTCGTCGAGGGTCAAGAGAATCTCGCGGTGGGCTGGCGGCCAGTAGGCGGGGTCTGCCGGCTCGACCAGGACGTTGCCGTATAGCCCCATCTCCTGGCCGTAGTCCTCGCGGATGTGCGGGTGATACCAGTAGACACCCGGATCAGGAAATGTGATGCGAGCGGAGAACTTCTCCCCCACCGCCATCGGCTGCTGGGTCTCATGGGTTCCGTCAAAGCGGTTCTCGAGCCGCAGGCCGTGCCAGTGGACGGTGGCCTCCATATCGCCCTGATTCTCAACATTGACGAGCACCTCTGAGCCTTCTCGCACCTTGAGCGTGGGGCCGGGGATCGAGCCGTTGTAGGCCAGCATCCGCACGGTCGCGTCGCCGAGCTGCTTGGCGACCGGCGCGATGCGCAGGTCGAACTGGTCACCGTCGACCAGCTCCACCAGCTCGGTGGGGCGTGCCTGCGGTAGCCCGGCGACCTCTGTCGGGAAGTGATCTGAAGTTGTGCTCATGTGGTTCTCCTGTGATTCAGCGCGGTGGTAAGGCCGCTGGCGGCTGGTGCTGGAGCTCCGACTGGTGTTCGGCTGGCGTTGCGACCGTGTTCCGGCGCCCGTGTCTTGGCCGACGCGTTCGGCCGGAACGCGGCGATCTGTCGCGCGATGGACTCGGCGTCATCCTTGACCCAGCCGAGCAGCGCCGATCCCCTGGTGTGCTGCCATGGCAGGCCGAGGAAGTACAGGCCCGGTATGGCGGTGACGCCGCGCTCATGCCCGACCTCGCCCTGACTATCGAACACGGGGAGGTCAACCCAACCGTGGTCAAGGCCGAACCCGGTTGCCCAGATCACGGCGTCGACAGACAACTCGGTTCCGTCCGCGAAGCTGACGGTCCGCTCCGAAGCGTCTGTCGCCCGCGGTTTCATCTGGACCCCGTGGCGCTTGGTGACGCGGGGGCTCGAGCCGATCAGCGTGTCGCGGCGGCTCAGCTTCTGTCCGAGCCGCGAGTCAACCGTCGTGTTCAACAGCTTGGTCGTCTCGAGCCACCAGAACAGGTCGCGGCCGGCGAGCCTCTGCGGTAGCGGCGTTTGGCGTCTGCCGATGGCGAGGTGGACCTGATGCGTTGCTGATAGCTCGGTTGCGATCTGATAGCCGGTGTTGCCGCCACCCACAACCAGTACCGTGCCGTCGGGGAGGTCGCTGGGCCGCCGGTAGTCACGGCTGTGGGTCTGGAACACCTCAGGCGCGAGCTGGGCAGCGAAGTGCGGCACGCGCGGCGTCTGAAACGGCCCGGTTGCGATCACGACCTGGTCGGCCTCGATGCTGTGGCCGTCGAGCCCGAGCTGAAACGCCCGGCCATTCTTGGCAAGCGAGCGAACTGTGCGGTCAAGCTGGACCGGGAGCTCAAACGTGCTCGCGTACTGCTCGAGGTATGCGACGACCTCGTCGCGTGTCGGGTAGCCGTCCGGGTCACCGGGGAAAGCGAGACCGGGGAGGCTGTCGTAGCGGCGCGGTGTGAACAGGACTAGCGAGTCCCAGCGATCGCGCCACGCAGCTCCGATCGAGTCGGCGCCGTCGAGGATCACAAACCGTCGGTCCTGGCGGCCCAAGAGGCAGCCGAGCGCGAGGCCGGCCTGACCGGCTCCGATGACGGCGACCCCGAAATGTGTGTGCGAGCCGTTGTTCGGCATTTGAGTGATCCTCCAGCTACCGCTAATGGTGGAAGTGAATGCCGGCGATGATCTCGCCGGCGATGATCGCCGCGGCCGTCCAATCGACGACCAGGCAGAACGGCGGCCACCAACGCGTGTTCGCGACGAACTGCCGGCGGTGCTGCCAAAGATCCTTCAGCCCATGGCCCGCGAGACCGAGCACGAGTAGCCATGGCGATGCCGTGACCGCCGCAGCGGCGACGACGACGAAGATCCCAACGACGCCGCTCTCAACTGCGATCACGCCCGGGCGTCCATCGGCAACCGCGAAGCCGATATAGACCGACGCGATCAGCACCAGACCCATCGCGTAAACCGTCGGCGTGTCGAGCCACCAGAACGCCAGCGGCGACGCGGCCTGGAGCCCTCCGAACACAAGCCCCCACACCATTGGAGCCCGCAGCGACGTGCGGGGTGGCCGCTCGATCGCAACGACAGCCATCAGGAGACCGCGGGCCCGATCCGCCCGTCCGATCGGACAGTCGAGTAACGGGCGATGAAATCGGCAAGACGATCGAGCCGCTGCCCGGGGTTCGCACGGGCGAGGTTTCCGTTTGACAGGCTCATCGCGCTGAGGCCCGAGTGTCGGTCGGGAGCTCGTACGTGGTCAGCGTGACGGTCATTAGGCCGCCGGCGCTGGCATTGCGGGCACGGTGTCGGGTGCGCTGCTGGCTGGCGGTTCGTTTCCGCCCACGTCGAGCCGGAACGGCGGGTAGACGTCTGTCATCAACGTGGCGTAGGCAGCGACGCGGAAGACCCAGCGGTTCATCCCGAGCACGAAGTCATAGAGCGACTTCGGATAGCGGCCGGTGAAGAGCAGCATGACGCCGGCGAACAAGACAAGCAGGCCGACCAGGCCACCCGAGTCCAACATCCACTGGCTGTCCGCCCCCGTCCAGGTGGCCCAGGCACCACCGACGAACACCGCGACCACGAGGTAGTGCGGCAGCGCGAGCAGCCACCACTTCACGAGCACAAGGCCTCGCGAGAGCGACTCGGGGTACGTGACCTCGAGCCGCGCGGGATAGTCGCTTACGTCCTCGAGCGTGAACGGTGGATAGCGATCGGTGCCGAGCGCGCTATAGGAATAGAAGCCCACGCGCCACGACCAGCGCAGCACGCCGACGTTGAAATCGAACAGCCCTCTCGGATAGCGGCCGGTAAAGAGGATCGCGAAGAACGCGATCACGCTCACAGCCAGGAACGCGATCCAGAGGAAGAAGAGGACGATGAAGTGGGGGATCGCCAGCAGCCACTTGACCAGCCATAGCCCGCGGCTGAGCCGGGGCGAGAGCTGGCCGGTGAGCCGGAGCGGATATGGGGACGTCGTGCTTTCCATTACGGAACCTCTCTGTCGCCGAATCAGGCGACAGCCAATGCCGAGGCCTGGGGAATGTCCTCACGCGCAACCAGCGCAGTCCTTCTGGTTGCAGCAGCGCGAGGCTGCTCTGTTGCGGTGGCCATAGCCGACCGCCTCTCTGCCCCTCTGACCAAAGACATCGCGCGGGAAGCGAGAAGAGCTAAGGGCTAACCGAACGCAATACCCACCCTAACACAATTCCGACCACCCAACTCGGATTTCGCGGGCTCGTGAACACAGACGCGGGGTGCCGACCGCGCACCGCTCGCGATAGGAGCAGGGCCCATGGCCACTGGCACCAGTGAGCCCACCCGGAACGGCGCCCGTGTAGCCGGCACTTGCTTTGCCGTCACCTCGGGCATCCGGGTGCCGTCGGCGTCGGTCTCGCCTTGCGGGAATCCGAGCAGGCGTCGCTCCAAGTGCTAGCAGCCTCGCTGCTAACGGTCGGGCCAGACCAGAAGTCCGGAGCGCTGAGAACTCGCTGCTCCAATGTCGCCCACGCGGCACTCTCGCCGAGGCTTCTGCTCTCCGCGCTTAGGGGGTCTTTCCTCGACGGCATCGAGATGCTCGTCGCGTCGTCGAAGCGGGAGCGCGACGGCATTCGCTTCGCTGACCGGCAACATCGTCGCGCTGCTCGGCGGAATCCTCGTCTTGCACGACCCAATCGGCCACACCCGACCACAGATCCCAGTGTGGATCGCCGCCTTGTGCCTGGTCATCCTCGGCGCGGCGCGGCCGCCCGGACGGCTTCGCGCCAGCGCCCCCGACGTCGCACTCGGCGATCTCAGCGCGGCAGTCGCGACCCTGCAACAAGCCGGAACCTAACGAGCAACTCAGCAACGGGAAGCAGCCGTCGCAGAACAAGCGCGGTCCGCAGGATCGGCCCAGGCAGTGCCCAACGAAGCGAGCATGGTGCGGTGCGGGCGCAAGGGAGGACACGCGTGCTCGGTGCCTAGCGGGTGTGCTGTGCTCTCGGGGCCGGTGGCCGGCTTAGAGTTCCGGGACCTCTCGCACGGGAGGTTGCTTCGCGGGACCGAGCAAGGGGCCTGATCGGTCGAGCTCGAACCAGACGTGCGTTGTGCCCTCTTGTACCCCCCAACGGTTCGACTCGCTATCCACGAGCCCGAGGCCCAATCCGCCGTTCATTTCAAAGTCCGCGTCACGGACGGTCCGCTCGAATCCTGGGCCCTCGTCCATGACCTCGATGAGCAGTCTGTCGTCGTCGAGATGTGGGCGGAGCGTGATCGTGCCCTGTCCGTGAAGCAGGGCATTAGTGACAAGCTCAGAGACCAGCAGCTTGGCGGTGTCGAGCCCATCATCTGCCAGCGACGTCGCGAACCACTCGTTCAGAGTGCGCCTGGCGATTCTCGGAGCGCTGACGTCCTGCGGTAGCGCGAGCTCACATGGCGTGCTTCTCAAGGGATCATCCCGACCGCTTGATCGCACACGGGTGCTGGGCACCCCACCGGAGGCAGACGGCCACCGGTAAAGGACGCTTCGCCTGAGTACATCCCGGCTGCTGTAGCGCGTGTGGAGCGGCTTCATCCGATCACCGGAAAGCGTCGCTTGTTGCCGAGCCCGGTCAGCGTGCGCTGCATCGTATTGGTCACCAGCGCGTAGCCATCGTTTAGATCCGGGTTGGGTCCAAGGCGCTTGCGGAGGTCGAGCGGGGGCAGTACGCGGATTGTGATCTTGGAGGGAAGGGGGATGCGGCCCGGGAGGTCGAGCACGGTAATCCCGAACGGCGGACCGATCACCAGCGGCAGCACCTTGAGGCGCAGCAAGCGGTTCAGCTGCAGCGCACTCGCCAGCCGCCGGCCGCGACCGAGAAACAGCGCGGTTTCCTGACCGCCGATCGCGACGACCGGGACGATCGGGACGTCGTGCTCGAGCGCGAGCTCGACGAATCCGGTTCGCCCCCCGAATCCGACTTCGCTGGACTCCCACGACGGTCTGTAGGTCTCGTGGTCGCCGCCCGGGTAGACGAGCAGCGCCGCGTCTCGAAGCAGCGCCCGCTTCATGTTCGCGGGCGATGCCGGAATCGTTCCATACCGCTGCACGAGGGCTCTCGCGCCTGGGAGCTTGAACACAAGATCGTGCGCGAGCTGATGAAACCGCCGGTCGGGCCCGAAATGGTCATAGAACGCCTGCGCGAACACGAACGTGTCGGCGATCATCGTTCCGCCGGAGTGATTTCCGACGAGAAGCACCGGCCCCGCAGCCGGGATGTTGCCAAGGCCGCGCACGTCGGCGCGGAAGTACAGGCTCGAGAGCAGCCTCAGCGCCGGCAGCGTTTCGCCGATGTACTCCGGGTCACGCTCGTCCAGCGGGTCTACCGCCCCGCTCCCGTCCAGGGTGCCGACCAGGTCCTCCGCGACTGCCCCCACCATTCGCAGAGAAGCCTCGAGCGGATCGGGGGCGGCACCCAGCAAGCCGCTCAAGGCGCGCCCGCTGGCTGCGGTCAGCTCCCCATTGGCGCGTGTCTCACTGCCACCGGGCGGGACCGCACGCTGCCAGCCTTGGGCGGCGCGATTCAGCGACGAGCCAGCCCCCGGTTTGGGTCGCGCGGGCGAGTTGCCGCTCACCGGCGACACCACCGCGACCGGTCCATCTGCTCGCGAGCCGAGCGGCTCGACCAATGAGTTGAGAACCATACGGACCTCCTTCAGCGCCTCCGGACCGCCCGAGCAGGGCATTCCGACGACTCTTGTCGATAAACGGCTCTCTGAAGCTGAGGAACGAAACTGTCCGTGAGGGCGGCGGGCGGCCGTGGCCTCGTGCGAAACGGATCCGCAAAAGCGGCGAGTGACCTTGTACCTCCAGTCTACCCCGGACAGGAATACAAGACGCAGCCCTCGCGCAATGAAGACACGTGCGCTCCTGTGGACGGAGGGCTCTGACGAGGTCCGCCTCAGCTGACCTTCATGGCCATCCAACCGGAGAGCGGAGGCTACGAAGTCAGAACTACCTGGTCAACGCTCAGACGCCGGCCTGATCGAGCAAAAGCCCCATCCGCCCGCCCGTGCCGACACGCTGCTCCCGACCCCGGGCACTGCGAAGCAACCCGGGGTCGTGGCTAGCGCCGTGCTGGGTCGCGCTGTTGGCGCGACACGGAGCTCCGCCGCGCGAATGCGGGTCCCGAGTCCGTGCGTAGGTTTAGGCACAACCCCACCGCCTCGAGATTCGGTCGCGTGATCGCTTAGCGCGACGAGCGATCCCGGGGACCCGGCTTTCGCGGGCCAGAGCAGGTACGTGCTATCGCCCGCGGAGCTCGCCCGTCCTCGCCCGGCCTGCGATTTGTGGCGCGGAGCGCTGGCGCTGATGGCAGCCGCACTCAAGACCTCGAACCAGCGAGCAGGAGCTCCAATGAACCAGGACCGGTCCACGCCCGCGGTGTTGGCGCGGGAGTGTGAGACTTGTTCAGTTGTCGGCGCCAGAGTCGCTGGTCCGCAGGCGGCGGGACCCTCCGTGCCAGTCGAGACACATCACGGTCGCGTCGTCTTTGAGGTGGCCTTTGGTGCCCTTGACGACCGCTCGGATGAGATGCTGCACAGCTTCGCGGGGGTGCATCTCCGCGCCCTGTGCGACGAGCGCCTGAATATCGATGTCGGGGCCGTTTCGCTCCACGAGGCCGTCGGTGAGGAACACCACCCGGTCGCCCGGGACAAGCGGCAACGGCTGCACTCGGTAGCTGTGCTCGCCCCACCCGAACGGCAGGTCCGGCTCGAGATCGATGTGACTAACGCGACCGTCGCGCAACCGCAGCGGTGGTGGGTGACCGGCGTTGACAACCTCCGCCCTTCCAGTTCGCAGGTCGATACGAGCCAGCTGTCCGGTGACGTACTCGCTGCCGTGAAAGTGCTCTGCCAGCCCGGCGCTGGCACGTCCCGCCTGCTCGGCAAACTCCAGACCGGCGCGTCTGCCATTGCGAAGCGCGCCGACCAACACCGTGGCCAGAATCGCGGCTTCGAGCGAGTGTCCCATCGCATCGGTCAGCGAGAGGTGAAGCGTGTCGCGCTCCAGGGAGAAGTCGAATGTGTCTCCGGCAATCTCCCCGGCGGGCTCGAGCCAGGCGGCCAGCGCGAACTGAGCCGCTTCGCAGGTGTAGGCCGCCGGAAGCAACCGATGCTGGATCTCAGCGGCGAGCGACAGCGGGACAGAGCGTTGTCCCCACTCAAACAGGTCGGTGAACCGGCGGTTGGCGATGACGATATACGCCAGCGCGTGCGCGGCCAGCGCAACATCGGCCGCGCACTGCTCGTCAGGTTCGTCATCGAGGAGCAGTTCCAAAATTCCTATCGCTTCCCCCCGATTGGTCACCGGAGCAAGCACCCGCCACCCGCCGGCCTCCTCCTCCACGCTGACTGCTTGAGACGCGAGCGCGCGACCATGGGCACTCCCGCCCAAGGGCACCCGTTCAGCGATCTCCCTCCCCAAGACGCTCGTCGCCAGCCTCCTGGTGTGGCTCAGCCTGATGACCGCGTCGCCACCGAAGTCCGCTATGAGAAACGCCACCTCAAACGCGTCCAGCGTCTCCGCGAGCAGCTCCCCAACGACATCGGCGGCCGCAACCGGCGGCGCGTTCTCAACCGCCGCGAGCAGGCCGCCCAGATTCAGCCCCGGTCTGCCTCGCCCACCCATCAACCTAGAGTACGACCCGCCACCAGCCCGCGACCGCACCTCTGGCGCGATGAGCAGCCGCGCCTGGCACCGGTAGCAGGCCATCGCCTGGCGTGGAGCTTGACCTCCTCGTCGCCAAACTCACGTCTGAGGCTGACGAGTGCCCACAGCGGGAACACCCGCGGCCCCTTATCCGCGCATTCCGAGACTGTCGGCGCCCGCGGACAGATGCGCGTCCGAAACCGAATGGAGGACTTCGCCAACCGTCGCGAGTTGAATCGAGCGTGGCTGCTCCACGCCTCAGGGGGTCGCGGCGTCCTGGTGGCCGTTTCGCTGCAAGTTCGGTAGCGCCCGGCGCCCCGGGGTCCGCCGCGAGTCGCGGCTAACCGCTTGCAGCTCCCGCGAAGCCAGTTGGCACCGGGCGCCTCGGGGGCGGGCTCGGTCCGGCTGTCGATCCGGACCGTGGGCTCAGCGTCGACATGCGCGCTTGTCGCGAGCAGGAGGTCTCCTGCCGGTTCGCGGTCGCGTCCCTGCTTAGCGGTAGCACGGTTGCGTTGGCGCATGCGCCGCGCGGTGGGGCATCAGCTCAGACCAGGCGGCGCACCCCCCGGTCCCGCGAGCGCGCCCCTCCTCAGCCTCAGCGGCGCAAGACGTGCATCTGCCCCCTCGCAGGCTCGTTCGAGCTCGCGCATACGTGCCGCGCTGATCGCCCGTTGTCCATAGGCCCTGGCTTTGTACTAGCCGTAACGCTGACGCGCGTACTGAGCCTGAGCTCGCACATCGTCCAAATGTCTGGTGGACATGAGGTTTCGGCCTCTGGGGCGCGGTGGGCGGGCTCCCGCCGCGGTGACAGTCAGCGGCGGGCGAGCCGACGTCCGCTCTCGGTGTCGGGTGGGGTGTAGTTGAGCTCGAAGTGGTGATAAAGCGCCGACTCGTCGGCCTGGGAGAGCTCCTCGCCGTGCTGCTCGATGTTAGGCGCGGTCTCGACCTGCGCCTTGGTAACCGCTACCTGCAGATCATCGGGACCCACCGTGATCCCACCCAGCGGCACAAAAGTCAGGTGGCGGCCGATGAAGCCCTCCTTGACGGTGGCGAACTGCGGCTGATCGTTCTCAACGTCGACGTACACGTCCTGCAACTTGCCGATCTTCTCGCCATCGCGATCGATCAGCATCTTGCCGTGCCACTCGGCGACGTTGTAATGGTCAGCCTGCTGGTCCTCGGTCATCATCGAAGCCTCTCTTCCTTCCTTACCGTCTGGCCATCACCCATCTTAAAGCAGGCTCTACGAGCCCCGGCCGGGCTATGTGAGCTCTCCAGCGGCTGGGCTGGGTGTTGGCTTGCGCCGTGTCGTTTCGTGCCTCCAGACGCCGACGGTGTGACGCAGCTGGAGGTAGGCGGCTGCGCCCGGGAGCGTCGGCAGCCAGAAGGAGATGAGGCGGTAGGACAGGACCGCCAGGATCGCGAGGCTGGCGTGCGTGCCGAAGGCAAGGTACACGCCGACCATGCCGGCCTCGACGCCGCCGAGGCCGCCCGGCAGGGGTAGTGCGTTGGCGAGCGCTCCGACGAAGTAGGCCATCACGATCACCGCGACCGGAGGGGGCGAGCCGAACGCGTGAAAACACGCCCAGAGCGTCGCAATGTCGAACCCCCAGTAGGCGATCGCCCCGATCAGCCATAGCTTGCGCTGCCTGATCAGCGCGCATGCGATGCCGAGCGCGTCGTGAACGGCCCAGGGAGCGCTGGCCAGCCGCGCCAGCAGACGCCGGGCGCGCCGCGCGCCCGCGAGCGGTTGCATGCGACGCTCGAAGTCGGCGGGCAGCGCGCGCATGGAGAGCACTATCGCGATGACGGTGGCCCCAACGATCGCGGGAGCGATCGTCAGCGTCCATGGTGCGCGCCCGGCGAACAGCCCGCTGCGCAAACCGACGCCGACGACTACGAGCGTGCCCGCGTAGACCCCATAGAGGAAGAATTCGAAGGTCAGGACTCGTCGCGCGACGCTGCGCGCGCTGAGCCCCGAGGCGCGCAGCGCCCAGACCGTCAGTGCCACGCCACCGGCGCCCGCGGCCGCGAACAGCTTCGTCGCCACGACTCCCGCCATCGTTATCTGATAGCTGGCGTTCCACCCGATCCGCACGCCGTCGCACGAGAAGACCGTGCGAAACAGCGCGACGTACGCGCCGAGGGACAGGGCCTCGAGGACGACGCCGAACCCGAGCCATTTCGGATCCCCCGAGCGCAGCCTGTGCAGAGTTGGGCCGAGTGCGCTCAGCTGCGGGACGACGAAATGGACAAGACCGACAATCGCAGCGACACCGACCACCGCTGTGACCGCCCGCCGGTGACGGCGCAGAAAGCCACGTCCCCGGCCCGCTGATGACCCTCCCGGAGTGGCCTCCCTTCCCACGAGAGCCAGGGAAGCCCCTTGAGGAGTCGATGCGTGCGACCTAGATGCGCTTCTAGCCGCCACGGGGTTCCGTTCACGAAGCGGGCGATCAGCGATCGGTCGAATTCTCGCTCTACACGCCGCGGCGTCCGCGGCGGTTGTAGCCGAGTGGGCCGCCAATCAGCAGGAGGGTCAGGACGATGATGAGAAGGATCGTGAGCATGGTCAACTCCTAAGCCTCGGTGGGTCTGATGCACGCACGCCGGCCTTCTATTGCTTAGGTCAGCGCGCCGGCGGCTTCCTTGACGCGACCTTTGGCCTTATCGATTTTCTTGGTTGCTCATCAACTCTCCTGATTTGGTGAGGAGTGCCCGAGGGGGCTAACGGTTGGGGCGGCCGATCAGCCGGGCGATCAGTCCGCCCACGATCAGGTAGACGACCGCGGCGATGCCCCAGTTGACGGCGATCGCGACGCGCGCGTTGTCGAAGCTGAAGATGCCGTCGAACGGGCCCACGAGCCAGCGAGCCCAGCGTCGTGGACCTGCGAGACGATGCTGTTGGTCGGATTGGCCTTCAGCAGCACCAGCACAATTCGAGCGACGATGATCAACACGACGACGCTGACGACCAGGTGAACCACGCGCGCCAGCAAACCCGCGCCCACCGCCAATCCATGGGCGCCGCGACGCCGTCGGGGCGACATCCCGACCGGCCGATCGACTGTGGACGCCGGTCCTGCAGTCCGGGCTCTAAACATGGGAGGAACCTCCTGTGGGTATTCAACCGGCCGAGCAAGGCTCGGTCGGAGCGCGCGCCCCAAGAACGAAGGGATCCGCTCGGGCGGAGGTCAATCGAATCGGCGAGTCGCAGCGACGGCAAAATGTCAGCTGCAGCGACGGCTGGTCGGCTTGGTCAGCGACCGTCCGCGAGCAACTCTACTCGCTTGTGCGGATTATTGCAATCTTGCCAGCATTGGCGGGTTCGCCACAAGCGTTCCGCCTTGTATTCGCGCCGACGGGGCGTAGACTCGAGCCACAAGGTCACTCGCCGCTTCTGCGAATCCGCTTCGCGTAGGCCCATCGTTGGTTAGCCGCCCACGGCGACCTCACGGACAGCTTCGTCCCCAGCTTTAGAGAGCCGTTCTCGACGATCGTCGCTCGGGACGCCCCGGTCGGGGCAGTGCCGGAGGCGCAAGGAGGTTCCCATGGTTCTCAAGTCACCGGCTGAGCCGCTGGGATCGTCGGCCGGCAGACCGATTCGTGGGACGGCGCGTTTGAACGGGAACGCGGCCGCGGTCCGCGACCCGACGTTGGGGGGGGCGCGTGCAGTCCCGGACGCGAAGCACATTCGGCGCCTCGGCCCGCCCGCCGCGGGCCCCCTGCGTCCGTTCCGAAAGCCAGACTTGATGTCCGCTCCGATCGCGGCCCACAAGGATGTCGCCGAACAGCCGTCGCCGTGCGGATCAAAACACTTCGTGGTGAGGGCGGGGCAGCGTCTAGGAGCGCTGGCCGCTCGCCGGCGCACTGGGCTGACCGCGGTCGGCACGCTGCTCGCGGTCGGCGTGCTGGCGATAGTTCTGGCCGGCCGGTGGGGACAGTTCGCCAGCGCCGCCGCCGCCGCGCCGTGGTGGGCGTTGGCAGCCGCGGCGGCGCTACAGGTGGCGTCGCTAACGTCCCGCACCGAGGCATGGAACGTCTGCGTGAACGCCGCCGGCGGCACCGTCGATCGCCGGCGCCTATATCGCGCGGCCGGCGTCGGCTACCTCGGCAACATTGTCAACGGCGAGCTGGGCTTCGCGCTGCGGATCGCTTCGCTTCGCCGTACCGCGCCCCGGGAGACCCCCAAGGCTGTCGTCATCGCGGCCACAGAGATACCGATCGTGCTAATGGAAGTCGCGCTCGCAACCCTGTTCTCATTCACGCTCGTCGCCCCCCTGGATTTGCCATGGTGGACACCGCTCCTCGCGTTCTGCGCGGTGCTCGCCGTCGTCGCCGGGCTGGCGCGGCTGGCCCGGCGCCACTCAAGCGGATGGTGGAAGGGTCTCGCTGCGCTAAGCGAACCGTGCGCCCGCACACGCGTCGCGATCTTCGTCGTGCTCGCCGTCTGCGGGCAGATCGCGCGCAACTGGCTGATGCTGCACGCCAGCGGCACCCACGCCTCCGTGTTCGACGCGACCGCCGTACTGATCGCCGTCGCGGCACTCGGTGTGCTGCCTGTCGGCCCCGGCGTCGGCACCGGCGCGATGGTCCTGATCCTCGGGTCCACCGGCGTAGCCGGCGTCAGCGCCGCCGGCGTACTCCTGACCGCAACCGGCACCGTCGGCGCGCTTGCCTACGGCGGCTGGGCGCTCGCCGACCGCCTCTGGACCAAACGACGAACCAGACTGCAGCTTCGCGGCTCCGCGACAGCCCGCCAAGCACCAGCATTGAGCTAGCCAACACGAACGCATCCCACCCTCGCCGATCGGGCGACGTGCCTTGCACGCCCATGCAGGTACAGCGCGGACGCTAACCATGGTTGTCCGCGTGCAATCAGCGTCGCGGAAATCGCCAGCGTCGGGCTCGGGACGGGCTACTCCTGTGGGTCCGACGCAGTCACACTGGCGACGTCCACACTGCTGTGGCATGCGAATGCTCCCGGACAAGATCGGTCACAGAACCAGCACTCATGCGACGCCAGCGACACCGATCAGGATGCCCTCCGGGTCCGCGAAGTGACCGACGACAAGACCACTCGGTGAGGTCGCTGGACCCATGACCCGAGCGCCTCCGAGCTTCTCCGCCTGCTCCAATGCGGCCTCGACATTCGGGACGCCAACGTAGAACACGGCATGGCTCTTGTAGCTCGGTCCGCCCCCGACCCCGCCGCGGATGCCTGTCCCATCTTCAGAGGTGACGAGGTCCAAGAAACCGTAGCTCCCTGGTTCTGACACCTCTTCGGCCACCGGTGAGGGCGTGTCGAACTCCCACCCGAAGAGACCGGTGTAGTAGTCGCGGAGGCTCTGCGGGTCGTTCCCGATGATCTCGAAGTGCACCACAGGTTGTGCCATGTGTAGTCCTCCCGGATTCGTTGTCTGCCTTCGATGAAAGGACCGCGCAGCGCGCGCGAAGTCATCGGTGCGGGAGACGCGATCCGTCTGAGCAGTCGCGGCGTCGGCGGAAGCAGTATCGCCTGCGGTGCAAAGCGACCACTACGATCGCCGCCGAGCTGCGGTCGCGCGCTGCTGGTCGCGGACACACACAGCCACGAACACGTGCTGGCCGTCCCTGCTCGCGCGAGCACGAATGCGGGTCTCGACACCGCGCGTCGCGACGCACCTGCTCGTCGCCAGCCGCGAGTATGCCGTCGGGCCGGCTGGCGTGGGCCGCGCCGACCCGACCGCGTTGGATCTATCGCATCATCTCTAAGCCGGCAGTGGCCGAGATCATCGGCGATGGTCGCCCATGGACGGTGCTGATGATCTCGCTGCTATCGATGCCCTGCAGGTAGGTCCACTGTCTGCAAATTGCCGCGCCGGCGCAAGCCGGTAGGACCGCCCCGGATCGCCGGCATCCCCCTACCGCCCCTGCACGTCCCGACCAGGCGGGCCGGGCGATGAGTCACTACAGCTTGATGAAGGACGTGCTGGTGCTCATCGATCGTGAGTACTCGGATGCGACCCCCGAGGTGATGGCCGCTGCCCAGTTGAGCGTGATCTTCGGCCTGAGTCTTCTGGATCGCGATCAAGCCGACTCGACCTTCGTATCCAGCGTCAGGCGCGTTGCAGCTGATGT
>DASSGR010000007.1:0-16805 GCA_035693425.1 Solirubrobacteraceae bacterium
GAGCCGGGGGCCGCATGCGGCCCGGCTACATGATCCGATGTACGAACATCGTCCCGCGCTGCTCGCCGGCGAGGTTCAGCTCCTGCACCGCCTCCCTGACCCCGGGGAAGCCCGGATGCGCGTAGTCGTCGAGCACCACGATCGCGTCCGGCCCGAGCACCGGTCGCCACGCCCGGATCTCGTGGATCGTCCCCTCGCGATCATGGGTGCTGTCGATGTAAAGGAGGTCCACGAGTTCGGTGCCCCGAGGTCCATCGGCGCCCGGGGCGGTGACGAAGATCACGCGGTCGCGATCACGACGGCTGACCAGGCGCAGGTAGCGGTCGCGCTCGGGGCGGTCGATCGGGTCGTAGGTGATCACGGTCCGGTTGGGGTCGTCTAAGACCAGCGACAGCGCCGTCCAGGCGGTGGCGGTACCGAGCTCGACGACGCGATGCCGGCCCTTGCCCAGCTTCAGCAGGATGGCCACGTCGGCAGCCCGGGTCGCCGAGGCCAGGCTGAACTCGTCCCCGGCCCGCAACGCCGCGATCCGCGCGCGCAGGTGAAACAGCGCCACCCGCGCGGGCAATACGCGCAGCTGCGGTGCGTACCGAATCAGCCGTGGCCAACCGCCGAGCACGGCCGTCACCCTAGTGCTCCGGTCGATGCCTAGACTGCGATTCGGCATGTCTGATCGCTCCGAGCTAGAGGCCAAGACCCGCTACGACCCGTCCGAGGTTGAGCCACGGATCGCCCAGCGCTGGCTGGATTCGGGCCTGTTCCATCCCGAGCCGGTCGGCGACCCGAGCGAGAACTACTCGATCGCGATCCCCTTGCCCAACGTCACCGGCGTGCTCCACATGGGCCACGCGCTTAACAACTCGATCCAGGATTGCCTGATCCGCACGCAGCGCATGCGGGGCGTGCGCGCCAAGTGGATCCTGGGCACCGATCACGCCGGCATCGGCACCCAGATCCAGGTGGAACGCGCGCTGGTGCGCGAGGGCACGAGCCGCGATCAGCTCGGCCGCGAGGCGTTCGTGGAGCGCGTCTGGGAGTGGCGCGGGGAGTACGGCGGCCAGATCATCGAGCAGCTCAAGCGTCTCGGCGCCTCGCTTGACTACGAGGACGAACGCTTCACGCTGGACGACCGCTATGCCCGCGCCGTCCAGGACGTGTTCGTCGCGCTGTACGAGAAGGGGTACGTCTACCGCGACCGCTACCTGGTCAACTGGGACCCCGGAATGGGCTCGGCGATCTCCGATCTCGAGGTCGAGCAGCGCGAGGTCACCGACACGCTGTACTACATCGACTACCCGCTGGTCACGGGGTCCGGATCGGTCACGATCGCGACGGTTCGCCCCGAGACGATGCTCGCGGACGTCGCGATTGCCGTGCATCCCGATGACGACCGGTACCGCCGGCTGGTCGGCGAGAAGGCCGTCCTGCCGCTGGTCGGCCGCAAGCTCAAGATCATCGCCGACGAGTACGTCAAGGCCGACTTCGGCACGGGCGCGCTGAAGATCACGCCGGGACACGACCCCGCCGACTTCGACATTGGGCAGCGCCACGGCCTCCCGCAGATCAGCGTGATCGGCGAGGACGGGCGGATGATCGACCCGGCGCCGGAGCGATTCGTGGGCATGACGGCCCTGGAATGCCGCGATGCGGTCGTGGCCGAGCTGCGCGAGCAGGGGCTGATCAACCGAACCGAGGAGTACGTGCACGAGGTCCCCTACTCGCAGCGCTCGGGCGAGCGGATCGAGCCGCTGATCTCGCTGCAGTGGTTCATGAAGATGGACGAGCTCGTCAAGCCCGCGATCGACGTCGTCAACAGCGGCCAGGTCCGGCTATGGCCCGAGAACTACAAGCGCGTCTACCTCAACTGGATGGAGAACATCCGCCCATGGACGATCTCGCGCCAGCTGTGGTGGGGGCATCAGATCCCCGTCTGGTATCGCGCCCAGGAGCGCTACGTCGGGACCGAGCCGCCCGTGGGCGAGGGCTGGACGCGCGACCCCGATGTGCTCGACACCTGGTTCAGCTCGGGCCTGTTCCCGTTCGCGGCGCTCGGCTGGCCCGAGAAAACGCCGGCTTTGCAGGCCTTCTATCCCACCGATGTGCTCGTCACCGCGCGCGACATCATCTTCCTGTGGGTCGCGCGGATGATCATGCTCGGGATCGAGTTCACCGGCCAGATCCCGTTCACGGACGTATACGTCCACTCGATCATCCAAGCGCCCGACGGCAGGCGCATGTCCAAGTCACTCGGGACCGGGATCGACCCGATGGACCTGATCGAGGGCGGCCCGCGCCCGCCGGTGTTCGCACAGGGTGGACGGCCCGCTGGTGATTTCCCCGCCTACGGCGCCGACGCGGTGCGCTGGGGACTGCTCGCGATGTCGTCCGCGCAGGACGTCAAGTTCTCAGAGGACAAGCTCGCCCAGGCCCAGCAGCTGACCAACAAGCTGTGGAATGCGTCGCGCCTGATCCTGCTGGGCGTCGGGAAGGACGCGCGCGCCGCGATCACTCCGCGCACCGTGGAAGACCGGTGGATCCTGTCGCGGCTGCAGCGCGCCAAGGCCGACACGTCGGCGCGAATCGAGCGCTTCGATTTCTCACACGCGGCGCTTGGGCTGTACGACTTCGTCTACGGCGAACTGTGCGACTGGTACCTCGAGCTCGTCAAGCCGCGGCTTCGCGCCGGCGAGCCCGAGCTGGCGGGCACGCTGCTGCACGTGCTGACCCAAACGCTCGCGCTGGCGCATCCGATCATCCCGTTCGTCACCGAGGAGATCTACAGCTACGTCCCCGGTGTCGACGGCCTGCTCGCGGCGGGCATCCCGGACGCGGGAAGGGCGGCGACCGACGCCGCCGCCGAGGCGACGCTCGCGCGACTGATCGAGGCGGTGCAGGCGCTGCGCGCGTGGCGTGACCAGGCCGGCGTACGACCAGGGGCCACGCTCTCGGCCCGGCTCACCGTCAGCGACGGCTACGAGGACACGGCCGACCACCTCCAGCGGCTCGCACGCGTGGCATTCGCCGAGCCCGATGACGGCGAGCTGCCGGTTGCGTCGGTGCCGATCCCGGGCGGCGCGGTCGAGATCTTCGGCACCGATGAGCTCGACCTCGAGGCCGCGGGCCGCAAGCTCGCGGCCCGGCGCGGGCAGCTCGAAGCCGAGATCCAACGCGCCGAGCGCAAGCTGTCAAATGACGGTTTCGTGTCCAAGGCACCGAAGGATGTCGTCGACGCCGAGCGCGACAAGCTGACCAGACTGCGCGAGGAGCTGGAGGCGCTATGACGCCCGAGGATGCAGAGCGCTACCTGCTGTCGCTCGAGCTGTTCGGGATGCGGTTCGGACTGGACCGCATGCAGCGGCTGATGACCGCGCTGGGACATCCGCAGCGGCAGTTTGCGTCGATCCACGTCGTCGGGACCAACGGCAAGTCTTCGACGGTGCGGATGATCGCCGCGATCCTCAGGCGCCACGGGCTGCGCACCGGCGCGTACCTGTCCCCGCACCTGGTTTCGTTTGGTGAGCGCATCCGGATTGACGACGAGGACCTCGAGCCGGCAGCGTTCGCCGCCGCCGTGCAGCGGGCCGCGCACGCCGCGCAGCTGGTGGATCGGTCGCTGGGGTCCGACGACCGGGTGACCCAGTTCGAGGCGCTCACCGCCGCCGCCTACTGGGAGCTGGCGGATCGCGGTGTTGAGGTCGCGGTGATCGAGGCCGGGCTGGGCGGACGGTATGACGCCACCAACGTGATCCCGTCCGCGGTACAGGTGCTGACGAGCGTCGGACTCGAGCACACCCGGTGGCTGGGGCCGACAATCACCGACATCGCCCGCGAGAAGCTCGACGTGGTGACGCCCGACGGGACGCTGGTGCTCGGCGACCGGCTGCATCCGGACGCCCTGGCCGTGGCGCGAGAGGTCGCCGCCCAGCGTGGCGCCACGCTCGTACAGGCCGGCAGCGATCCGGGCGTCGCGGTCGGTGCCCCGGGCGCGTTTCAGCGGCGCAACTTCGCGCTTGCCAAGGTGGCGGCGGAGGCCTATCTGGGCGAGCTCGACGAGCGCGCGGTGGCCGCCGCGGCGGCGGAGATCCGGGTGCCCGGACGCCTTCAGATCGTCGGCGAACAGCCCCTCACCCTCCTTGACGGCGCGCACAACCCGGAGGGCATGGCAGCGTTGGCGGAGTCCCTGCCTGAGATCGTCGCCGGACGCGAGAACGTGGTGGCGGTCGTATCGATCCTCGACGACAAGGACGCCGCCGGGATGCTTGCGTCGCTGATGCGACATTGCCACGCGCTGGTCTTCACCAGTAGCCACAATCCCCGAGCCCTGCCGCCGCCTACGCTCCAGTCCCTCGCACGCCAGCTTCACGGTCCGCCGGCGGAGACCGTCCGCGACCCCAAGGCGGCGGTCCAGCGAGCCCGTGAGCTCGCGGGCGCCGACGGCGTCGTGCTGGCGACGGGATCCATCTACCTGGTCGCCGACCTGGTCGCACCCGCCGGGCGTGGCCGCGCATCGACGCTGTGAACGATCCCAACGACCAGCCGAGCTTCCTGATGATGATCGGGCTCGTGGCGCTGAGCGTCGCGGTCGTGATTCTCGTGTTCTTCGGGATCGGCTACCTGTTCGGAAGGTTGTTTTTGTGAATCGTCGAAACCGCTCTGGGACCTCTCCGCCCATGCAACGCGTATCGTTCCTAATCAACGCTTCACCGCCCGCTGCGACGGTTCGACCAGTCCTACCACTACACTCGCGTCCTTAAATGCTCTTAGAACTGGGCGCTTTCGGGATCAAGAACAACACGATCAGCCTGGTCGTCGACCTGGTGATCCTGTTCCTGGTGGTGATGTGGCTGGCGCTGGTCTACTGGACCTACGCCGACGCTCGGCGCCGGATCGCGGACCCGCTGCTCGTGGGTTGCGCCACCGCCGCGTCGCTGTTCCCGTTCGTGGGGACGATCGTCTACATGATCGTCCGGCCACCCGAGTACCTCGACGACGTGCGCGAGCGCGAGCTCGAGATGCAGGCCGCCGAGGCGCGGCTGGCCGAGCTGGGCTACCACCTGTGCCCGCACTGCGACTACGAGGTCGAGAAGGACTTCCTGCGCTGCCCGAACTGCCTGCGCAAGCTCAAAGACCCCTGTAAGGCATGCGGCAAGCCGCTGGACCCGGCCTGGAAGATCTGCCCGTTCTGCGAGACCGAGGTCGGCACGATCACCGCCGCGCCTCGCCGCGCCCGACGTCGCCGCGACGCCCCGTCCGAGTATCCGGTCGCGGGTACCGCCGGCGAGACGAGCACCCCGTCGGGTAGCTGATCGCTGCTGACACCCGAAGGGAGAATTGCCCCACATGGAGCGAACGCTGATCCTCGTCAAGCCGGACGCCTTCGCGCGCAACCTCAGCGGCGAGATCATCGCGCGGTTCGAGCGCAAGGGGTTGCGGCTCGCGGCGCTCAAGCAGATGACGATGACGACCGATCTGGCCGAGCGCCATTACGCCGAGCACGCGGAGAAGCCGTTCTTCGGTGAGCTGGTGTCGTTCATCACGTCCGGCCCGCTGGTCGCGATGGTGCTCGAGGGCGACCGCGCGGTCGAGGCTGCGCGCCAGGTGATCGGCGCCACCGACCCGCTCAAGGCCTCGCCTGGGTCGATCCGCGGCGACTTCGCGATCGAGGTCGGCCAGAACATGGTTCACGGCTCTGACTCGCCGGAGTCCGCGGGCCGCGAGGTCGATCTCTTCTTCCCCGAGCTCGCCTGAGGCCGGCCGGGATGGCGACGCTGATTCTGGCGTCGCGCTCGCCTCAACGCCGGGCGATCCTCGAGCAGCTGGGGGTGCAGTTCGAGGTGCGAATCCCCGATGTGGAGGAGCTCGAGACGGGCCCGCCGCACGAGGTCGCGATCGAGAACGCATACCGTAAGGCCGCGGCCGCTGCGACCCCGGACAGCGAGCAGCCGGTCCTCGGGGTCGACACGATCGTCAGCATCGGCTCGCAGATCTGGGGGAAGCCCGCCGACCAGACGCAGGCGATCGAGACGTTGCAGGCGTTGCAGGGACGCCGCCACACGGTGATCAGCGGGGTCTGCGTGATCGCCGGCGCCCGGACCCGAACCGCGGCGGCCACGACCACCGTCCAGTTCCGTGCCCTGGACGATGCGCTGATCGGCTGGTATCTGGCCAGCGGCGAATGGCGCGATCGGGCCGGCGGGTACGCCATTCAAGGGCGAGGCGCGGCGCTGGTGGCGGCGATCGAGGGCGATTACACCAACGTCGTCGGCCTGCCGGTACCCACGCTGCTCGACCTGGCGCCCTGGCTGCTGCCAGCCGGCGGGCCGTCGTGAAAGCCTCGTTGCGTGCTGCCTCGGGGGTTTCGCGGGGCGGTGCCGCAAATGCCTTTACGTATGCGGGTTTTCCAGCACATTTCGGCTCCGTAAAGAGGCTCGCGCGAAGTCACGGGCCGTGGCCCTTCGGCTACACTCATCGCTCGGACGGTGCTGGCAGCCTGGGCGTGGGGTCCAACACGCGTCGCATCGCCCGCCGCTTGCCCTGCCTCGCACATCTCGTGACTTCGCCTGACAGTTCTCACCCGCTCCGCGGATGCGGAGCTTTGCCCGGCGCCGACGGCGCCGGCGGTACAGGATGACCTTCTTTCTATGGGTTTCTTCGGATATCTGACCGGCTTTGGGGGCCGCGACATGGCGGTCGACCTCGGCACCGCGAACACGCTCGTCTACGTGCGTGGACGCGGGATCGTGTTGTCTGAGCCCAGCGTGGTGGCGGTCGACTCGCGGACCGGGGAGGTCCACGCCGTGGGGATCGAGGCCAAGCGGATGCTCGGGCGCACGCCGGGGACGATCTCGGCGATCCGGCCCCTGAAGGACGGCGTGATCGCCGACTTCGAGGTGACCGAGGAAATGCTTCGGCACTTCATCCAGAAGGTTCACCAGAACCGCTGGGCGCACCCGCGCGTCGTCGTCTGCGTGCCCAGTGGGGTGACCGGCGTCGAGAAGCGCGCGGTCGAGGAGGCATGCCTGTCGGCCGGAGCACGCCAGGCCTACCTGATCGAGGAGCCGATGGCCGCGGCGATCGGGGCGGGCTTGCCCGTGGGTGAGCCGACCGGCTCGATGGTCGTCGACATCGGCGGCGGCACCAGCGAGGTCGCAGTGATCTCGCTGGGCGGGATCGTCGTCTCACAGTCGATCCGGGTCGGCGGCGACGAGCTCGACGAGGCGATCATCAGCTACGTCAAGCGCGAGTACAAGCTGCTGATCGGCCAGCAGACGGCCGAGGAGGTCAAGCTGGAGATCGGTTCGGCGTTCCCCATGGGGGAGGAAGTACAGGCGGAGATCCGGGGCCGCGACATGGTGTCCGGACTGCCCAAGACGGTCGTGTTGACCAGCGAGGAGATCCGCGGTGCGCTCGAAGAGCCGGTCTCGCAGATCATCGACGCGGTCAAGGAGACGCTCGACCGCACGCCGCCCGAGCTCGCCTCCGACATCATGGATCGTGGCATCATGCTGGCAGGAGGTGGGTCGCTGCTACAGGGGCTCGAGGAGCGACTGCGTCACGAGACGCAGATGCCCGCGCACCTGGCCGAGTCACCGCTCACCTGCGTGGCGGTGGGCTCGGGGAGGTCGTTGGAGGAGTTCGAAGCAATCCACCGATCGAGCAAGAATTCACGCAACCGGCGTCGCCGGCAATAGGTTTCCGGACCTAGGACCGAGGTGGCGCGGAGCAATCTCTTGGAGACACGCATCACGTGCATGACAAGCAAGTTCGCCGGCGACGAGCAGTACTCGGGCTGCTCGTCGGCGTTTCCCTGATACTGCTGACCGCCTACTTCGGCGAGTCGTCGAGTAGTCCGCTGCACACCGTGCAGCGCGGGGTCGTCGAGGTCCTCTCGCCCGTGCAGGAGGGCGCCAGCAAGGCGCTCAAGCCGGTGCGAGACGTTGCCGGATGGTTCTCGGACACGCTCAACGCCAAGTCCAGATCCGACCAGCTGCAGCGACAGGTCAACACGCTGCGGGCCCAGCTTGCCCGCGCCCAGGCCGCGGAGCTGCAAAACCGCCAGCTCACAAAGCTGGTCGGCCTGGACAACTCGCTGGGGATCGAGTCCTACCACCAGGTCGCGGCGCACGTGATCAGCCGCAGCCCGACCCTGTGGTACGCCACGATCGAGGTCGACAAGGGCTCTGACGACGGCGTTCACGTCAACGACCCTGTGATCGGTGACGGGGGCCTGGTCGGCAGGATCTCGACCGTCGATCCGACCGTCTCGGTGGTCACACTGATCACCGACCACTCGATGGCGGTCGCGGCCCAGATCCAGGACGCGGGAGGCGATACCGGCGTGCTCGTGCCCGCCGTCGGCGACCCCAACCAGCTGCTGGTGCAGGACCTGCCGCAGTCCGGTCCGTTCCACGAGGCGGTCGGCCAGCAGGTCGTCACGGCCGGCTTCAAGGCCGGCCCGCTGCAGTCGCTGTATCCGCCGGGGATCCCGATCGGCCAGGTGTCGAACGCCAGCGAGTCAGACCTTCTCAACGACGGCCAGGTCGAGGTGACCCCGGCCGTCGACCTGCGCCACCTCGACGCCGTGCAGATCCTCACCAAGCCCCACGGCGGCACGGAACGCGCGCAGCTGCCGTGAACCTGCGCCTGATTCTGCGCCTCGCCGTGCTCGCGTTCGCCACCGTGGTGATCCAGCAGGCTGCGATCTCGCAGATCTCGATCTTCGGGGTCAGCGCCGACGTCGGGCCGCTGGTGGTGATGTCGGTGGGGCTGCTCGCGGGCTCGATGGCAGGCGCGATCACCGGCTTCGGGATCGGGCTGCTCGTCGACATCGTGCTGGTGCAGACGCTCGGGGTGACCTCGCTGTTGTACATCGCGATCGGCTACTGGTCGGGGCGCCTGCGCGAGCTGCGAGACCCCGCCCACGGGCTGGTGCCGCTGGCGATGGGAGCGGCGGCGACCGCATTTGCCGGGGTCGGGATGGCGCTGATCCAGTTCCTGCTCGGCGTCAACGCCCCGGTCAGCCTGTTGCTGTTCCAGCAGATCTTCATCACGGTGCTGGTCAACAGCCTGATCGCGCTGCCGGTGTTCACGATCGTTCGGCGGCTGATCCGGCCCACCCTGCCCGACGACCCGCGCCGCCGCAGGCGCCGCGCCTATACGACCGGCGGGCTCAGCCCGCTCTCCAGACCGTCTGAGCGGCTCGGACCGATCCCACGCTCCTCGACGCGATGAACCCGAACCCCGAAGACCGTCGTCCCCCGCTCACCCCGCAGCTCGCGCTGCGGGTGGCGGTCGCCGCGAGCGTCGCGCTGGCGTTGTTCGCGATCGTGTTCTTCCGGTTGTGGTTCCTGCAGGTCCTGTCGGGGGATCAGTACCTGGCCCAGGCGAGGGGCAACCCGTCGCGCACGATCGACGTCGCGGCGCCGCGCGGGGAGATTGTCGATCGCAGCGGCAACGTGCTGGTCGACTCCAAGCCGGCGATTGCCGTGGAGATTTCGCCGGCTGACCTGCCAGTGCCGCTGCAGCCGATGTTGATGGGCCACCCGCCGCGTCGCGACACAGTTCTCTACAACCGGCTGGCCCACGTCCTCGGGATGCCGACCAAGCGTCAGAAGTGCCCGATCGACGGGTACGGGGTTCGGCGGCTGTCGCCGATCGCTTGTGCCGTGGCGCAGGGCTACGCGCAGCTCTCCTACCAGGATGTGACGATCAAGACCGACGTGTCCAAGGACGTGCAGTACTACCTCGCCGAGCGCCAGCAGCAGTTCCCCGGAGTCAGCGTGCAGACGGTGTGGCTGCGCCGCTACCCGCTGAGAACGCTCGCCGCGCAGTTGTTCGGGACGGTGGGGCGGATCACTCCAGTGGAGGTGCACGAAGCTCGTTACCGCGGCGTTTCGCCGAACGCGGTCGTCGGCCAGTCCGGGCTCGAGTGGTACTACGACCGCTACCTGCGCGGCCAGGACGGGGCCGAACGGGTCCAGGTCGACGCTCTCGGTCACTTCACCGGCGACCTGTCGTCGAGAAAGCCGCTGCCGGGCCACTCGCTGAAGCTGTCGCTGGACGTCAGCCTCCAGCGCGCCGGCCAGCTCGCCGTGCAGAACGCGATCAACGCAAACCCGCCGGCTCAGGCCGGGGCGTTCGTCGCGATGGACCCCGACAACGGCGAGGTCTACGCGATGGGGTCGCTGCCGACGTTCAACCCCAACATCTTCGCCAATCCCGCCGGCGTGCCCGCCTCGACCTACAAGCAGCTCAACAACGCCTCCAGCAACTTCCCGCTGATCAACCGGGCGATCATGAGCGCCTATCCGACGGGATCTACGTTCAAGCCGATCACGGCGACGGCGGCGCTCGAGAGCGGCGCGTGGAGCGTCGGCTCCGTGTACGACGACACCGGTCAGTACTGCATCGACACGCAGTGCCGCCACAACGCGGGCAACGCCTCCTACGGGGTGCTCAACCTGACCGAGGCGATCAAGGTGTCCTCAGACGTGTTCTTCTACAACCTGGGCGCCCTGACCAACGCCAATCCGGACACGCACCCCAACGGCGGCGCCCTGCAGCATTGGGCCCGGCTGTACGGGATTGGGCAGAAGACCGGGATCGACCTCGGCGGCGAGACCTCGGGGAACCTGCCGTCGCCGCGCTGGCGCGCCAGGGTGGACCGCGAGGAGCTGCGCTGCGAGCGCAAGCATCACGTCCCCAGCTGCGGGATCGCGGACGGCCGCCCCTGGTCGGTCGGCGACAACGTCAACCTCGCTGTCGGCCAGGGCGACGTGCAGGTGACTCCGCTGCAGCTCGCGGTTGCGTACTCGGCGATCGCCAACGGCGGCACGGTCGTGCGCCCGCACATCGGCCTGGAGGTCGACACGCCCGACGGGACCGTCCTGCAGAAGATCCAGCCGCCGGCGGCCCGCCACATCAGCATCGCGCCCGAGTATCTGGACGCGATCCGGACCGGCCTGCGTGAGGCGGCCTCGCAGCCGGGCGGAACCTCCGCCGACGTGATGGGCGACTTCTCCGAGCCCGTGTACGGCAAGACCGGTACCGCCCAGCGAAACGGCCAGGCCGACCAGTCCTGGTATGCCTGCTACGTGCCCGACACGGCAACGAGCAAGCCGATCCTGGTCGTCGTGACGGTCGAGCAGGGTGGATTCGGAGCGGCGGCCGCGGCCCCTGCGGCACGTCAGATCCTGTCGCAGTGGTTCACCGGCAAGATGGGCCCGTTCAAGGCAGGAGCGTCGAAGACACTGTGAGCGCCGTCACCCGCTTTCAGACCGCCGATCCGGTGCCCGAGATCCGTGCGCGGCCGATGTTCCGGTTCGACCCGCTGCTGCTGATCGCGGCGCTGGGCCTGGTCACCTGCTCGCTGGTCACGCTCAAGGGCGCCACGCGCACCACCAACCCGGGCCACCCGCTGTTCTACGTCGAGCGCCAGGCCGTCTACGCGGCGATTGGCCTCGCCGTCGCACTGGCCCTGGCGAGCACCGACTACACGCGCCTTCGCAAGTTCAAGTGGCCGTTCTACGGCATGTTGATCGTGCTCAACATCGTCGTCTACGGGGCGCCGCTGGTGCGCGGCGCCCACCGCTGGATCCCGCTGCCGTTCTTCCAGTTCCAGTCGTCGGAGTTCGGCAAGATCCTGCTCGTCGTATCGCTTGCGGCATTCGCAGTGGACCTTTCCAGGCGCCTGCACGAGCGGCGCACGACGGCGAGGATCATGCTGCTGGCGCTGGTTCCGGCGCTGATCGTGATTCCGCAGCCGGACCTCGGAACCGGGATGGTCTACGTCGCCGTCGGCTTCGCGATCCTGTTCTTCGCCGGCACGTCGTGGAAGCAACTGACCGCGCTGGTCGCGCTGTTCGCGATCTCGGTGACGTTCGTGCTGGTCGCCGCTCCCGCGATGGGGGTGCACGTTTTGAAGCCCTATCAGGTGCAGAGATTGACGGGATTCCTCAATCCCTCACATGACCCCCGAAACCAGACTTACAACATCCTCGAATCGCTGATTGCGATCGGCTCCGGCGAGAAGACGGGCCGGGGCGTTGCTCATGCAAGCCAGACAAACCTGCATTTCCTTCCCGAAAACCAGACCGACTTCGTGTTTGCGGTAGTCGGCGAGACCTACGGGTTCGCCGGCGCAGCCCTCGTGCTATCGCTATATGCGTTATTGATCTGGCGAACGTTACGAATTCTCACGATGGCCAAGAACCTGTTCGGAACCCTTATTGCCGGGGGCATACTGGCGATGTTGATGTTCCAGGTCTTCGTGAATGTGGGCATGACCATCGGGATCATGCCGATCACCGGAGTGCCATTGCCGCTGATGAGTTACGGCGGCTCGTCGGTACTCGTGACGTTCATCGCCCTCGGCCTCTTGCAGTCGATCCACATTCAAGCTCGGGTCGCTGCGTCCGAAAAGAGCCGGGCGCTCGTTTCGTAAAGCCGCCGCCCAACAAACGGCGCGGCACAAGTTTTCCAAAGGACTGAATAACAATTGAAGAAGCAAGTACTGGTCAGCGTTGACCGCGGGGAGACCCGCGTTGCGCTGCTGGAAGCGACCGGCACGGTCCCTGCGCGCAAGTCGGGCTCGACCACCACTCGCCGTCGTCGCAAGACCACCAACCCCGCGGCCGGTTATCACGTGGCCGAGCTCTACCTCGAGCGGCGCGGCGCTCGCTCGATCGTCGGCAACATCTACAAGGGCCGCGTGGACAACGTGTTGGCGGGGCTCGAGGCGGCGTTCGTCGACATCGGGCTCGAGAAGAACGGCTTTCTGCACGTCGACGAGATCGTGCTGCCGGGTGTCGAGGCGCCCCGCCGCGGACGCGGCGGCGGACGCGACAGCCGTCAGATCACCGACATGCTCAAGCCGGGGCAGGAGATCGTGGTGCAGGTCGTCAAGGACCCGCTCAAGACCAAGGGCGCGCGCCTGTCGATGGATCTGACGATCGCCGGGCGCTACATGGTGTACGCGCCCTACGGCGAAGGCATCGGCGTCTCGCGACGGCTCGACGATCCAGAGCGCGACCGGCTGCGCAAGGAGGCCGCCAAGCTCGACCTCAAGGGCGCCGGCGCGATCATCCGCACCGCCGCGCAGGGCGCCAAGCGCGCCGACCTCGAGCGCGAGCTGGTGTATCTGTTCAAGCTCAACGAGGTGCTTCAGAAGCGGGTGGAAGAGACTCCGGCGCCGGCGCTGGTCTTCCAGGAGGCGGACCTGTCCGTGCGCGTCGTGCGCGACATCTTCAGCTCGGCGTTCGAGCGCGCGATCGTGGACGACCCCAAGCAGCATCACCGCCTGGTGTCGTTCTTCTCGCGTACCGCCCCCGAGCTGGTCGACCACGTCGAGCTGTGGGAAGAGCCGACGCCGCTGTTTGAGGCGTTCGGGGTGGAAGAGGTCCTGGACTCGACCCTCTCGCGCCGGGTCGATCTGCCCAGCGGCGGCTATCTGATGATCGACTACGCCGAGGCGCTGACGGTGATCGACGTCAACTCCGGGTCGTTCACCGGCCGCGGCAAGGGCGCGAGGCTCGAGGACACGATCACCAAGACCAACCTCGAGGCCGCCGAGGAGGTCGTGCGTCAGCTGCGTTTGCGCGACATCGGCGGGATCATCGTTATCGACTTCATCGACATGGCCCGCGCTCGCAACCGCGACGCGGTGCTCAAGTCGCTGCGCAAGTCGCTCGACGAGGACCGCACGAAGACGTTCGTGGTCGAGATCTCGCCGCTGGGGCTGGTCGAGATGACGCGCCAGAACGTCACCGATGGCGTGCGCGAGATCATGACCCGGCCGTGCCCGACGTGCCACGGCGTTGGCGTGATCAAGTCCGAGGAGACGATCGCGATCGAGTTCGAGCGGCGCATGAAGGACCTCGCCAAGCAGACCAAGGCCGAGGCGCTCCTGATCCAGATGAACCCCCGCGTCAGCGCCGAGTTCACTGCCAACGAGGCGCGCGTGCTGCGCGAGATCGAGCACGACACGGGCAAGTACTTCGGCTTCGAGGGATCCGAGGGATTGCCGCTTGACCACTTCGCTGTTGTTTTGGAGGGTAAGCGCGACGAGGTGCTCGAGCGCGCGGTTCCGTTCCGCGAGGGCGAGGAAGTCCACGTCGAGATCGTCGAGCCGCACATGTACAGCCCCGGCGACGCCGTCGCGAAGGTCGACGGCTACCTGATCTCGATCACCGGCGGCGGCCCGTACGTGGGCGAGAAGCACCTGGTGCGTATCGAGGAGGCCGGCGCCACGGCGGCGGTGGCGTCGCTGGTCGACGCCGATCCCGCGATCGCTCAGGATGCGACCGATTCCGAAGATTCCGAGGATGGCCTAGAATCAGGCAATCGGCGTCGTGGCCGCAGAGGCGGACGACGCCGTTCGAGCGCTCGGACCAAGTCCGGCTCGGCTGCGTCGTCGTCCGACTAACCTCAGTCATTGCAAGCCATGTACGCGATCGTCAAAACAGGTGGAAAGCAGTACCGAGTCGAGGAGGGGCAGTCGCTCCTCGTCGAGCGGCTGCCGGTAGAAGAGGACGGCACCCTGTCGCTGCAGCCGCTGCTGTTCGTCGACGGCTCGAACGTAGTCGACGGCGACGACCTGTCGAAGGTCCAGGTGCAGGCCAAAGTGCTGGCGCACGAACGCGGCCCGAAGCTGCGCGTGGTCAAGTTCAAGCCCAAGCGCGGCTACAAGCGCCGGACGGGCCATCGCCAGTCGCTCACCCGTATCGAGGTGACCCAGATCAAGCTGGCGTCGCGGTCGAGCCGGGCGGCTGCGAAGCCCACTGCCGCGAGCAAGTCAACCGCGACCGAGGAGGCCGACAATGGCGCATAAGAAAGGTCTGGGCTCATCGCGCAACGGCCGCGACTCCAACGCCAAGCGGCTCGGCGTGAAGGTGTTCGCGGGCCAGACCGTCACCGGCGGCGAGATCATCGTGCGCCAGCGCGGCACGCGCTTCAAGCCCGGCGACGGCGTTGGGATCGGCAAGGACGACACGATCTTCGCTCGCTCGGCGGGCACGGTCGAGTTCAGCCGCGGCCGGCGTGGCCGCGTGATCTCGGTCCAGCCTTCCGAGTCCGACTCCTAAGCCGCGCCGACCCTTCCCGGGCGGGGCGGCGCGTCCGGCCCGCCCGAAAGGCGCGTGGTGCACTGCGGGCAGCGGCGAGCCTTGAGCGGGATCGCCGAGTCGCACTCGGGGCACTGCTTGGTCGCCGGGTCCTCTTGCGCGCGCCGTGACATCAGCCAGTTGATCGGGGTGACGACCAGGAAGAACATCGCCGCGGCGACTGTGATGAACGTGAACAGGTTGTTCAGGAAGTCGCCGTAGGCGAACTGGCTGGAGTTGATCGTGAACTTGAGGTTGCCGAAGTTCGGGCTGCCGAAGATCACCGCGATGACCGGCGTCAGCAGGTCGGAGACCAGCGCCTTGACCACGGCCGTGAACGCGGTGCCGATCACCACCGCGACCGCCAGGTCGACGACGTTGCCGCGAAACAGGAACGTCTTGAAGTCGTTGATCAGCTTCACGGCCCCGCCTTCCTTTCCGGTTGCACAGTTTTGTTGCAGAACGGCGTCTTGTTCCGTCACAGGATGACGGCCACCCTGGACGCATGCCCGGCGAACTGTCGCGTTCTAACCGCGCCTGTCGCGGTCGAAACGCGTCACTTCGCGCGGTGGCGGTCGCTTCGGCGCAATGGGGCGTGGTGAGCCTCCAACAGCTGCTCGATTGCGGGGTGAGCGCCGACACCGCGGATCGGTGGCGTGGGAATGGCAGGCTGCACACGATCCACCGCGGGGTCTACGCGCTCGGTCACTCTTCGGTGCCGATTGAGGGGCGGCTAGTCGCTGCGTTGCTGCACACGGGCCCCGAGGCGTTGCTCAGCCACCACGCGGCGGCCTGGTGGTGGGGTGTTGTCGACCGCGAGCCTGCCGTTATCGACGTGAGCGCTCCCGGCAGGTGCGGCTCCGTTGACGGCGTCCGGGTGCACCATCCGCGGGCGCTAGAGGGCACCCGCGCTCGCCGGCTTCCGGTGACCACAATTCCGCGGACGTTGCTCGATCTCGCCGCCACGTCGTCGACCAACGAGGTGCGGCGGGCGCTCGCTCAGGCCGACTACCACCGGCTGCTGGTCGTCGACGAGGTGGCAGCCGTCTGCGGCCGTGGTCGGCCTGGAGCCGCGCGTCTCCGAGCCGCGCTCGAGCGACACGAGCCCCGCGTCGCCTTGACCCGCTCGGAACTCGAGCGCCGCTTCCTGAAGGAGTGCGAGGCCGCCGGGATCACGCTTCCCGAGGTCAATGCGGTCGTCGAAGGGTGGACCGTCGACGCGCTGTGGCGCCGCGAACGGGTCGTGGTCGAGCTCGACGGACGCGACAACCACAGCTCGCCCGGTCAGA
The DNA here is from genome assembly GCA_035693425.1 of Solirubrobacteraceae bacterium. Lineage (GTDB taxonomy): Bacteria > Actinomycetota > Thermoleophilia > Solirubrobacterales > Solirubrobacteraceae > Palsa-465. The sequence goes on from DASSGR010000007.1 coordinate 16,388, forward strand.
TGGAGCGCGACCGCAGAAAGGACCTTCAGCTACGCGCGGCGGGCTACGTGGTCGTGCGCTACACCTGGGCCCAAGTCATGTTCGAGGCACCGGCGGTCATGGCGGACCTGCGCGCGATCCTCAGCTCGGCTGTGCCGTGGGCCGGACGAGGATCTCGTTGACGTCGACGTGCTGTGGCTGCGAGACCGCGAACATGACTACCCGCGCGACGTCGTCGGGGCTCAGGGCGCCAGGACCGGCGCCTTTGTCGAAGAACGGCGTGTCGACCATCCCCGGCTCGATCACCGTGACCCTCACGCCGGTGTCGTTGAATTCCTGGCGAGCGGACTCGCCCATCGCCGTCACGGCCCACTTCGTTGCCGAGTACAAAGAGCCTGGGAGTGCACGCCGCCCAGCCACCGAGCCGGTCAGCAGCAGG
>DASSGR010000008.1:0-11182 GCA_035693425.1 Solirubrobacteraceae bacterium
GGGTCACTAGCGCCGATCGTCCGTCTACGGTGACTCCATGCCCGTGCCTCCGAGCATCCATCGGCTCTCTCTCGCGGCGCTTGATCAGCCAGCGTTGGAGGAGCTCGTCCAGCACGGCGAGGATCTCCTTGTCGAGCGCAAGCAGGATCTACCCAAGCCGCCGCGGTTCGGCGCGGCCGCCGGTTCGCTCGCCAACACGCTGGGCGGCTGGATCCTGCTTGGTGTGGGCGACAACGGGACCGTGCACGGTTGGGCCAAGCCAGAGCGGCTTGACCTCCAGTCGCACCTGGGCAGCGTGATCGGCGCGCAGGTTGACCCGCTTCCGCCATTCGCGACCGAGATGCGGGAGGTCGACGGGAAGCCGATCGCGGTGATCCGCGTCTTCGCCTCGGCCGACGTACCGCACATCGTGCGCGGCACCGGCGCCGTGTACGTGCGTAGCTCCAAAGGCAAGGAGCCGGTTGACGACCATCGGACGCTGCTCGAGCTTGCTCGGCGCGGCGAGGAGGCCGAGGCGCGGGCACGCCGTCGCTTGGTAGAGCTGCCGGCAGTGGGCTACGCGCTGCGGCCACCCGACTGGCGCCCGGCAGGTGTCGTGTTTGCCGACGAGGTCGACGTCCGCTACATCGTGCGCGCCGCACCGCTGACCGTCACGCCCGCGCTCTCCGAGTGGCCGCTGACGAGCCGCGCGGCCGACAGCCTCGTCGCGATGGCCGACGTGCTCCTGCCCCCTCCGCAACCCAGGCGCATGCCATTCAAGCGTCAGGCGCCGGCGATTACCCCATTCGCGCGCGGCGCCGTCGTCACTGCCGCACAACAGACCGGGATCGATAGGCCAGACAGCGTCGCGCTGGTTGCCGACTCCGGAGGTGTTCTCGGCGTTGCTGTCGCTCGAGGGGTCGCTGGTGACCACCCTGTGGTCCTGCTGCAGGCGATGCTCGAGGACGAGCTCAAGCCGATTGCCCGTGCCATTGCGGACGTACTGCGCCAAGCCGAAGCCTACGGTCGCGTTGCTGTCGACTTGTGGATGCTGTTGCCGTCCAACGCCAACGTGCATGAACAGCAGATCGAGGACGTCCCCCGCGAGCTTTACGTGGCGCGAGAGCTCACTGTGCCCGCGGACGAGGACGGCGTTGACGGGCTCGCTCTCTCCTGGCACCGCGAGCTGCAACGGGCCATGGGGATCGTCAAGTACGAAGACGATCAGACCTACTGAACGCGTCGCATGCGTGACGTATCGCTTGACGGTCTAGCCGATGCCTCCGACACGTCGCAGCGCTCCGGCACCCCTACAGCTCACCGTCAATCGCGCTGTCCGCGCGTTGCGAACCTGGCCGCACCGGCTCCAAGATGCCGGTGCCCCCACGGATGCAGGGCTGGCCGGCCGGCCGATTGGTCACGCGTTGCTGCTCCACGCCTGAGGCGGTCACCGTGATCTGGTGGCCGCTTCGCAGATCGAGGAGCAGTGCAACGGGGGCATTGTCGGGCCCGGCATTGGCGTTCCCTGCTTGCTCGCGGGCGAGGCGCGCTAAGGCGGCAGGCAGGTGCTTAGGGAATCGGCCTTCGCCTTAGGAGTCGCGTGAGGGGGAAGACTGGGCGGCTGCCCAATAGGCGGGCGGTCGTCTTAGCGGCATCGTTCTCGGCGTCAACTCACGGGTCACGGAGGTAACGATGTCCGCCACACTCGCACACAACAACCACCACATCCGACCCAAGACGCGATACAAGCGGCGGGGTCTGCTCGCCGCGATCGCGGCGGCCGCGTCGCTCGCGCTCATCCCAGCCAGCGCCAGCGCCCAGACGCTATATGACGTCGCGCTGAACACCCACCCCTCGGAGTACAGCATGGTTCTTGACGTCGCCAACGCGTCCCGGGCCGTCGGTGCGCCGGTCATCCAGTGGTACTCCAACGGCGGAGCCAACCAGCGATGGGACCTCGTGCCCGACCACAACGGGTACGAGCACATCGTCAACGTCAACAGCCAGCTGTGTCTCGCCACCAACGGAGCCGCGGGCAACTGGATCACTCAGTGGCCATGCAGCGACAGCACGCAGGAGGACTGGACGGGCGGCCCGGCCAAGTACGGGTCGATCTCCCAAGGCGTCCTCCATAACCCGGCGAGCGGCTTGTACCTCAACGTGAACGGAGGAAGCTCAGTGGCTGGCGCCCATCTCATCGCCTGGTACAAGAACACCGTTTGGGACTTCCTCGCTGAAGGCTTGGAGTACACGCAGTACTGAGCATCGCGGCGCCCGGCCGACGGCACCCGCAAACGGTCGGTCCCGCGGGGCGCAGGCCACCGCTCCAGCAGCGCAGATCAGACGTCGACGCGACAGCAGAGCCCCGGCCGCGGCCGGGGCTCTGCGCCGTGTGGCCATGCCCGCCCACAGCGAGGCCCGTCGCTCAGGCGAGCGGTTCGCCGGTCCGAACCGACGCCAACCCGTCGGCCCAGATGTCGCGAATCGAACCGCCGCTCCCACAAACGCGGTCCCCTCGCCGCCCGGGAGGTCCAGGCGATCGACGCGAGACCCGCTCGCAGACCGCCGAGCAAAGCTGCGATCGTGACCGGGTAACCAGGCGGCGCTCGCATGTCTTCCGGGTTACGCGACTTCGAAGAGCGCGCTCTCGACGGGCGCAGACATCCGTTCCCGTTGGTGAAGCAGCGACGGCGACCCACCCAGTCGACGCTACTGCCCTCGTTGCCAACGAGCCACGGATTCAAGTGGCCGACGCCGCCGCCGGCTGCTGCTCTCGGGACATTCCGGGGAGCGCTTGACGCGTCGGCAGCCCGACCGGCCTGCCATCGACCCGGCGGCCGGCTCAGCGCGACCCGTCCACGCCTATACGAACTTCCATTTCGGGGCGCGGGTCGCCCGAAGCAGGAGTGTTAACTCGGGTGGTCGGCGCCGCCCATGGGGCTCGGCTTTCGTGAATCCAGAGTCCTGAGATCGGTGGTCGGCGCTGCCGCAGCTGCTCAAACTCGTCAGTCTCGCGGGGTCAAGCCAAGGCTTGTGGAACGCTTGCTGAGCAGACGCGCCCGCTGGGTGGTGTGGCCGCGATTGAGCGTCAGTCCAGGAATCGGTCGAGCATCGGGAGGAGCAAGTCGGCGCGGCGCGTCACATGCATGTGCGTGGTGTCGGGAAGGACAGCAAGCTGCGATCCTGGGATCAGCTCAAGCATGAGCGAGGCGTGGTCGACGGTCGTGAAGTCGCGATCGCCGATCACGAGTAGGATCGGCGCGCTAATTCGTGCAAGCTGCTCGTCAGACCAGCCCTGCGTGTCAGCGGTCGACGCTGACAGCGACGCGAGGAACTCGTCGAAGTGCTCGGGGTGCGGTGAGAGCCGCTGGTAGGCGTCCCGAAAGTCCTGAAAGTCCTGAGCGGTCGGCATCCGCGTCGAGGTCGCCTGCTTCGCCGGGTCGGTGAGGTCGTCGTGCAGACCCTCCGGTCGCACCGTGACCGATGCGGCCACCACGTTGCGAACCCGGTCGGGGTGGCGGATCGCCAGCTCCATCGCAACCGCGCCGCCCATGCTGTGACCGCAGACGTGGGCGCTAGGGATGTCTAGGTGGTCGAGCAGAGCGACGACGTCGCCGGCCAGGTGCCGCGGCGTGATCGCTCTATCGATATCAGCGGTCCGTCCGTGGCCTTGCAGCTCCACGCCGATCACCTGGTGAGCGCGCGCCAGCGTTGGGATCAACGACGCGAAGTTCAAATCGATCGTCAGCATGCCGCCGTGGAGCAGGACCAGCTGGGAGCCCGAGCCGTACAGCTCGTAGTACATGTGCAGGCCGTTCACATCGGCGTATCCGCTCTGGGCGGGTCGCGTCACTTCAGCGGGCATGTTCATCTCCTTGGACCTCGGCTACGTCCCACTCAGTGCGGTTCTCCTAAAGCAACAGCTATCACTCCCGGCGCTGGGTGGAGTAATCGCTCCCGCAGCAGCTGGCCCGGGAATTGAACGCGGCGGACGAACCGAGCCGCGACGGCTGTGCCATCCGCACGCGCGATGCTCGTCCTCGGAACGACGGGAGCCGTCGAATCGTCGACCGCGCCGCCGTTGCTCGGCGAGACGTTCCGAGAGCATGCGCTCAGTGCTGCAACGGAACGACACCGGGCACGTCCTGAGGGCAGGCGGCGCTTCTGGTTTGTCCAGCAGCTACGAGATCGGCGCTCCCTGCTTCGGCTGGCCGCCGGCCTGGAGCAGAAGCTAGAGCGCCGGCCGGGCCAGTCGCGAGCGTGGCCGGTGCTTGTACGTGGTCGAGGTTGATCGTCTCGGGCGGCGCGTTCACGCGCTCGTGACAGGCAGCGCGGCGGGCGGCTTGGGCATACAGCGTGGACCGCCGTCTGACGTGCCGGCGGTGTCGAGCCCACGAGGTCGTTGGGCATCGGGCGACGCGCGGCGCGCGGTCCACGGCGGAGCCACTCGAGCCGTCGGCGCCCGATCTGCAGCTCGCCGCCACGGTCTGAGATTTGAGCGTTAGGCGGACTTGGCAAGCAGGAGGCTCGACCGTGCCGATGTTGGCGGGCCGCGCCCCGTCGGTCAGCGCGTCTTCATCATCACTACGATCCGACGCCCACCCCTTACCAGGAGAACGAGATGGCCAACTCGAGGTGTCGGATATCGCCCGCAGCATCAAGGGGCGCATTCGGGAGGTGGAAGCGCAGCTCAAGGACCACAAGGCTTTGAGCGAGGAGCTCGAGCGTCTAAAGGGTGCGCTGAGGCGGCTGGAAGGCGGAGTGCGCGCTCGCGTCGACGGCAGGGGCCGTCGCCAGCAGCCGGTCACGCAGCGCACGACGGCGGCAGCACCGAAGGACACCTCGCCGGCGAGGGGCACCAACGCCCGCGCGCCGCGCGGTGAGAACAAGAAGAAGATCCTCGCGGCGCTAAACGGCGGGCCTAAGACCGCCTCGGAGATCGCAAACGAAACGGGCATCAAGGCGGGCACCATCGGCGCGTCGCTGAGCAAGCTTGCCAAGGCCGGCGAGGTAGTGAAGGCCGACCGGGGCTACGCGCTCCCAAAGTAAGCACCAACGATCGGAAGTGAGCATGGCCTTTGAAGTCGGTAAGCGCGTCGTAGCGGAGTCCGAGTCAACGAGCCGCCGACCCCGCGCCGGTGTCGTTGAGGAAGTGTTGCGCGGCGACCCCTCGCCTCGGTACCGCATCCGCTGGGACGATGGCCACGAGAGCATCTACACGCCCGCGAGCGGAGCCCTCCGAGCCGAACCCCGCCCGAAAAGACAACGACAATCCACGCCGCGCAAACGCTAACCCAAGCCTGCGCATGCCGCGGGCCCCGGCGCCCGGCCCGTGCCGCTCCGCCTCGACCGCGAACGAAGCGCCTGGACAGACTTCGGTTTGTCGCCCGGGCGGCACTCTGAGTGAAGCTTCCGCTCTCCGCGCGCAAGGCAGGGACTGTCGGGATCACGCTGAGACCGTAACTAGAGCGGGTCTCTCGCGACTGAGCACGCGTCTCCAGCACGATTGACCGCCGCTGCTGAGTTACGCGCCTGAAGCGGTCACGTAAGCGGCGTGGCTCGTGGGCATGGGAGAGCAGCAGCGGCGTCGCGTACGCGCCCCGACGAACCACCGCAAAGGTGCCTTTTGCGCCCGACCCGAGCGCGTGCATACGGCTCGGGTTTTCTACCGAAGGGCACCCCAACGTGAGACGATCCGCACGGGGAGTCAAGGTTTCTTCTGTCCTGAGCCTGAGGCCCAGGCGGAAAGGGGGAATCATGCGGGTACCCAAATCAACCAGGGGCCTGCTGGCACTCGGCATCGTCCTAGTCGGCGGCGCCGCCGGCGTTGGCGTTGCGAGCGCGATGGTGATGAGCACCGTGCTCGCGGACACGAATACGGTCCGCGAGCGGATCTTCCACACGGACTTCACGCCATCGTCCGACCAACCCAGCTTCGACTCGGGCTGGCACATTCATCCGGGAGTCGCGATCATCGAGGTCCAGCAGGGCCGGCTCAACATCACCCAGGGTTGCCTCACGCACAGGCTCGGCCCTGGCGATACCTATATCGAGGTTCCGTTCCTGCCCGTCGACGCCACGGCGGACCACGCGGTCTCGTGGACATCGACGCTCATCCTTGCGAACAGCACTCCGGGGAGTCCGGATCGGGCGCCGGCGTCTGAACCGACTTGCCCGGGAGGGGACCACCAGGACAATGGAGGCGGGGACTAACTCCGACTGACCTACGACAACCCGGACTCGCGCCATTAGGACGAACCTGGTCTTGTGCTGTGGCTGGGGGGCGGCCTTCGTCGCCGCCCTCCAGCGAGCTCTCAGAGGCCTGGGTTGTCGAATCAAATTCGCACAAAGTCGGCGCGGTCGGGTCATCGACGTCGTTTGCTCGACAAGCAATACCCCGCCGGAGGGGAGGCTGTTTGGATGCAGCAAGCTAAATACAGCGCGGTCGAGGCTGCTACTGCCGGACGCAACCAGCCACGGCACCACGCTCGTGATACCCGTGCGGAAGAGTGAAAGCGAGTCTCGGCGCGCGCGTCGTTCGCGCACGTCCCATTCGCCAAACTCGCGTCGGATGCGAGCGCTCGGCGCGAGGATGACGCGAGCGCCCTCCCATCCGCGCGCTTAGCAGGTCGGATGGGGTCTTCCGGCGCGTGCGCGTGCTCAGGCCGAAGCAGGGCTGCGCCGAGGGCCGCGGGATTCTCCCCGGGTCCGAGCTCAAAAGACTCGGGGCCGGCGTCGGCGACATCGGGAGTCGCCGATGCATATGCAGAGCGCCCGCTTGGGAGGCCCCGTCTCGCTGATGCTCGTAGCCCGTAGGAGCAGTCCCGTGTCGTGCTGCCGGTTTGGCGACGATGCAGAAGCCGACTGGGGTAGCGCACAGCAAGCTCTCGGTTACTCGGATCGACGGGACCAAACGAGGCGATGTCGCGGTCCAGGTCGCGCTTTGCGTAGGCAGCCCGTTACGGAGAAGGCTCGCGTGCCGGGTCGAACTTTCCGCGCTTACCCGCCGAGCGGTGCATGAACGGCTCCGTCCTGGTCCCGTGGCTAGCCACGATGGCGCGGCTCGGGAGTTTTGAGATGATCGGCGCGTGCGACCCTCGGTGCTGATCGTGGATGACCAGCCGGATTTCCGCGAGGCGGCCTCGGCGCTGTTGAGCGCGGATGGCTTCGACGTGGTGGGAGCGGTCGAGGACGGGCCGGCGGCGTTGGCCGCCGTAAAGCGGCTGCGGCCGGCGGTCGTGCTGCTCGATCTGCAGCTGCCGGGCGGCTTAGATGGCTTTGGTGTGGCCGAGCGGATCGCCGAGATCGCGGAGCCGCCGGATGTGGTGCTGATCTCCGGTCGGCCGGAGCGGACGTACGGGTCCCGCGTCGCAGCCGCGCCCGCGCGTGGCTTCATCGCAAAAAGCGTGTTGTCAGGGAAGGCGCTTGCGGAGGTTCTTGGCTAACCCTGCGCGCGGCCCGCATATGGCCGCGTGGACGGCGGTCGCGCTGCTGGGCGTCGCGGCCGAGTGGACCGCGTTCGGGGCCGACGGCCCGAATGAAACATTCTCGATCACCGCGGGGCGGCCCTGGGTGTCCTCTCCCGGGAGCTGAACGTTGATCGGTGGGGGCATATCTTGTCGCTGGTTGGTCCGCTGGCGCTGCTGCAGGCAGCTCGGGCGACGATCGAATCAGTGACACGCCAACAACGAAACGGACAAATCTCATGGCACAGACAACCGTGCGGTACTTCGTCACAGACGTCGACCAGGCGACCGACTTCTACTGCAACCTCCTCGGCTTTCATGTCGACCTTCCCTCCGCCCCCGGATTCGCTGCCTTGGCGAAGGATGACCTGCGGCTGCTTCTCCACGAGCCCGGCGTGGGTGGCGCCGGCAAAGCCGGCGGGGTTCCCACGCCTGGAGGCTGGAATCGCTTCCAGATCGTCGTTGCCGACCTGGACGCGACCGTTAAGCGTCTCGCTGGTCAGGGTGCAAGATTCCGCGGTGAGATCGTCGAAGGACCTGGCGGGCGGCAGATCCTCGTTGAGGACCCAGCGGGCAACCCGGTCGAACTCTTCCAGCCTAAGAACGCATAAAGGGCACCGACTCGTGTCGCCGCGGCGAGACCGCCTCCTTTCATGCGATCCGGGCCGGTGAACCGTGGAGACGACCTCTTCCCGGCTGCGCGACCAGAGAAGCTCGACCTTCCGAACGGTAAGGCGAAAGCGCTCGTCGAAGCCCCCGCCACCCGCGTCGGCGGGCGTTTGTGCCTTGTCGCCAAGGCATTGGTCCGGCGCACAGCGCGCGATCGCGAAGAGCGATCATCAGCTGGCCTCAGCGTTGTTGGATTACGCCTAAACCAGTCACGCCCCCAGCACTGCTGCATCGCGCGCGGAAAGGGGCAGTCGGAGCGAGGCTGCCGTATGGGCGACCAACAACAACTCCGCGACCTGATCGTGCTAGCCGCCGACGAGCTAGCTGACGGAAGCCCGAGACTTTGTGCGTCCCCGAGCGAGCGGAGGCCACCCGCCCTGCCAGGCCGCGTTTACCGGACCGGATGAGAGCCGGCACGCTGGCCGACTGCTCCTCGTGCGCCCGCTCTCGCATCGGATGCGGAAGCTCTACGTGCACCGTGATCACGCAAACGTCGGGTTGCAGACCCGAAGGCTGACTGCGATCGGACGACGCGAGCTCTTTCGAGCCTGGTTCGGAACCGTGTTTTTCGAGTCCGGTCGTCGTTCGTGGCGTCTGTTGACGTCATGCGCCACCGTGCAGCTCAGACCGAGCTGCTCGGATGGCCGCGAGCAGCCTTGGGGGCCGGATCCAGCGGCAGTCGAGCTGCTTGACCTGGGCGCCGGCAGCGGCGTGACGATGTATTACGAGCTGTTCGTCGCCGTGAATGACGGTGCCGAGACCACGAGTTCTGCGCTCGTGTTCCCGCGGCGTCGGTGCGGTCGCAATAAGGGAAGCGTCGGCTCTTCCGCGAACTGTTCACCGGTTACGCCGGTAACGAAATGGCCGCCGCGGATCAGTCCTCGCGCTTCAAGGCGGCGCAGGGCCCACAGGACTTCGCGCCACGGAATGGCCAGCCGCTCCTTGATGTAGACGTCGCGGAACACGACTCCCCAACGCCGCAACAGCTGCCAGGCCACCAGCTCAGCGAGCTCCTCGACTTCTTCGCAAGGCTGCGCGGACGGCAGCAACGTCCACCTGCCCTCGGCGGCGTGCGTCCATGACCCGTGGCGGCTGCGGGAGGCGGCTCGGGAATACGGTCGCTGGCGGCGAGCGAATCGCGAGCGGATGCTCAACAACGAGCGGACTGCGGCCCAGCCGTCGGCCGTGATCAGTCCGCGGGCGACGCCGTCCCACAGCCCTTCCTCGACCTGGGCCGGTAGGAGGTTGGTGATCGCGCGGAGGTCCGAGTGAAACAGAGCCCCGCGTTCCCGTAACGCGTCCAGCACCTGTCGTCCGGTTCCCGCGCCGGGTTCTGCCGGCGCGGTTATGCCACGGTGCGCCTGAAGGAGCCAGGGCAGCTCCTCGCGCAGCATGAAGGTGACCGGTGTGCGGCGGGAGGGCGTGTTCGGCTGTCCTGCCGCCTGCTCGGGCGACGGGTTGTCGGCCTCCCTGACCGGCTCTAGAACGGACAGTCGGCCCCACGCGACCTCGCCGGACAGGCACAGATCGTCCAGCCATTCCGGTCGATAGGACTCGACCCGTTCGGCGAAGATCCGCTCCCACTCGCCGGCCGGCCACTCGGAGCCCTGGAGCTGCTCGATCACTTCGGCCAGTCCCGCCCGCCCGTGGAGCTGTGTGCCGGGGGCAATGTGCTGCCAGGACCCTACGAATGACTGCCACTCCTCCTGGGTTACCGGCCGGATCGCTGCGCGTCGGCGCTCACGGGTGTAGGAGTGGATGCGCGCGAGCAGCCGTCGGGCACACCACTGCTCCCCCCGGTCGGCCTCGAAGCGACCGGCCACCGCGAATCCGCGCCCTCGGAGCGCCTCCAGCGCTATGGCCACAGACGATGGTGAGAGCCCGGTGGCGTCGGTTAGGTCGTTGACCGCGACCGGACCGGTCACGTCGAGATGACCGCGGACGATGGTCACGGCGGCGTCCTCGCCGACATCGCGCGTTGGAACACGCCCAGCCGGAAGCCGATGGTCAGGCACGAAGCGCGCGTTGGGATACAGCGTCTCGAGCTCGGTGCGCCGCTCGTCTTGTTGATCATCGGCACCTCCGATCTGAATTGACTTCAGTTGAGAACGTAGCTGAGGCCCGCAGATACTTCGGAACGCACGTGGTGGTCGACTCGCCAGTTCAGAGCTTGACCCTCGCCTCAATTGCGATATGATCTGACTTCAGTTCAATCACGATGACTAGCCTCGAAAGGCTGAGGGCGAGATGAAGGCGGCGATCCAAGCGACCACTCCCCATTCCGCGGTCAGGTGTCCGGTGTGCGAAAGCCACTCCCGGCCGCTCTACGTGCCATGGCAGCAGCATGTCGTGGGGTGCGCGGTCCGGGCAGGTGAGCTCAGGCGTGAACGAGAGCTGCGACCAACGCTGCTCTTGGTCGCGACTGCCGCTTGACGTCTAGCAGCTGGGGCCCGTACCTGGATGCAACGACTCGCGCAGCGCTTGTCAACTGCGGCGTGCCGACCGTCGGTGGCAGGTTCGCCGTGCGCTAGCGCCGGTCAAGACGTTGCCGGCACGTGCTGGCCGGCCCGGATGAGCGACTCGACCACGCGCTGAGCCTCATCGAATCCGCAGCCCAAGCATCGCGCCGCCAGCGGCCCGCGCCGCGATGCCCCCGCCGATAACCGCGAGCTTGAATTACGGCGTCCGGCGAGCCCGTCGGCCGTGGCGTGGTCGGGTGAGCTCGGATCGTGCACTTGGCCGGACTTGTCTGACAGCACGCGCCGCGGCTGCTACTACCCCTGGGGGGCGACCGAACAACACGGTCCGCACCTGCCGCCGGACACCGACACGGTGATCGCAGTCGCGCTCGCCGAAGCGGTCGCCCGCAGCTTCCTGCGATCACGTGGTGGCGCCGGCGTTGCCGTAAGGCTCCACTGGTGAGCGCAGCGGATTTCCTGGCACGCTCTCGCCGGGCCGGCCGCCTCGAAGACTGCCGTCATTGAGTTGGTGCGCAGCGCGGACCACTCGAGGGGGTCGTCTTGGGTGTCCAGGCGCGGCTCCCAGCAGCCGATCGCGCGCCTCATCCT
>DASSGR010000009.1:0-2621 GCA_035693425.1 Solirubrobacteraceae bacterium
TGCAGAGGCTCCTCGGCCTCGGGCAACCGGTCGATTCCAACCCCGGTCGCCTCTGGGACCCTTGCCGGATCGACGTCAGGTTCCTCGGCTGGCATCCGTGAGGGAGCCGCCAGCAGCGACCTCCCGCGCTTCCGCCGCCACCCTCTGGGGCTCGCACAACTCTGCCGTCGTCGCGGAGGTCGGACGCCGTCGTCGGGCACGACTTCGAAACCGCGAAAGGTGTGGGCGCCGCCTGAATACTGACCCACCTGCGCCGGTCCAAAAGTGACCCACCTGGCGCGGGGCCGGTAGTCGTCCGGCCGGGTCCGGACCCTCGCTTGATCTGGTGATCGGCGAGGAGGAAGGCGTGTGGTCGGCGTGGAGCAGTGGGCGGAGATCAGGCGCATGCACCGGGTCGAGCGGCTGTCGATCCGGGCGATCAGCAAGCGGACCGGGTTGCATCGCAAGACGGTCCGCAGGGCGTTGGCGGCGCAGGCGCCCCCGAGGTATGTGCGGGCGCGGGCGGGGTCGAAGCTGGATCCGTTTCGGGAGTGGATCTGCGAGCAGCTTCGGGGTGACCCGTCGATCCAGTCGTTGCGGCTGCGGGAGATGGCCGTCGAGTTGGGCTATGTGGGCGGCAAGACGATCTTTGATGACTACGTGCGCGAGGTCCGCCCGCGGTTTGCGCGGCCGCGCACCTTCCAGCGCACGATCTATCGGCCGGGCGAGCTGATCCAGTGCGACCTGTGGGAACCAAGGGCGCACGTTCCGGTCGGTCATGGGCAGCTGCGCCGCGGCTGGGTCGTGACCGCGGAGGTGTGCTGGTCGCGGGTCATCGCTGGCAGCCTGATCTTCTCCAAGGAGGCGCCCGACATCTTGTGGGGCCTGAACCGTTGCCTCACCCGGCTCGGGGTGCTGCCGGAGAAGCTGGTGTGGGACCGGGAGGGAGCGATCGCCGGTGGCGGTCGACCCACCGCTGACTTTGCTTGTTTCTGTGGGCAGCTCGAGGTCGGGTGGGTCATCCTCGACGCCGGCGACCCGCAGGCCAAGGGCGTGCTCGAGCGCTCACATCGGTTTATGCGCTCGAACTTCGAGCCGGGGCGCCGGTTCGCTAACCCGGCTGACTTCCAGCTGCAGTTCGATAGCTGGTGCGATCGGGCCAACCGGCGCGTGCATCGCACGATCCGCGCCGTTCCCGCGGAGCGGCTCGCCGAGGAGCGCGAGCGGATGCGACCGCTGCCCGACCGGATGCCGGACACAGATCGGCGCCACGTGCTGCGCGTGCCGGCGCAGCCATATGTGCGGGTCGATCGCAACGACTACTCGATCGACCCGGCGTTCGTTGGCCGTCGGGTCGAGGTTCGCGTCGGCCAAGAGCACATCACCGCCGCCGTGCTCGACACCGGCGAGCTCGCGTGCCGGCACCACCGGTCGTTCGCCGGCGGGCTGACGTTCACCGACCCTGCGCATCAGACCGAGCTCGAGCGTCAGCGGGCCCGTCGTCGGCGGCGCCACGAGGTCGACGTCGAGATCCGCCCACTGTCTCGCTATGACCAGCTGATCCCGGCATGACCAAAACCGCTTCCGAGCTCGCGCACCTCTTCCGTGCGCTCAAGGCGCCGGCCGCCGCGCGGGCGCTCCCCGCGCTCGCCGACCGGGCCCGCGAGGAGCAGTGGAGCTATGAGCGCTTCGCGGAAGCGCTGCTCTCAACCGAGGTGTCCGCACGTGACAGCCACGGCGGCGAGGGCCGGATCAAGGCCGCTCGTTTTCCGGCCCGCAAAACGCTGGAGGAGTTCGACTTCACCTTCCAGCGCAGCGTGAAGAAGACCGTGGTCGAGCACCTCGGACAGCTCGACTTCCTGCACGCGCGCGAGAACGTCATCCTCCTTGGCCCGCCCGGCACCGGCAAAACCCACCTAGCGATCGCTGTCTCGATCCGCGCTTGCCTGGCTGGTCAACGGGTGCAGTTCGCAACCGCCACCCAATGGGTCGCCCGCCTCTCTGACGCCAAACGCCAAGGCAACCTCGAAGCCGAGCTGCGCCGCCTGTCGTTCATCCCACTGCTCGTCGTCGACGAGGTCGGCTACATCCCGTTCGACCCCGAAGCCGCCAGCCTCATGTTCTCCCTGGTCTCCAACCGCTACGAGCGCGCATCGATGATCGTCACCTCCAACAAGCCGTTCTCAGCCTGGGGAGAGATCTTCGGCGACGACATGGCCGCCACCGCCATGATCGACCGGCTCATCCACCACGCCGAAATTCTCTCGCTCAAAGGCGACAGCTATCGGCTACGCGGCAAAGACCTCGACGCCCGCCCCGGCCGCCCCACCGGCTGACGCTCTAGCCAACAAAGCTACAGCCGCCCCCTCACCACAGCGCGCGCAGGCGGCATTTCGCTCCGCTCGCCTACGGCTCGCTCCGCGAAAAGCCGCCTATCACCAACACCGGGTGGGACACTTTTCAACCGGCGCAGGTGGGGCACTTTTCGACCGGCCTTGACAAAAGCAGCAGAGGAGATCGGCGTCACCAGTGTTGCGAGATTCGTCTTTGGGGAAGAGCGGCCAAGCGAGCTGCCCGTCGTCTGTTGGCAGCCGCCGGTTGTGGCGAGCGCACAATTCGGCGATCACCGACAGTCAAGACGA
>DASSGR010000010.1:0-4261 GCA_035693425.1 Solirubrobacteraceae bacterium
GACGGCTGCCGCCTCTCCGCCGGTCTCACCGGCTCCCGGCGCGGCGCCTCCGGTCCCATCTGCTTAAACCACGACCTCAACCTGCCCATACGTCCCTCCTTTGATGACTGTGTCCCGTCCATGCCTCCGAGCGCGTTCGTACGAGCCGCCGACGCCTGCCTGGTCAGCTCGGCAGCCTCGTCCAACCGCGGGTCGCTCGGCACCCGCGCAAGATTGATCTCTGTCAGCCGGGCGGCCGCGCAACACGCGGCCTCGGCCAACAGCGTCCCGGTGATCGCATCACCGGTCAGATTCGCGTTCCCGGTCACCGCCAGCTCGGCGCCCAGCGACGCGACAACCGCAGCCGCGCGCGCGATCTCGAGCGGCGAGTCCGCGGCATCCGACAGCGCCGCACGCAACCGCGCCTCGCGGTCGGGATCGCTGGCGTCGAGCCTGAACGCCTCGAGCACCGGCTCGTAGGCACCCAGCTCGCGCTCGCCCAGCTCGAGCAACCGCTCGCGCAGCGCACCGGACTCGCCCGCAGCGTCCTCGCTCCCCTGCGTGAACCGTGCCGCCATCTCCACCAGCCCGGCGGCGAGTGCACCCCCGAGGGCGGCGGCGGTGCCTCCGCCCGGCGCCGGCGTGCGCGCGCCGACCGCGTCGAGCAGCTCGCGGAGCGACCGGTCGGAGAGTGCTTGCCGGGGCGACTCCCCGATCAGAACAGCCCCACCGTCCTGCCGTCCGCGTCGATGTCCACGTTCAGCGCCGCGGGGGACTTGCCGAGCCCCGGCATCTGCTGAATGTCGCCGCACAACGGGACCAGCCAGCCGGCGCCCGTGTACGCGCGGATGTCTCGCACGGACAACGTGAATCCTTCGGGCGCGTTGAGCAGCGTCGGATCCGCCGACAGCGAGAGGTGCGTCTTGGCCATGCATAGCGGATAGTGCTCGAGTCCTTCTCGCGTGAACTGTTCGATCTTCTGCTCGGCTGCCGGGTAGAAGAACACGTCCTTGGCTCCGTATACCCGTTTTGCGATCACCTCGATCTTGTCGCGGATCGGCGCTTCGTCTGGGTACAGGTGGTGGAAGTTGTTGGGCTGCTCGCACGCCTCGACGACGGCCTCGGCGAGGTCGGCCGCCCCGGCACCGCCGCGCGCGAAGCCCTCGTTGACCTGCGCGTCGAACGCGCCCGCCTCGAGCGCGAGCTTCTTGACGAGCGCCACTTCCTCGTCGGTATCGCCCGGCCGGCGGTTGATCGCCACCACGGCCGGCACGCCGAACGTCTTGATGATGCCCAGGTGGCGGCGCACGTTGGCCATGCCGGATTCGATCGCCTTGATGCTCGCGTCGCGGTCCACGCGCGGGTCGTCCTCGACGCCGCCGTGGTGCTTGATCGCGCGCACGGTCGTCACGAGCACCGCCGCCGACGGCGTCAGCTTGCCGAACCGGCAGACGATGTCGAAGAACTTCTCCATCCCCATGTCCGAGCCGAAGCCCGACTCCGTGACGACGTAGTCGCCGAGCTTCATCGCGACCTTGTCGGCGATCAGCGAGTTGTTGCCGTGCGCGATGTTGGCGAACGGACCCGCGTGCATCATCACCGGCTGGCCCTCGAGCGTCTGTACGAGGTTCGGCTTCAACGCGTCTTTCAAAAGCACCGTCATCGCCCCGGCCGCGCCCAGGTCCTCGGCGGTCACCGGCTTGCCGCCGTCAAACGAGTAGGCGGCCGTGATGTTGGCGATCCGGCGGCGCAGGTCCTGGAGGTCGGTCGCGACCGCCATGATCGCCATGACCTCCGACGCGGCCGTGATGTCAAAGCCGGTCTCGCGCGGGTAGCCGTTGACCCGGCCGCCGAGCCCGACGACGATCTGGCGAAGCGCCCGGTCATTCATGTCCACCGCGCGGCGCCAGCCGATTCGCAGCGCGTCGATCTTGTGAGGGTTGCCGTGCAGGATCGAGGCGTCGATCATCGCGGCAAGCAGGTTGTTTGCGGCGCCGATCGCGTGGATGTCGCCGGTGAAGTGCAGGTTCAGGTCCTCCATCGGCACGACCTGGGTCATGCCGCCGCCGGCCGCGCCACCCTTGATTCCGAATACCGGGCCGACCGACGCCTCGCGCAGGCACGCGACCGGGTTCTTGCCGATCACGCCGAGCCCCTGGGTGAGGCCGACCAGCGTCGTGGTCTTGCCTTCGCCCGCCTTGGTGGGCGTCATCCCGGTGACGCACACGACCTTGGCGTCGGGAACCTCGCGCAGCCGGTCGGTCACCGACAGGGAGACCTTCGCCTTGTAGCGGCCGTACGGCTCGACCTCGTCGGGCAGTAACCCGATCCGCTCGGCGATCGTCTCGATCGGAATCAGCTGGTGGTCCTGCGCAATCTCGAGACTGGTCTTCACGGGTTCCTCCCTCTAGTGACTGACGGCCGCGGCGGCAAGCTCCGAGACGAGCTTGTCCTCGTAGAACCGCTCGAGCGCGAACGGGGCGATCAGGTCGGGCGTGCGACCCGTCGCGACCAGTTCGGCGAGCGTCTTGCCGACGATCGGAGCGGCTTTGAAGCCGTACGTCCCCCAGCCGGCGCTTACATGAAAGTTGTCGACGTCGGTCTTGCCGAGAATCGGGCTGTAGTCGGGGCTCAGGTCGCACAATCCGGCCCAGCTGCGCAACAGCCGCGCCCGCTCGAGCTGCGGGAACAGCTCCATCGAGTGGCGGCAGACCTCCTGCAGGAAGTTCAGCGTGCCCTGCATCCGGTAGGTGGTCCAGGGCTCGATCTCCGCGCCCATCAGGAACTCGCCCCGGTCGGTCTGGCTGATGTAGACGTGCATCTGCGAGGAGACGATCACGACGTCGAGCAGCGGCTTCATCGGCTCGGTCACGCACGCTTGCAGGATGTGCGTGGTGATCGGCATCGCCACGTTGGCCATCTGGCTGATCAGCGTGGTCCAGCCGGCGGTGCAGTTGAGCACCTGGCCGGCCTTGATCGTCCCGCGGTTGGTCTGAACCTCGGTGACGCGCCCGTTGGACCGCGTCAGGCCGGTCACCTCGGTGTTCTGGTGGATCTCGGCGCCGCCGCGGTCGGCGCCGCGCGCCAGCCCCCAGACGACCGCGTCGTGGCGGATGATCCCGCCGGGCGGGTGATACAGGGCGCCCAGCACCGGATAGGTCATGTCGGGGTTGTCGACCTGCATCGCGGGCGCGAGCTGCTTGATCTCGTCGGGGTAGATCAGCCGCGAGTCGATCCCCTGCAGGCGGTTGACCTCGGCGCGATTTGCCATCACGAACATCGCCCGGTCGGAGTGCGCGAGCGTCAGGTGGCCGCACTGCGAGAACAGCAGGTTGAAGTTCAGCTCCTGTGACAGCCCCGCGTACAGCTTCACGCTGGCGTCGTAGAAACGCGCACCCTCGGGGGTCTTGTAGTTCGAGCGCAGGATCGTCGTGTTGCGCCCGGCCGCGCCCGACCCGATGTAGCGCGCCTCGAGGATCGCGACGTCGCGGATCCCGTGCTCCTTCTGGAGGTAGTACGCGGTCGCGAGGCCGTGCGACCCCCCGCCGATGATCACGACGTCGTAGGACCCCTTGAGGTCGCGCTGCCGGCGCCACATCCTCTTTTTTCTGAAGATGTCAAGCACGCGCAGCTTCCTCCGGAAGGGGCGCTGCCAGCGAATCCAGCGTGGCGAGGCCCACTGGCCGTCCACCGAGGTGCACGGCGGCGTCCTCGACGACCGTCCACATGTACTGTCCGACGGCCCAGCCGAACAGGAACAGGTAGCGCTCGTCGGCCTCGCGCACGATCAGCCCCGGCTGGCGCGCGATCGACACCGGCCGCAAGCCGGTCACCGGCGTGACCTTCGGACGCAGATCGGCGGCGCAGAAGCGCGCGAACACCTCACGGGAAAGCGGCCCCACGAGGGTCATCGCCGCGAACACGGTGCCGACGTCGACCACGCTGGTTGCATCCGGGATGCGCTCTGGCCGCTCGCCGATCACGAGCGCGCGGTCGGGCGTCAGCGGACACCACCAGGCCCCGTCGCGGCGGGTGGCGCGCCCCAGTTCGAGGCCGGCGCGTTCGCTGACTCCGGCTCCCTGAAGCTCGAGCTTCCCCAGGTGCGAGACGTCCACCCACCCGGCGGTGCTCGCGCACGCGTGTCGCTCCTGCTCGGCCGACCCGTAGGAGAGGGCGACGTTCCATCCGTCGCGCAGCTCGAACTGCGCCCCCGCCGCGCGCGCCTGGCGCTCCATCGGGGTGCGCGCGACCGCGTCGGGGGCGGCTGCGTCCGCGCTGAGGA
>DASSGR010000011.1:0-9911 GCA_035693425.1 Solirubrobacteraceae bacterium
GCTCGACCACATCGTCAGGACGGTTAGAGAGATCGTCGGCAAGCGCCCCGTCTATGGCATCTGCCTCGGCCACCAGCTTCTCTGCCGAGCGGTCGGCCTTGAAACCTACAAGCTTCCGTTCGGCCACCACGGCGCCAACCATCCGGTCAAGGACCTGACCACCGGACGCGTGGAGATCACCAGCCAGAACCACGGCTTCGCCGTGCTGGGGCCAGGGGGCGCGCGGACCATCGACAACGACGAGCCCGTGCGCTGGCACACGGATTTCGGCGAGGCGGAGCTGACCCACGTCAACCTCTATGACCGCACGGTCGAGGGGCTGCGTCTGCTCGACGTTCCGGGGGCGACCGTCCAGTATCACCCCGAGGCAGGTCCCGGACCAAACGACGCCCAGTACGTCTTTGACCGGTTCGTGGGGGAGATCCGGTCATCCGGAGAGGTCCGGCAGGGCCGGACCGGTTACGCGAGACGTGAAGTCGAGCCCCCTGATCAAGACGCGGGGCCGGAAGCCCCGCGGAGGTAACCAATGCCCCGTAGGGAAGACCTCCACAAGATCCTGGTGATCGGCTCGGGCCCGATCGTGATCGGCCAGGCGGCCGAGTTCGACTACTCGGGAACCCAAGCGTGCCGGGTGCTGGTCGAGGAGGGCTACGAGGTCGTGCTCGTCAACTCCAACCCGGCGACGATCATGACCGACCCCGAGCTGGCGACCACGACCTACATCGAGCCGCTGCTACCTGGTCCGGTGCGCCAGGTGATCGAGCGCGAGCGCCCCGACGCGCTGCTCCCGACGCTGGGTGGCCAGACCGCGCTGAACCTCGCCAAGGCCTTGCAGGAGGACGGGACGCTCGAGCGCTACTCGGTGGAGCTGATCGGCGCCGACTACGAGGCGATCGACCGCGCCGAGGACCGCGAGCGCTTCCGCGAGACGATGACGGGCGCCGGCCTGCGGGTCCCCCGCAGTGTGATCGCACACAGCATCGACGAGGCGCGTGCGGCGGTCTCGGAGGTGGGCCTGCCGCTGATCGTGCGCCCCGCGTTCACGCTCGGTGGCAAGGGCGGCGGCGTGGTCCGCGAGCTGTCAGAACTCGAGCGCGTGATCGGGCGCGGGCTCAGCGCGTCGCCGATCGGCCAGGTGCTGATGGAGGAATCGGTGCTCGGCTGGGGCGAGTTCGAGCTCGAGGTGATGCGCGACAACTCCGACAACGTGGTGATCATCTGCTCGATCGAGAACATCGATCCGATGGGCGTCCACACCGGCGACAGCGTTTGTGTCGCCCCTCAGCAGACCCTCACCGACAAGCAATACCAGGCGCTCCGAGACCAGGCGATCACCGCGATCCGCGCAGTTGGCGTCGAGACCGGCGGCTCGAACGTGCAGTTTGCGGTCAACCG
The DNA here is from genome assembly GCA_035693425.1 of Solirubrobacteraceae bacterium. GTDB lineage: Bacteria > Actinomycetota > Thermoleophilia > Solirubrobacterales > Solirubrobacteraceae > Palsa-465. The sequence continues at coordinate 1,396 of DASSGR010000011.1, forward strand.
GGCCACCGACGAGATCGTTGTGATCGAGATGAACCCGCGGGTGTCGCGTTCCAGCGCGCTGGCCAGCAAGGCGACGGGCTTCCCGATTGCCAAGATCGCCGCGCGCCTGGCGGTCGGCTACACCCTGCAGGAGATCCCCAACGACATCACCCGGGCGACCCCCGCCAGCTTCGAGCCCGCGATCGACTACTGCGTCGTCAAGTGGCCGCGATTCGCGTTCGAGAAGTTCCCGGGCTCGGACTCCGGGCTGACCACCCACATGAAGTCGGTGGGGGAGGCGATGGCGATTGGCCGGACCTTCAAGCAGGCGTTCGCCAAGGCGCTGCGCTCGCGCGAGCTTGACCTCACGCCGATCGCGCCGGCCGACGACGAGGAGCTGCTCGAGCAGATCGAGATGGCGGGACCCGACCGCTTCGACCACCTGTTGGAGGCGCTTCGCCGCGGTGCCGGGATCGACGAGGTCCACCGGCGAACGGGAATCGACCTGTGGTTCGTGCGCGAGCTGGCCGAGCTGGTGGCCGATCCGGAGGCCCCGTTCGCCGGTGAGCGGACGTTCAAGTCGGTCGACACCTGCGCCGCGGAGTTTGCGGCGCGAACCCCCTATTACTACTCGGGCTGGGAGCGTCCGCGGCGCGGCGGACCGGATCACGAGGTCGCACGCGGCGACCGCGAGAGCGTGGTGATCCTCGGGTCCGGCCCCAACCGCATCGGCCAGGGCATCGAGTTCGACTACTGCTGCGTCCACGCCGCCGGGACCGTCCGCGAGTCCGGTCGCGACGCGGTGATGATCAACTGCAACCCCGAGACCGTCTCCACCGATTACGACACTTCCAACCGCCTGTACTTCGAGCCGCTGACGCTCGAGGACGTGCTGTCGGTATGTGAGGTCGAGAAGCCGCTGGGCGTGATCGTCCAGTTCGGCGGACAGACGCCGCTCAAGCTCGCCGCCGGCCTGCAGGCCGGCGGGGTTCCGATTCTCGGCACGAGCATCGACGCGATCGACCTCGCCGAGGACCGCTCGCGGTTCGGCCCGCTGCTCGACCGCCTCGGCTACCAGGCCCCGCGGTATGCCACCGCCTGCTCCGCCGAGGAAGCGCTTGAGCGGGCTCCTGACGTCGGCTTCCCGCTGCTGGTGCGCCCCAGCTACGTGCTCGGCGGGCGCGCCATGGAGATCGTCTACAGCGTCGCCGGGCTGCGCGACTACCTCGAGCGCGTCGGCACCGCCTCGGGCGCCGCGATCTACCTGGACCGCTTCCTGGAGGACTCGATCGAGGTCGACGTCGACGCGCTGTGCGACGGCGAGGACGTGTGGATCGCCGGGGTGATGCAGCACGTAGAGGAGGCCGGGATTCATTCCGGCGATTCGGCCTGCGTGCTACCGCCGCACACGATGGGTGCCGAGATGCTCGCCGAGATCAAGGCCCAGACAGAAGGCATCGCGCGGGCGCTCGGAGTCGTCGGGCTGCTGAACGTGCAGTTCGCGATCCACGCCGACCGCGGGCTGTATGTGATCGAGGCCAATCCGCGCGCCTCGCGCACCGTCCCGTTCGTATCGAAGGCGATCGGGCTGCCGATTGCCAAGCTGGCCTGCCGGATCGTGCTCGGGGAGCGGATCGCCGACCTCGATCTTCCGGCCGACACCACCAACGGCCACGTCTGCGTCAAGGAGGTCGTGCTGCCCTTCGACCGCTTCGCCGGAGCCGACGCGCTGCTCGGCCCGGAGATGCGCTCGACCGGCGAGGTGATGGGGATCGCCCACGACTTCCCAACCGCGTTCGCAAAGGCACAGGCCGCCGCCGGGTCCCAGCTGCCCAGCAGCGGCACTGCGTTCATCACGGTCGCCGACCGAGACAAGGCCGCTGCCACGGGGATCGCCACGATCCTCCACGACCTCGGCTTCCGGATCGTCGCCACGCGCGGCACCGCGCAGGGGATCCGCAAGATGGGGATCCCCGCCGAGGCGATCAACAAGATCGGCGAGGGCTCCCCGCACGTGGTCGATTGGATCGAACGGGGTGAGGTCGACCTCGTGATCAACACGCCCGTCGGCACTGGCGCCCGCGTCGACGGATACGAGATCCGCGCGGCCGCCATCGCGCGCGGAATTCCCTGCATCACGACGATGGCCGGCGGCATGGCCGCCGCGCGCGCGATCTCGGCCGCCCGTCGCGGAGAGCCCGAAGTGCTGGCGCTGCAGGAGCTGCACGCGCGCGCCTCCGAAGTACGTTGAGCGGCGACCGTACACAAGCCCCGTTCGGCCGGCGCTCTGCCGCGATCACAGCGCACGAGGACCACGGCGCCTACGTGGTGCTGCGCTGCAGCGACCCCGCCGGCCCACGGCCCCAGGCCGGACAGTTCTACATGCTCAGCTCGGCGACGCGATGGGGAGGAGGGGAGAACGAGCGTCCATTCCTCCCGCGCGCGTTCAGCGTCCTGCGAGCGGAACATCGAGAGCTGCACTTCCTGATCGAGGACGTCGGTCCCGGCACCAAGCGCCTGTGTGAACTGCGGCCCGGTGACGACCTGCTGCTCGTCGGGCCGCTCGGCACAGGGTTCGTGTCGCCCCGCGAGGGACGCGCGCCGCTGCTTGTCGGAGGTGGCGTGGGAATCGCGCCGCTGGCGATCTGGCAGGACGAACTGGGCGGCCAGGCGCCGGCGCTGCTCGGCTTCAGGGACGCGGCCCACGCCGCGGGAGCGGTGCTGCTCGCCGCCCCGCGGGTCGCGACCGACGACGGGAGCGTCGGCCACCACGGGCTGGTCACCGAGCTGATGACCGAGCGGCTCGACGCCGACGACCACGTCGAGGTCTACGCCTGCGGGCCGCCCGCGATGCTCGAGGCCGTCAGGGAGCTGTGCGCCCGCCGCGACGTGCCGGCCCAGCTCGCGCTCGAGTCGGGAATGGCGTGCGGCTTTGGCGCCTGTTTCGGCTGCGTCGTGCCGACCCGCCACGGCCTGATCCGGCTTTGCCTGGAGGGTCCCGTGCTCGATGCGGCGGTGCTCGAGACCGCCGTCGTAGCTGGAGCCGGCCATTGACCACGCTCGACTTCTGCGGGATCGCGCTCGAGCACCCGATCATCAACGGGTCGGGCACGTTTGACGCGATTGCGGCCCATCGCGCGTTCGGCGACGAGCTGCTGGAGCGCTTCCCATTCGCGGCGTTCGTCTCAAAGACGGTCACGCTCGAGCCGCGTCAGGGCAACCCTCCGCCGCGCCTGTGGGAGGTGCCAGCCGGCATGATCAACTCGATCGGGCTCCCCAACAAGGGTCTTGAGGGCTACCTCGCCGAGGACCTTCCGCGGCTCGCGCAGCTCCCCGCCCCGCTGATCGTCAACGTCATGGGCTTCACCCGCGAGCAGGTCGCAGAACTGGTGACGGCGTTCTCGGCGCGCGAGGAGGTCGCCGCCCTGGAACTCAACGTCTCATGCCCGAACGTCGAGACCGGCCTCGTGATGGGCGCCGACCCCGACGAGGTCGCGGCGCTGCTCGAGCGGGTCAGGCCTCTGACAGACAAGCCGCTGATCGTGAAGCTGACGCCGAACGCCTCGGACGTGGCCGCCGTCGCGAGCGCCGCGCAACAGGCGGGCGCCAGCGCGCTGTCGTTGATCAACACGCTGCGCGGGATGGCGCTGGACCCGCGGTCCGGATCTCCATGGTTGGGAGGGACGACCGGCGGCGTGTCCGGCCCGGCCGTCCGCGCGATCGCCCTCGCCCAAGTTCAGGCCGTCTCGCAAGCCACCAATATTCCGCTGATCGGCATGGGCGGGGTCCAATCGGGGCGCGACGCGCTCGATCTGATTCGGGCAGGGGCGGATCTCGTCGCGGTTGGCACGGAGAGCTTCCGCGATCCGGTCGCCGGATCACGAATCGCAGCCGAACTGGCGGCGCTGCTGCAAACGACTGAGCCTGTGAAGACATGGTGATACCCACGTCAACGCTGCTACTGAAAAACCCCCTGCAAACTTGGTGTATTGCCGCAACCATCCTCGACAATGCTCGACCTCAGCTTGAGGTGTAGTCGAATTGCGGCCATTTGGCTTGATCGGCCCGTCGCAAGATGTATAGTCGCCGCCCATGCCGCCGGTGACCGAATCACCCTCTAAGCCCATAGCTGCGCCCGAACGATCCCTCGTGCAGCGGATGGAAGCGCTCCAGCGCGCCAATGACATCCGCAGCCGCCGGGCACAGCTCAAGCGTGACCTCAAGGCCGGCCGCCAGCCGATCCACGAGTTGCTGCTCGCGCCTCCCGAATATCTCGAGACCGCGAAGGTGTTCGATCTCCTGCTCGCCGTCCCGAAGTACGGGCGGGTGAAGGTCAACAAGATCCTGTCGCAGTGCAGGATCTCACCAAGCAAGACGATCGGCGGGCTCTCCGAGCGCCAACGGCGCGAGCTTGTCGCGCTCATGCGCCGCCGCTAGCTGCGGCGCTCCCCACCCCGTGGCCATGGTCTTCGTGATCACTGGGCCCTCCGGGGTGGGGAAGGGCACCCTCATCCGAGGTCTGCTCGAACGCATCCCCGAGCTCGAGCTGTCCACGTCCGCAACCACCCGCAAGCCCCGCCCGGGCGAGCTGGACGGCGTCGAGTACCACTTCCTGACGCCGGAGCAGTTCGCCGAGCGCGTCGACGCGGGCGATTTCGTCGAACACGCGACGTACTCGGGGAACATGTACGGGACGTTGCGCTCAGAGCTCGAGCGAAGAGCCCGCGCGGGCAATCCGGTGGTGCTCGAGATCGAGGTCCAGGGCGCCCGCCAGGTTCGTGAGGCGCTTCCGGAGTCGGTCGCCGTGTTCATCGCGCCGCCGTCGCTGGACGCGCTGCGCGCTCGGCTGGTCGGCCGCGGCACAGACACCGCCGAGGAGGTCGACGAGCGCCTGCGGACGGCCGAGCGCGAGCTCGAGGCACAGCCGGAGTTCGCGCACGTCGTCGTCAACGACCGGCTGGAGCAGGCGACCGACGAGCTGGAAGGAATCGTGCGTCTGAGGCTTCCTGCTCAGTAGGAGCCCAGCAGCTACTAACAGCCCGCTAACCTTTGACTTCCCTCCACTAAAGGACCAGGAAGCCTTGATCTCACCACGCATCGACAAGCTGCTCGACCACGTCGACTCCGACTACGCGAGCGTGATCGTCGCCGCCAAGCGCGCGCGGCAGATCAACTCCTACTACCACAACCTCGGCGAGGGAACGTTCGATGAGTTCCCGCCACCGATGGTCGACACCCGCTCCAAGAACTACCTGACGATCGCCCTGGAAGAGGTTGCACAGGGCAAGATCAAGTACCACTACAGGTAAGTGGTCCGGCCAGCCTGTCGTCGCCCGCTCTTCGGCCCGTAGGACGGACCCGTGGCCCGGTTGCTCCTCGGGGTGAGCGGCGGGATCGCGGCCTACAAGGCGCTCGAGACCGCGCGCCTGGCGGTCAAGGCCGGTCACGCGGTCCGGGTCGTGCAGACCCCGACCAGCGAGCGCTTCGTCGGCAAGACCTCGTTTGAGGGGATCACCGGGGCTCCCGTGCTCGTCTCCGAGTTCGGACCCGATCCGGCCCGTGGCTCGTATCCCGGAGAGCCTCTCCCCGAGCGGGCGCCGATCAGCCACCTGGCGCTGGTCGAGCGCGCCGACCTGTACCTGATCGCACCCGCCAGTGCGAACACGATCGCCAAGCTCGCCAACGGCCACGCCGACAATCTGCTCACCACCGCGGCGCTCGCCGCCGCCTGCCCGGTCGCCGTCGCTCCGGCGATGAACAACCGCATGTACCTGCACCCGGCCACCCAGGCAAACCTCCAGCTCCTGTCCAACCGGGGCGTGACCGTCATCCCGCCGGCCGAGGGCGACCTGGGATCGCACGGCGAGTACGGGATCGGCCGGCTGCCCGAGCCCGCGCAGCTGCTGGCCGTCTGCGAGGCGCTGCTGACGCCGCCCACCTGGTCGGGGGCGAGCGTGCTGGTTACGGCCGGCGGCACTCGCGAGCCGATCGACAGCGTGCGCTTCATCGGCAACCGCTCGTCGGGGAGGATGGGATTTGCGCTGGCCCGAGAGGCCGCCCGACGCGGGGCCGACGTGACCCTCATCGCAGCCAACGTGACGCTCGATCCTCCGCCGGGCGTCCGGGTGCTGCCTGTCGGCACCGCCGCCGAGCTCGCCCAGGCGTGCGATCGGGAGTTCGACGCATGCGACGTGCTGCTCATGGCCGCCGCTGTCGCGGACTTTCGCCCTGCCAGCCCGGTCGAGCACAAGCTCAAGAAGGACACCGGAACGCCCACGATCGAGCTCGAGCCGACCGACGACGTGCTCAGCGCGCTGTCGGCCCGGCGGCGGGACCGCCAGTTTGTCGTCGGCTTCGCGGCCGAGCATGGCGACGGCGCGGTCGACTACGGACGCGGCAAGCTCGAGCGCAAGCGACTCGACGCCGTCGTCGTCAACGATGTCTCGACGCCGGGCATCGGATTCGACTCCTCGGAGAACGAGGTCACGATCCTGACGGCCGGTGGGGGAGTGCGGCGGGTGCCGCGAGCGAGCAAGGAAGGCGTCGCGCGAGCGGTGCTGGATGAGATCGAGCGATTGCGCTCAGAGAGGGAGGACGCGGATGGAGCCCGAGCAGACGCCCGTAGCGCCGCAAGGGTCTGAGGAAGCGGCGGCGCTGGCGCGCCGGCTGGCCGACAACATCGCGCGGGCGGTGCAGATCCGTCGCCAGACGCTCGATCATCTGGTCGTGGCGCTGCTGGCGGAGGGGCACGTCCTGGTCGAGGATTACCCCGGCGTGGGAAAGACCGCGCTGGCACGGTCGGTGGCAAGGTCGATCGACTGTCAGTTCGCTCGGATCCAGTGCACATCCGACCTGCTCCCGGCCGATGTCGTGGGAAGCAACGTCTACGACCAGCGCGAACAGCGGTTCGAGTTCCGGCCCGGCCCGGTGTTCGCGAACGTCGTGCTCGTCGACGAGATCAACCGTGCGTCACCCAGGACCCAGTCCGGCCTGCTCGAGTGCATGCAGGAGCGCCGGGTCACCGTCGACGTGCATACGCACGAGCTGGCGCGTCCGTTCCTGGTGCTGGCCACCCAGAACCCGATTGAGTACGAGGGCACGTATCCGCTCCCCGAGGCGCAGGTAGACCGGTTCATGATCCGGATCTCGATGGGCTATCCCGCGCCCAACGACGAGGCCAGCATGCTCGCCGATCACGAGGCGGGCGACCGGGTCCTGTCGCTTCCGGCCGTCGCGACCGCCGCCGAGGTGCTGGCGGCACAGGACGCCGCGACACGCGTCCGCGCTTCGCAGCCGCTGCGCGACTACGTGGTGCGCCTGCTCTGGCGCACCCGCGAGGATCCCCGCGTCGAGCTCGGCGCAAGCCCGCGCGCGGGGTTGCTGCTGCTGCGCGCCGCCAAGGCCCATGCGATGATGCAGGGCCGCGACCACGCCCTCCCCGACGACGTCCAGGCGCTCGCCGAACCGGTCCTTTCGCACCGGCTTGTGCTCGCGCCCGAGACCGCGCGTGGCTCGGGCAAGGACGTCGTCGCCGATGCGATCTCATCGGTGAGGGCGCTGTGACCAAGCCGGCGACGTTGTGACCGGAGGGTCGCGGGCATGAGCCGAGCGGCCGGCGTCACGGCATCGGGGCTGGTCCTCATCCTGTTCGCCCTGCTGTTCAGCGCCGCGCCGCTGTTCGTTCCCGGGCTTGCGCTCACGTTCATGGGGCTGGCCACGCCGGCCTGGATCTCGATCGCCGCGCGGGGCGCGCGCGTCGAGCGCCAGGTGCACTCAGATCGGGTGGTCGAGGAGGAGCCCCTCGAAGCGACGATCGAGGTCACGCGGGGACCCTGGGGACTGCCCGGGGGAGAGCTGCAGGACCCCCTTGCGGGTTCGCCGGTGTCGCTTCGAGGTTGGCTGTCGCCGCTTTCGGGTGACAGCACGGCGACCGTCCGGGTAGTTGCGCGATTCGCTCGGCGCGGCCGCGTGGCCGTGGAGCCGCCGTCGCTGGCCGTGCACGACCCGCTCGAGCTCGCCTGCGCGGTGCGCCGCGCCGCGGGGCCCGCCGACGAGATCCTCGTGCTTCCCCGCACCGAGCGCGTGCACTGGCTGGGCCGGGATCTCGCCCGTCCGGACCCGAACGTGGGCAGGTCTCCGACCGAACCGATGGCCGCCGTAGAGGTCGACGGCCTGCGGCCCTACCGGGAGGGCACTCCCGCCTCGCGTATCCACTGGCCGGCGCTCGCCCGCGGAGCCGGCTTGCTCGAGCGGCGGCTCCAGGCCGACGGAGACAGCCGCCCACTGGTCGTGCTGGATGCTCGCTGCGCCGGACCTACCGAGCTTCTTGACGCATGCGTGCGCGCCGCCGCGTCGCTCGTGCTCGAGCTGACCAGGCACGGAGGGTGCAGCCTGCTGCTGCCGGGAGAGCGCCGGCCGCTCGACATCGACCGCGATCTCGGCACCTGGCACGCCGCGCATGTGAAGCTGGCGATGGTGGAGCCCGCCACCGACCGGCAGGCCCCGGCGCTTGCCGCGGGCGCGCGCCGCGGGCGCCT
>DASSGR010000012.1:0-7745 GCA_035693425.1 Solirubrobacteraceae bacterium
TAGGTCCCGTTAGTGGACCCGAGATCCTCGACCTGCAGTCGGCTCGCGTGACGGCGCACCACCGCATGACGCCGCGACAGCTCTACATCGTCGATTGTCAGGTCCGTGTCCTCGCGTCCGATCACGACCTCGGTTTCGACATCGATGGTCTGACCAGCGAGCGGACCGCTCACTACCCTCAGCCTTGCCATAGCGCGGCCAGACTACAGGATGGCGCAGAAGGCCTGCAAGCGGCGTTTGCAGGTGGCGGTCTTTGCGCTGACGATCGGTACATTCCGCACATGAATTCAGCCATGGCCCGCCTCGAGGTCGTCGCTGGTCGAGCGATCGGGATGTGGATTCTGATCGACGACGAGCTGCTGATCGGTCGTCATGCCGAAGGCGCCGGCCGTCTGGCGGACGATGAGGAGATCTCGCGGTCCCATGCCCGGCTGAGCCTCGACCGCACCGGCTTCTGCGCGATCGAGGACCTCGGCTCGACCAACGGGACCTACGTGAACGGACTGCGGATCACGGGCCCTGAAACGCTTTCCGAGGGCGACACGATCGAGGTAGGTGCGACCACTCTCGTGGTGCGCGAGCTGCCGATTCCGCATTCGGAGCACACGCACAGAGCGATCCCGTCGCGGCCGACCGTCATCCCGGGCAGCGCCCTGGCCCCGGCGCCGGACAAGACCCCGCCGGCCGGGCGCCATCATGTCCGCGCCTCCGAGGCCGGCGAGCAGAGCGCCGCACGAGCAGCACAGCAGGCGCCGGTCACCACTGAGAGCGCAGGCTCCAAGCCCGCGCGACCCAGCGATAAGAAGGGTCAGATAACCGACAACCTGTCCCTGAAGCTGGAGATCGACTGGGATGCGCACAAGGCCACCGTGTCGGTCGGCGACGAAAAGCCCCTCAGGTTCGTGCTCGAGGGCGATACGTGGCATCCCGCGTCGGACGCCGGCTGAACACCGCTTAGCCGGCCGCCGCGGGCTCCTCAAGCAGCGCGTACTTACCGCCGTGGAACACGAGCGGGCGATGACCCTCGAGCAGTTCGATCTCGAGCACCTCCCCGATGAAGATCTGGTGATCGCCCGCCTCATATGCGGAGTGCAGCCGACAGTCGAGCGCGGCAGCGGCGGCCGTGAGGATCGGCGAGCCGCTTGCGCCGATGCGATGCGAGACCTCGGCGAACGCATCGCGGCCCTTGGGCCTGTCACGTGAGGCGAAGTAACGCGACAGCGGCTCCTGCTCGGCGCTGAGGATGTTGACCGCGAACACGCCGTTGCTGCTGATGTGCTCGGCGCCCTCCGAGCCGCTGATCACGCACACGAGGATCAGCGGCGGGTCGAGCGACACCGATGAGAACGCGTTGGCGGTCATCCCGTACGCGTGCTCCTCGCCGCGGGTCGTAACCACCGTCACGCCGGTCGCAAACGCGCCCACGGTAGCGCGGAAGTCGTGGCTCGTGAACGTCTGCAGGGTGACGCTTTCCGAACGGCTAGCCACCATGCACACCCAACCGCTCACGGATGACCTGGTCGAAATCGGCGGTCGTGCCAAGCGACTGCGCGACGATGTCGCGGAACGTCGGCCCGTCCATGACCAGTAGCTTGGACGGCTTGGTCGTGCGTGCCGAGGCACCTCGCGGCCGATCGAACAGGACGGCCATCTCACCGAACAGCTCGCCGGGGCCCAGTGTGTTGACAGTCTGGGTCGAGCCGCCCTCCTCGCGGGTGATCTCGATCTCCCCGTCGACGACGATGAAGAACTTGTCGGCCGGCCCGCCCTGGCGCGCGATCACCGTGTCGGCATCGGCGTTAAGCGACTGGAGCGTGGCCGAGATCGTCGCGGCCGCTTGCGTCGGCAGCGCGGCGAGCACGCTGAAGGACCGCTCGCGGTGGAACTCGGCGCCGAACACGCCGGCCTGGGCGGAGATCGAGCCGGTGTTGTCGATGAACTCGATCTCGGTCGGCGTGAGGCGGAAGAACGAGATGCTCATCGTCGTGCCGGGAGCAAGCGCCGGGAACTTCTGGCCGAACAGGTCCGCGACCCGCGCAACCTCGGTGCCGTCGAGAATCATCGAGCACTGGCCCATGCCCTGCACGCCGCGGGTCTGGGTGAGGTCGTTGGTGTACTCATCGACCGTGAAGGCGACCATCGGGTTCTGCTGGATGTGCCGTGCGCTGATCGCCGACCCCTTGGACCAGAAGTACAGCGAGGGTCCCTCGTTGACATAAAGGAACGTGGCGGCTCGCGGGATGCCGCTTCCCGAGGCGGTCGCAAGCGTGAGCGTGTTGTGCTCACGCAGGTACTCCAAGACCGGACCCGGCAACTGCTGCTCGGTGGTGCTCATTTCGACGTCTCCTTGGTCTGAAGTCTGCGGGGCGATCCTAAGGGTTCAGGCAGCACAAAGGAAGGCGACCCGGGCCACCCCCACCGCCGCGACGCTCACTTGCTCGCGAGCAGTGCGGTCAGGAACAGAATCAGGAAGTGGAACGACTGATCCATCGCCGCCCCAAGCGATGGATTGGCCCCGATGTCGGCCTTCTTCACCGCTCGCGCATAGGAGGCGAGCAGGCTGCCGTCGTCCTGGATCAGGTGCGGGATGAAGATCACGAACGCCAAGCCAATGCAGGCCCATACGCTGAGGCTGTCCGAGAGCCAGATGAGCGCCGGGATGAACGTCACCGTGTACGTGGTGACGTGGGACAACAGCGCGCGGCGCATCTCGCGCGTCCCCCGCAGGCCGCCCCGCTTGTGCATCGCCTGCCAGTCGGTCTGGATCAGGTAGTCGCCGACGAGGTGCGACACCACAAACACGGCGAAGATCTCGACCCACGGCATTAGTGCACCGTCCGGTGATTACGGCACATGTATCGCGGCCCCGGCTGGCCGTCATGCTGCGTCCTCGAATCCTCGCGCAGCGCTGCTGCGCCACGGATTCTGCGTCCTTGCCTGCCGGCCCCCGGGCCTCGCGCTCCATGCACCCCAATCACCGGACAGCGCCCTCCGGGTCAGCGCCCTGCGCCGTGCTCGTCTAGTTCAAAGTCTCCAGCCGTCGCGCGGAGCTGGAGCTGCTCCTCGGCGCGAAGTATGTGCACTACGGCGTTGATCTGCGCGAGGTGGGTGAACGCCTGGGGGAAGTTGCCGAGATGACGCCCGGTCGCGGCGTCGATCTCCTCGGCATACAGGGCCAGGGGGCTGGCGAATGACAGCAGCTTCTCGCACAGCCCGCGAGCGCGGTCGAGCTCGCCGATCTCCACAAGCGCCGAGACCAGCCAGAACGAGCAGATCGTGAACGTGCCCTCCTCGCTGGCGAAGCCGTCGTCCGTGGCGTCGACCCGATAGCGCAGGACCAGGCCGTTCTCGGTCAGCTCGTCGGCGATCGCGAGCACGGTGGCTCGAACGCGGGGGTCGTCGGGCGGCAGGAAGCGAACCAGCGGCATCAACAGCAGCGACGCATCCAGCGCCTCCGTGTCGTAGTGCTGCACGAACACACCCCGCTCATCGACGCCGTTGGCACAGATGTCGGCGTGGATCTCCTTGGCGGCCTCGGCCCAGCGATCTGCGGTCGCGTGGTCTTCGCGTATCCGGGCCAGACGTGCACCGCGGTCGGCCGCCACCCAGCACATCAGCTTCGACGAGGTGAAGTGCTTTGGATCGCCGCGAACCTCCCAGATGCCCCGGTCCGGCTCGCGCCAGCGCTCCAGCGCGCGCCCCACCTGGCGCTTGATGATTGGCCACAGCCGATCCGGCAGTTGGTCGCGGGACCGTGTGTGCAGGTAGATCGAGTCCAGTACCGCGCCCCACACGTCGTGCTGGTCTTGGTTGTAGGCGCCATTGCCGATCCGGACGGGCTTCGAGTGGTCGTAGCCCGTCAGGTGCTCGAGCTCTTGCTCCTCGAGGCGCTTCTCGCCGCCGATCCCGTACATGATCTGGAGCTGGGCCTCCTCGTCGTCGGCCATGTCGGCGACGAAGTAGAAGAAGTCGTTGGCCTCCTCGTCGAAGCCCAGCGTGTACAGCGCCCACAACATGAAGGTCGAGTCCCGGATCCAGGTGAACCGGTAGTCCCAGTTGCGATCTCCGCCCGGCGCCTCAGGCAGTGACGTGGTGCTCGCGGCGACCACCGCGCCGGAGGGGGCGTACGTCAGGCCCTTGAGCGTCAGGGCACTGCGCTGCAGATAAGAGCGCCACGGGTGATCGGGGAACGTGCCGTGCTTGAGCCACTCCTGCCAGAAGAACCCCGTCCGCGCAAGCCACTCGGCAGCCTCGTCGTAGGTCTGCGGAAGCCCGTGGGTCGACCAGCCGAGCGCGACGAACGCCTTGTCGCCCGCCCGCATCGTCGTGCGCGCCCGCGCGCGGGGCCCCTCGAATCCGAGGCGCAGGTCTGTCACCAGGCGGAGTTCGAGGGGCATGCCGTCCGACCACGCTCGCGCTTCCCCATAGCCGGGCCCGGTGTACTCCCAGTCCGCGGCAAGTCCGCCATAGTCGAAGGCCGGCTCGCAGTCGAGTTTCATCTCCGCCGATCCCTGCACGCACTCGATCAGGCGCAGCATCACGTGGTCGGCGTCGTGGTCGGTCGGTGAGCGACGGTGGCTGTGCGACCGCTCGGTCTCGTGATGCCACGGTCCGATGCTGAGCGCGTCTCGCACGATCACCCACCCCATCCGCGTCTCCCACGTGGTCTCAAGGACCATCGTCCCCGGCAGGTAGCGCCGGGCTGCCGGAACGTTGACGTCGGCCGGGCCGATCCGGAAGCTCCCCGCGTCACGGTCGAGGATCGAGCCGAACACGCTTGGCGAGTCCATCCGCGGCAGGCACATCCACTCGACGTTGCCGCTGGGCGCGATCAGCGCCGTGCTCTCGCAATCAGACAGGAACGCGTAATCGCCGATCGGCGGGAACGCGCTGATCCGAACCCCGTGATCTTGCGAAGCCCCCTTCATCCGTGGCGCTCGATTCTGCTGTGGTGGTTCATACGTGTCAAGGTATGCTCGGACGGTTGCGGTGAGGGCACAGGAGGCGAGGTGGAGGAACGGATACAGCTCACATCGATCGATGTAATCGCTTCGGCGCTCGAGCCGATCGGTCCCGCACTTAGCCGGGTCAGCTCGCCTGACGGCGCTGTGACACTCATGCTCTCAGACATCGCTGATGCGGACGCGGCAGCCGAGCGCCTGGGTGCGGAACGCTGGGAGCGGCTGCTGGCCGATCACCGCGTGCTGGTCGAGCAGCTCGTCTCTCACCACAGCGGCACGATCATGAGGTTCGAGCGCGATGGCTTCCTGGCGTCGTTCACCAGCGCCCAGGCCGGACTGCATGCGGCGATGGAGCTACAGCGGACGTTCAGCACCGACAACCGAGCAGAAAGCCAGCTCGCGATTCGCGTCGGCGTGCACTCGGGGTTCGTGATCGCAAACCCCGACCAGCTGATGGGGCGCAACATGGTGCTGGCCGCCCGCATCGCTGCGAAGGCCAAGGCCGGTGAGATCCTCGTCTCCTCGACGCTCAAGGACTACACCGAGAGTGACCCGGGCCTGCGCTTCGAAGAGCACGGGGAGTACCACTTCAAGGGGCTACACGGCGAGCACATGGTGTACGCCGTGCAGTGGCGCTGACGTCGCTCAGTCCTGCGAGAGGGTCACGCCGGCCGCGTTTGCTAGCAGCCGGACGTATTCGCCGGCGCTCGCGGGACGTTTGTCGGGGTCCTTCTCCATGGCGGCCAGCAGCGCCTGCTTGACCTCGGGCGTCAGGTCGCTGCGCAGTTCGCTGGGGTCGCGCGGGGGGTCCTGCAGGTGGGCCCACAGCACGCGCATGCCCTGGACGTCGGCGAACGGGGGCTGCCCGCAGAGCGACTCGTACACGCAGCAGCCCAGCGCGTAGATGTCGGTCGCTGCGGTCACGGCCTCGCCACGGATCTGCTCGGGTGCCATGTAGTCCATCGACCCCAGCGCCTGGCCCGGCAGCGTCAGCATGCTGCCCTGCGTGTCCTTGGCCAGGCCGAAGTCGGTGATGTAGGCGGTGCCGTTGCCGTCGAGCAAGATGTTGGCGGGCTTTACGTCGCGGTGCACCATGCCGGCAGCCCACAACGCCTCGAGGCCGGCCGCGACGTCGGAGCTGATCTGGATCGCGGTCGGCAGGTCCAGCGGACCGTCCTCCTTTAGGCGCTGATCGAGCGAGCGGCCCTCGATGAATCGCTGCGCCATGTACGGATGACCCTCGTGCTCGCCGGTGGACACGACCGGCACCACGTGGGGGTGCTTGACGGTCTGGGCGATTCTGGCTTCCCGGGAAAACCGCCGGCGGAACGTCTCGTCCCGCGCAAAGTCGCCCTTGACGAGCTTCAGCGCGACCCGGGTCCCGTCGGGTCCGGTGGCGGTGTAGACCTTGCCCATCCCGCCCTCGCCGAGTAGGTCGTCGACGTGGTATTCGCCGATTTGGGTTCCGATCCATGGGTCGGTCATGGCTCGCTCATGCTCCACGCGTGGACACGCTTCCAAGGTGTATCGGATACGCGGATCCGGCGCGCCGTTGTCCGGCACCGCTCAGGTCGTCCCTGCGGACGCCGGCACTCAAGTCTGGTCGCGTTCCGATGCGTTGAGGATATGCAAGCGCCGCCCCCCTGGCAAGCGTCCTGGGCGACAGTACAATCAGCCGGGCATTGCTAGAGACGGGCACGATCCTTGCCGGATACCAAATCGAAGGCGTGCTCGGGGACGGGGGCATGGGCACGGTCTACCGCGCCACGCAGCTGTCGCTCAAGCGTCCCGTCGCGCTGAAGGTCCTGGCGTTCGAGCTCGGGAACGATCCCGGGTTCCGCGCGCGCTTCGAGCGCGAGGGCCAGGTCCAGGCCGCGCTGGACCACGATCACATCGTCTCGATCTATGAGGCCGGCCAGACCGAGTACGGGATGTTCATCGCGATGCGCCTGGTCCAAGGTCCGACGCTGAAGGAGCTGATCTTCAGCGACGAGCTCGATCCTCGCCGCACCTTGCGATTGCTGGCTCAGGTCGCGCACGCGCTCGACGCCGCCCACGAGGCGGGCCTGATCCACCGCGATGTCAAGCCTCAGAACATCCTGGTCGACCAGGGAGACCACGCGTATCTGGCCGACTTCGGGCTGATCAAGGCGGTCGACGATCACGGGCCGCTTACCGGTACCGGCCAGTTCATCGGGACGATCGACTATGTGGCCCCCGAGCAGATCCAGGGCGACCCGGCCACCGGGACCAGCGATTGCTACGCGCTTGCCGGGGTCCTGTTCGAGTGCCTGACCGGCCAGGTCCCGTTCCTGCGGCCAAACGAGGCCGCAACGCTCCACGCGCACGTGCTCCAGCCGCCCCCGAAGGTGTCCGAGCTCAGGCCCGACCTGCCGTCCGAGCTCGACGATGTCATCGCTCACGGGATGTCCAAGGACCCAGCCGCTCGCCCGGCCAGGGCAGTGGAGCTGATCATGGAGGCGCAGCACGCGCTCGGCTCATGGTCTCCGCACAAGGACTCTCAGGTCCGTCAAGCAACCGGAGGAACCGCTCGCGACAGAGATCAGGCCACGCGAGTTCGCGCCCGCCCGCCGCGTTGATCGAACGTATGTCCAGGGGTCGTGTTTGGCCGGTTTGCGGAGGAAAGACCGGCTGGTACAATCTATCCCGCGGGCATGACTTGCCATGGGGGTGGCACGGATGAGGCAGGAACAAGGTGGGTTTGTTGCAACACTCGACAGGGTGAACGAGCCCAGAACCGCATCACAGGTGCTTGGCCGGACC
>DASSGR010000013.1:0-24938 GCA_035693425.1 Solirubrobacteraceae bacterium
CAAGGACGCGATGAACAACATCAACGCCGCGCGTCGAAACCAGGAGGCGGCGACGGCTCAGGGCGAGGGCGACAAGACGCTGCGGATCAAGAAGGCCGAGGCGGAGTCGGCGTCGATGCGACTGCACGGCGAGGGGGTGGCGGCGGAGCGGGAGGCAATCGCTCGGGGCCTCAAGGACTCGCTGGCCATCCTCGCTAATGAACGGGACATCGACCCGAAGGAAGCGATGGGACTGGTCGCGCTCACGCAATACATGGACACGATCCGGTCAGTGGGTGAGCACGGCAACATGACCACGCTCTTGCTACCCCATTCGCCCGCGTCGGTCGGTTCGTTGATGGACCAGATCCAGCAGGGCATGCTCACCGGCAACCTCGCAGCAGACGCAGCGAGAAGCGGGAACGGTACGCCAGGGGCACGTGCCGGCCGCGCCTAGCAGCGAGGTGCGGGAACGGTCATGGCGACTGAGAGAACACTCGACCGCGGCGAGGGCATCACCCGATTCCTCGGAGTTGCAGCTGACGCGCGACTCCTCGGTGAGGACGGGTTCAATCTGCCGGACGCCGAACAGCACCGGGAGCTCGCAAGCGTAAAGCACGAGCATGACCGGCTCGTCATTGCGGGCTCGACCCTCACCGGAGTCTCGCTAGTGGCCGGGCTGCTGTTAGCGCTGTACGGCGGCTCGCAGGTCCTGCTCAACGGCGGGGGCGTGTTCGATCTGGTCCTCGCGGTGATAGGGATCCTTTTGGTGGCGACGCACTGGGGCTGGGTACATGTCGCCGAGTATGTGGGGATGACCATCGATCAGCGCCACGAGCGGACCGCCGAGGAGCGCCGGCGAGATTGGCTCTCCTCGATTGAGCCGTACCCTCGTTTCAGCGTTTCGACCTCGGTGCTCGAGGATGCCTCGACGCGTGTCGAACGTTTTCTGCACCAGCCGGTCCTGACGGAGCAGCACACATTCACTTTCGCCCGAGAGCTTGTCGCGGCGCAGTTCTATGACGCCGACGTGCCGGCGGAGGTGCTTGCCTCGGCCGTGGAGACGACGCGCCGTGAAGCGCGTCTTGACACCGACCGGCTTCGCAACCTGTGGGAGACCGCCTCAGCGGCCTATGCAGCGGAACTCTCCGATGGGGACAACGAGCAACAGCGACTGGCCGCGCAGCGCGCCGCGGCTACCGCGCTGTCCGAACACATCAACGAGTCGTTGCGCGAGCCTCCCGTGGTTGAGTAGCTCGACTGCGCCCGCCGCCGCGGTCGACGTGGGACGCGCATCTCGGCAGGCCGTCGTGGCCACCAAGACGAAGTACTTGCGCTACGCATCGCCCGAGTGATCGGCGCCGTCGCCCTGCTGGTCGTAGCGGGTGTGCACCTCGAGCAATACACGGTCGCGCATTTCTCGGTCGAGTCCTTCATGGAGCATGGTTATCGGCTCGAGATCGTGATCGCGCTCGCTGCCGAGGCGGTGGCGATCATCTCGCTGGGGGCGGTCGTTGTGATTGCTCGCCGGCGATCGCGCCGGCTCAACGCCAACACAGCGGGGCGCGAGAGCGAAATCGGGGCCACGCCGGCCGCTGCAACCGAGGCATGAAGATGCCGCAGCGGTACATGCTCACGCTTCCCGGACTAGATGTGAAGTCCGACTGGAGGGCGGTTCCACGTCTGCCTGCTCGACGACTTCGACGAAGTCGAAGACGTCCTCGCAACGACTATGGACGGGACGTTGCTGATCCTCTACGGCGGTGATCCCGACGGAGTCAGCGAGGCGGTCCCGTTTCTGAAGGGCGTCGGGGTTGCGGGCGGCGCGGCGGTGCCAAGTAGCGCGCACGCATCGGGGACGCCCGCCCTAGTGTCGGTCGAGCTGTGCCGTCACGAGTTCCGGCACGGCGCGGGCCTTTGGACGGTGTGGCGCGATGTGGAGCGGCCGGTTTCCTCGACCGCACGTGCATCCGATCGCCGCGAGCACAACCGGCACGGACAGCGAGATGCCGCGGTACAGAAACACTGCCGCGGCGGCTGGTGCCGCGGGTGATCCGTACAGCACGAGCGCCCCGATCAGACCACCGTCGAGGGCTCCGAGACCGGCCGGAACCGGTAGCGCCCCCGCAAGCGACCCTACGAGGTAGCCCATCACGACGACTCCGATCCTTGGCGTGTGGCCGTAGGCGTGGAAGGCCGCCCATAGCACCGCGTTGTCGAACGCGTAGTAGCCGAACGCACCGACGAGCCTCCAGTTGCCGGCAGTGACGAGCGCGCGAGCTTCGACGACGCCGTCGGTCATCGTCCTGGCAGGCATGGCGAGGGCGCGTGAGATCATCGTCCGGCTCGGCCGCGATGCCTGACGCCTCGAGGAGTGACCAGCAAGCCATGTGGCGGTAAGCAGCGCCACCGCGACGCTGGCCGGAAGGATCGTCAGGGCCAGTTCGTGGGGGCCGCTGGGCACACCGAGCCACAGCAGTAGTCCGAGCGCTGCGAGCGCGACGACGGCTGGGGCGTTGGCGAGGATCAAAAAAGTGACCGTGGATCGGCTCAGCTCGGAGAGCGAGGGCTTTTCATTGCTTGCCGACCAGACGCCCACCGTTGGCCCGAGCAGACCTCCCGCCGGCAGCACCGTGCTCGCGCCCAGCGCACGCAGGGCAGCGGGCGTGGTTCGCCGCCAGCTGATCGGCGCGGCAAACACCAGCTTGAAGAGAACGATGAACCCGGCCGCCGAGAGCAGCTCCAGGCCGCCAGCAATCGCGATCCAAGTGGAGCAACCTTCGATCAGGCGCGCCGGTACCGCAATAAGCGCGGGGACGGTCAGAAACGCGGCGGCGGCAGAAATCACGAGCAGCGCGCACCAGAACGGCCATCGATGCGACCGCCGATTCGCCGCTGCGCAACCAGTTCTCCGGTGATCAGACAGACCAACGCGTCGACGATCCACGGTGTCAGCGATCCATCCGTCGACGGGCGGAGATCCTCGTCGCCCTGCCGCCAGGTCGGGAGGTGGAAGCACTCGACGTCATGCCGCCAGCTTTGTCAACGCGCTACGTGATCCGAAGAACTCGGCCTCGGCTTGGCCGAGGGGCGAGGATGGATCCTCGCCGTAGAGCCATTCCGCCATCACGCGATGCCAGTTGGCAGTAGCTCTGAGCTGGCCGATTGCGGCTAGCGTCATGCCCTGCATCCGGGTCGCGAAGAGCGAGTCCGCGGGCATCGTCTCGTTCTTCATGAGGTCCCAGTACTGCGAGCGGGGATCTCCGGCATCGACGAGCAACGACGAGACGTACTCCGGGGTTATCGTGACCGGCTCGTCGACCGCGTACCAAGCATTGAGGGCGCGGACGTGATCGAGCACGCGGTCGCGATCGAAGCGTGGGTCGTCTCGCTCGAAGAATCCGAGCGCGGCGAGCCCCGCGTGCACGCCGTCGGCGTCGCCGCCGAGGCCGGCGCGTAGCACATCGAGCTCCATGTCTAGTCTCCGACGCGGGACCGTCTTGGTCATGCCGAAGTCCAGGAACGCCACCCGTCCGTCGTGTAACAGCAGGAAGTTGCCGGGGTGTGGATCGCCGGAGAACTGTCCAAAGCGGTACATAGAGCCGTAGAAGAAGCGAAGGACGATCTCGCCGACGCGGTCACGCGTGGCCCGTGGCGCCTCTTTCACCCGTTCGAAGCTGATCCCATCCACCCACTCAGTGACCAGGACGCGCGTGCGGCACATGTCGGTGATTACGTTGGGGATGACGATGAACGGGTGCGCGCGCCACCGGCGCGCGAAGGCCCGCTGAGCCTGAGCCTCGTGTTCGTAATCGAGCTCCTCGGTGATCCGCTCGCGTAGCTCGAGGGCCGTGGCCTTGGCATCCAAGCCGGGCGCAAAGCGCCTCGCCGCTCGCATCAGCAGCCCCAGGTTCTGCAGGTCCGCGCGCACGGCGGCGTCAACTCCGGGGTACTGCACCTTGACCGCGACTTCACGGCCGTCGTGAAGGCGAGCCCGGTAGACCTGTCCGATCGATGCCGCGGCTGCCGCGTCCGCGTCGAACTCGGCGAACAGGTTCGGGATCCGATCCTCGAGGTCGTGCTCGATCACTTTGCGCATGTCGTCGAAGGACGCCCGCGGAGCGCGGTCGCGAAGCTCACCAAGCTTGGCCTGAAAACCCTCCAACTCGTCGGGTGGCAATCCGCCGGGATCGATCATCGAAACCATCTGCCCCATCTTCATTGCGGCACCCTTCATCTCGCCGAGCACGTCGACCATATGCTCCGCCGCCTCCAACCGTCGGCGCCCATTGGCGGCGCTCCGTCCCTGCGGCGATCGCACCAGGTTCGCCGCCTTCGTCGCATACGACTTCGCGACCTCGGTGCCCAGCAGGCCACCGACTTTTGCCGTTCGGCGGACCCGTCCGGTCGGAACTGATTTGGCGCGCTCAGACATCGCGACCCGCGCGGTGATGGGAAGTTCTCTTTAGATCCATGCTGGTCAGCTCCTCGATTACTCCGGACCGATGACCACGACCTACGACAAGTGGTAGTAGTCGTTGGCTTAGATAGACAGCCCATGGGCGGGAAACCTTCCCGCCGTTGCGGAAAGTATTTACTACGCAGTGTAGTATAACCGCTTGAGCTATGCCATCGTGCCCCGCCGGTCGTGATCGGACCGGCCTTCGCCTCACCGATCGCGCTCGGTCGTGAGGAGCGGTACTTCAAGTCGGAAGCGCTCGCGCGGGATTGTCCCGGGTCCCACATCGCCTACCAGGTCAGTGGCGAGGGGCTGGTGGACGTGGTGCACGCCGCGCGGTGTCAGCTGGTCACGTTCGTCGGTTGCCCGCGTAAGCGATGGGATCTAGTCTAGGCGGACGTACTCAGCTAATCGGCGATAGGCCTCTCGTGGGAGCCAGCAGCGGCACGCTCGTTCCTAGCCCACCGACGTCATTCGTCGGTCGCGAGAGCGATGCTGCAACCGTGTGCGCATTGCTGCGCCGGGCCGATGTGCGTCTGGTGACGCTTACCGGCCCAGGTGGGGTGGGCAAGACCAGTCTCGCCCGACATGTGGCGGCTCAACTCGCTGCCGACTACGGGGACGGCGAATGCTTCGTTGCGCTCGAATCCGTCCGCGACCCCGCCCTGGTGCTGGCGGCGATCGCCCATGCGCTCAGCCTCCGCGAGGAGGGCGCGGTGAGACTGGTGGATCGCGTCGCGTCGTTCCTCTTCGACCGGCGGATGCTGCTCGTCCTTGACAACTTCG
Organism: Solirubrobacteraceae bacterium; assembly: GCA_035693425.1. Lineage (GTDB taxonomy): Bacteria > Actinomycetota > Thermoleophilia > Solirubrobacterales > Solirubrobacteraceae > Palsa-465. The sequence continues at coordinate 5,225 of DASSGR010000013.1, forward strand.
AGCACGTTGCGACCGCCGCGAAGATGGTGTCCGAGGTGCTGGCTGCTTGCCCGTTACTCGAAGTGCTGGCCACGAGCCGGATGAGCCTGCGACTGTCTGGCGAGCACGAATTTCGCGTGGCGCCACTCGCGTTGCCCGATCCCGCGGACCGCCTCGAACTCGACGCGCTGGGGGCCTATCCCGGAGTCGAGCTCTTCCTCGAGCGGGCGAGGGCCGTGCGCTCGGACTTCCGCCTTTCGGAGTCGAACGCGGGAGCGGTTGGCGCGATCTGTGCGCGCGTCGATGGTCTGCCGTTGGCGATCGAACTGGCGGCCGCGCGGGTGAGGCTGCTATCGCCCGCTGAGATACTCGCCCGGCTTGCGCATCCGTTCGAGCTGCTCACGGGCGGACCGCGTGACATGCCCGACCGCCAACGCACGTTGGGTGACACGATCTCGTGGAGTCTTGCCCTGCTCGACCGCGGCGCGCGGACGATGTTCACCCGCTTGGGAGTATTCGAGGGCGGCTTTACGGTCGACGCGGCTGAGGCGGTCGCCGGCGACGCCGGCGCGGCGGGGGTTATCGACGCCCTTGCGGCGCTCATCGATCACAGCCTGGTCGAGCGCTCGACGGGGACGGGTCCGGCTTCGCGACAAAGGCTGCTCGAGACAATCCGCGAGTTTGCGCTCCAGGAGCTTGCCTCGAACGGCGAACAGGACGATGTCCGGGCTGCGCACGCCGCTTTCTACACTGCGCTGGCTCGTAGCGGTGACAGCGAGCGCCTTGAGCCCGAGCAGGCGAACCTGCGGGCCGCGTTGCGCTGGTATCTGGGCCGCGAAGACCAGGATGGCGCACTGGCGCTGACGGGGGCGTCGTCGGCGTTCTGGTTGTCGCAGGGCCAGTTGACTGAGGGTCGACGCTGGCTCGAGCAGGCGCTCGCACTCGGCGACGGCCCGCCCACGGCGGAGCGCGCTCAAGCGTCGATCGCCGCCGGTCTGCTCGCCTACCATCAGGCCGACTACGCCGTTGCGGGATCACATTTGCAGCGGGGCCTCGATCAATTTCGAGAGCGCGGCGACGAGGCAGGCGTCGCGCGCGCGCTAGCTGCGCTCGCGCTTGCTCGCACTCGCGCGGGCGACTTAGCACCCGCGCTCCACCTGGCCGAGGAGGCCTTGGCCGCGTACCGCCGGCTCGATGACGAGGCGGGCGTGGGCCGCTCGCTCGAGACGCTGGGGCGCGTATTGTGGATTTTGGGTGACTACGGGCAGGCACGCGCCCAGCTGCAGGAGAGCCGCGCCGTGGCGCGTCGGCTCGGCGCTCGCGACGTCGCCGCGCGCGCGTCGCAGGGTCTCGGCTATGTGGCTCTCGCCGATGGCGACCTGGAAGGCGCGGACGCGCTGCTCGAGGAATCCCTGTCCGAGTTTCGGGAGCTCGGCGATCGCTGGTGGGCGCTGCGCGGGATCTGCGCACTGGGCCACGTCGCCGCCCGACGGGGCGCGCACGCGGCGGCCCGCCTGCGGTTCGAGCAGGGGCTCGAGACGGCGCGCGAGCTCGGCGACCCAATGCTCGAGGCGGCGTGCCTCGAGGGGTTGGCGGGCGCGCATGGGCCCGCCGTGGCGGCGCGGTTGCTCGGGGCCGCCGAAAGCCTCCGAGAGCGGGCGGGCGCGGCCTGGCCGGCCTTCGTGCATGCCGACTCCGAACGCAGCGCCGACCGCGCGAGGCGCGCCCTGGGCGACGAGCGGTTCGCCGCCGAGTGGGCAGGAGGGCGGGCGATGGGCGCCGCCGAGATAGTGGGCCTTGCGCGGCCCCGTTCGCCAGAGCACCCAGCTGGGCTCACCCTGCGCGAGGTGGAGGTGCTGCGACTAATCGCGGCCGGCCTTACCGACGCCCAGGTAGCCGATCGGTTGGTCCTCAGCGTGCGCACGGTCCACTCGCACGTGCGCTCGATCTATCGCAAGCTCGGCGTGAGCTCCCGCGCGGCGGCCACCGGTTACGCGTTCCGGCAGGGCCTCGCCTAGCCAAGAGTGCCAAGCCTCCGCTCGCGCGATCCGGTGACAGATTGGGCATTCGTGCCGTCGGCGGGAGCGGCGGCCAGGCGTAACGTGGCGTCCCTCGTGCTGAGGGGCCCGCGCCTGCTGCGCGGCGACGACGATCTCGAATACCTACTGCGCCCCCTGCGGACCCAGGTTCTATGACACGGTGTAGTAGACAAGTTAGCCATCGTCTGCTACGGTGCGTAGTAGATAGCGATGAACCCCCTTCCGCTCGCCGCCATCTCTCATCTCACCGCCGGCCGCAGTCAGATCGGCACGTCGCTCAGCTTCCACCTGTTCTTCGCGGTGCTCGGGGTCGGGCTGCCCCTGATGATGCTTGTCGCGGAGGGGATGCACCTGCGGACGGGCGATCCGGTGTGGCGGGCGCTGGCGCGCCGCTGGTCGAAGGTGTTTGCGGTGCTGTTCGCCGTCGGCGCCGCGTCGGGGACGATTATCAGCTTCGAGCTAGGGCTCTTGTTCCCGCGGTTTATGGCCTACGCAGGGGGGATCATCGGTCTGCCGTTCTCGCTCGAGGGCGCGGCGTTCTTCATCGAGGCGATCTTCGTCGGGATCTACCTGTACGGGTGGAACCGGCTGTCGCCGCGCGTGCACTGGCTGTCGGGGATTCCGATCGCGATCTCGGCGGTGGCGTCGGCGTTCTTCATCGTCACGGCCAACGCCTGGATGAACGTTCCGCGCGGGTTTCAGATCGTGCACGGGCGCGTCACCCACGTCGACCCGCTGGCGGCGATGTTCAACCCGGCGTGGGCCACCGAGACCTCGCACATGGTCTTCGGCGCGTATCTCGCGACCGCGTTCGGGATCGCCGCTGTCTACGCCGTTGGCATGCTGCGCGGGCGCCGTGACGCCTATCACCGCAAGGCGATCGCCGTGGCGCTGTCGATGGCGGCGATCCTCGCGCCGCTGCAGGTCGCGGTCGGCGACCTCCTGGGCCGCACGGTCGCCAACCACCAGCCGGCGACGCTCGCGGCGATCGAGGGGGTCACGCACACCGAGCGCGGCGCGGGCCTGAACGTCGGCGGGTTCCCGCTTCCTGGCCACAACGGCGACGTCCTCAACGTCAAGGTGCCGCATCTGCTCAGCTTGCTCGCGTTCGATAACCCCAAGGCGCCGGTTCGCGGCCTGGACACCTTCCCGAAGGCCGATCGCACGCCGCTGGCGCCCTACGTGCGCCTCGCGTTCATCGGCATGGTCGGGATCGGCACGGGGCTGGTCGCCCTGAGCCTCTGGTATTGGCTGCGCCGGCGGCGAGGAAGCAACGGCCCCGAGGACCGCGTAACTCTGATGGCCATCGCAGCCGCAGGCCCCGCTGCGTTTGTGGCCAACGAGCTCGGGTGGTTGGTCTCAGAGCTCGGCCGCCAGCCATGGATCGTTTACGGCGTGTTTCGAACCTCGAGCGGAATCACCACCTCTCCAGGGCTGGGCGCCACCTTCACCGCGTTCACCCTCCTATACGTCGGCCTGACCGCCCTCACGCTCTGGAGCGTGCGCCGGATCGCCTCCACGCCGGTCGAAGGCCTTCCGACCGCTGCGCTGGGGGTTGCGTGAGCCTCGCAGCCGTGATCGCGACGCTACTCGGCGTCTCGCTGACCGCGTACGCACTCTTTGCGGGGGCGGATTTCGGCGCCGGGATCCTGGATCTGCTCGCCGCGGACCGCGGCGCAGACCGAGGAGCGATCGCCGCGTCGATCGGGCCGGTCTGGGAGGCCAACCACGTGTGGCTGATCTTCTCGATCACGATCCTCTTCTCAGCGTTCCCGGTCGCCTTCTCTGCGCTCGGCACCGCCTTGCTCGCACCGCTCACCGTCGCGCTGGTGGCGATCGTCCTTCGCAGCGTCGCGCTCGGCCTCCGCGGCAGCCCTGCTACCCCGGTCCGCATTCAGGTGCGGTTGAGCCGGCTGTTCGGGGCGGCCAGTTTCGTCGCGCCGTTGGCGTTCGGCGCCGTGGCCGGCGCGCTCGCCGAGGTCTCCAGCTCTTCCAACGTCACCGCATCGGGCGTTCCGCACATCCCCTGGACGGGAGCGTTTGCCCTGCTAACTGGGCTGCTCGCCGTGGGGCTGTGTGCACAGCTCGCTTCGACGTTCGTGGCGCTGGGACTCGTCCGCTCGCAGGAGCGGCGACTCGCGGAGCGGTTTCGCCTCAGAGGGCTGCAGTCCGGCGTCGGTGTCCTGCTACTCGGCCTCGCTGCGCCTGCGGTCGCGGCGATTTCAGCCCCCACTGTCTGGCACAAGCTCGTCGGCCCGGCGCTGCCGCTCCTGATCGTCGGGGTCGGCGCAGAAGCGCTGTCCCTGCTCACGCTGTGGCGGCGGCACTACCGGCTGGCACGCGGCGCGTGCCTGATCACCGCCGCCGCGGTGATGTGGGGCTGGTTCGTGAGCCAGGCGCCCCATCTCATCGGTCCCCGGCTGACCATCCACACGGCTGCTGCCACGCATGCTGCGCTCGTGTCCATCGCGATCGCCGGCGGCATTGTCCTGCTGCTCGTGCTTCCCGCCATGTACCTGCTCTTCGCCGTCTTCGCGCGTCCCGAGCTGGAGGTAACCGAATGAAACGACTCCGCCCGCCCCAGATCCACGACCGCCGTCCGCTCGCCGGCGGGGCGGTCATCCTTTGGATCGCAATCTCCCCATGGATCTGGGGGTTTGCCGACAGCCATTCGGCGGTGGCCAACCACGTCGCGCTCGTGTTCGGCTTCGGTCCGCTGGCGCTCCTGATCGCCAACCTCCGACCCGCCGCCGTAGTCACACTACTCGGCGGGGTCTGGCTCGCGATCAGCCCATGGCTGCTCGGCTACGCCACAGACCACGCAGCCTGGCTGAACGAGTTCGTCACCGGACTTCTGCTGATCGTCCTCTGTGCGAGCGCCGCAGGCCTCCGGGTTCCACGCCACGGTCCGGCCCAGCTCGCCGGGAGCCCCGTCGCACCACCGAACGCGAAGACCGCCGGCTCACATTCCTGAGTACGTCCGTGTCGGCATGCGGCGCCGCGGACGCGAACCGCGCTCGATTGGCTGGCGCGATGGGGCGTCCTGGCTCCTTTGCCCTGGTGTTCGGCGCCAGGATGACCCGCAGCCCGTCGGTGACGGCCGCACTCACTGCTCTGGGGGCGAGCACGGTGGTGCCGGCGTGATCTGTCGTGCGACAGCTGGGCGGTTGAGCAGGCCTGGCTGGGTGAACGTTGGCGGGTCAGTCGTGGGTGCGGAAGATCGGCCAGCCGATCTCGGTGTCCCATTCGTCGGAGTTGGCGGTCTCGGTGATGCCGCGGAGGTAGTGCTCGCGGAGTGGGCCGTCGACGCTGATCTCATGCTTCATCACGTATGCGCCGAGTTTTCCGTAGGTCAGGTCGATACCGCTGAGGGGGCCGTGATGCCGGGTGACCGCGAGCTCGGCGCCGGGAATCAGCAGTGAGACGACCCGTCCGATCGGTTTGGCTGTTCCGTCGGTCGGGATGAACACGGTCGCCTGGCCGCGGCTGTGTTGGAAGATCTCGCTCGCGTACAGGCCTCCGGCTGTGCCGCTCGCGGTGAGGCTCTGCGCCCGGAGGGTCGCGTGGAGCTCACCGAGAGCTCCTTGCCACCAGGCGAAGATGTCGTCGCGATCGACGCTCTGTTCGATGCCGATCGCGGGGGTCGGTTCGACGGTGTGGTGCTCGATCGGGTGCGGCGCATGAGGTTGCAGCAGGTCACGCAGCTCACCGACGGCCTCTCGGGTCTGGGCGAGCTCGAGCTCGAGGCGATCGAGGTGCTCGACGATCAGCCGGTTGCGCGCGTCGGCGTCCGGCGCGGCGAGAACAGACTTGACATCCGCGACCGGCATCTGCAGGCCCCGGAGGCGGCGGATCACCTGGGCGAGCGGGATCTGGTTCTCGGAGTAGTAGCGATAGCCGTTGTCCGGGTCTACTTCGCTCGGCTCGAGCAGCCCGACCTCGTGGTAGTGGCGCAGCGTCTTGACGCTGAGGTGCGACGCGCGGGAGAAGTCGCCGATCGTGACGCGCGTCCTCATGGTCGAAGTATCGACCCTCCCCCTGCCGGAGGGTCAAGTCGACATCTGGCCCTTGACTCTCCAGTGGGTGGACGCCGCAACGTTCTCACTGTCGCCGTCCCGACGGCGAACGACTCCAACGAGGAGGCTTCGATGAGCAACACCAGCAGGGTCTCAGGGCTCGAAGGGGTCCCGGACGTGATCCGCCGCTACTTCGTGCTCGACGCCGATCGCAAGATCGAGTCGATCGTTGCCCTGTTCACCGATGACGCGACGGTTATCGACGAGGGCGAAACGCGTCACGGGATCACGGCGATCTGCGCCTGGCAGGCAGGCCCAGCGTCGCGATACACGTACACGACTGATGTCCTGGGCACCGACGCGATCACCGCAGACCGGTTCGTGGTCACGGGCCGGCTGACGGGCAACTTCCCGGGCGGCACGGCCGAGCTGAAGTGGGACTTCGCCGTCGTCGGCGACCGAATCGGCCAGCTGGTCATCGCACCATGACGGCCGCATCGAGCATCCAGAGCGAGAATCTCGCCGGCAAGCGCGCGCTCGTCAGCGGCGGGACACGGGGAACCGGCGCCGCTGTGGCCGCACGCCTGAAAGCCGCCGGGGCACACGTCACGGCGATCGGCCGGCACGGCCTGGAGCACCTCGCCGCGGACAAGTTCGTCCCCGCCGACATCACCACTGTCGAGGGGACCGACCAGGTGATCGAGCAGATGGCCGGTAACGGCGGCGTGGACATCATCGTCCACGTCGCCGGCGGCAGTGGCTCCGCCCCGTCCGGCGGGTTCGCGACGCTCACCCCAGAGCTATGGCACCACGCCCTCCAGCTCAACCTTCTGGGAGCCGTGCGCGTCGATCGCGGTCTGATCCCAGCGATGATCCAAACCGGGGCTGGATCGATCGTCCACATCACCTCGATCCAACGGAAAATGCCCCTTTACGATGCGACACTCGCCTACGCGGCGGCCAAAGCCGCCCTCACGACCTACAGCAAAGGCCTGGCCAACGAACTCGCCCCGCACGGCATCCGCGTAAACACCGTCTCACCCGGCTTCATCCAAACCGGCGGAGCCGAACGACTGATCGCACGTATCAGTCAAGGACATCAGGTCGACCGCGACGAGGCACTGCGAAAGATCATGGACGCACTCGGCGGGATCCCGCTCGGCCGACCCGCGCGCCCAGAAGACGTCGCCGAACTCGTCGCCTTCCTCGTCTCCGACCGCGCCTCAGCGATCACAGGCACCGAACACATTATCGACGGTGGGACGATCCCAACTATTTGAGCCGAGCCGAGAATCCAACGAGACGTCTGGCGCCCCGGGAGTCCCGCTCTGCCTCGACAGCGAGTGCGCCGCGGCGAACCAGGCGCCCTGCAACGCGCGGACACGACGGCAGCAAGATTACGGGCGCTGGCCTGGAGAAGGGTTGCGGACGATCGCGATTACCTCTTGGGCCTCCGCCGAGCAGCTGCAAGGCAGCGTGACGTCCGAGGCCTCCGTGGCTCCGAAAACAGCGACAGCACCCGTTGATGTCCTCGACCTGCTCTGGCGGCACCCCATATGTCAGCACCATCGTGACCGCGTCGGTGCCCACCCACTCCCAGCATGGGCGCGTTATTGCTGATCATCAGTGTCAGCTCTGCGCGGGTTCGAGCAGGCCCCGGCGTCATGGTAGTGGCGCAGCGTCTTTATCGTCAGATAGCTCACGCGCGTGCTCTCACAGCAGGTGGACCGATGAAACGGGGTCCGGTCATGGCGTTCAGAACGCGAGAAGTCCACGCACGACGCTCACCCTGCCGTCACGCAGCGTGAGTACGTCCATTCCGCGGATCACGGGACGGCCGGGCGGGCCGAACCGCCAGGCCTGGGCGACGGTATCGGGACCGACGTACGCTAGGCCTTCCTCCTCCAACACGAAGTCTGCCGGAGCGTCGTCGAGAATCTTCTGCACGCGGTCGCTGAACGCTTGGCGCCCTACGACTTCGCCTGCTGAATCGATGAACCCCAGGTCTTCGACGTACGCGCGCTCGATAGCCGCCCGGCGCTTCTCAGGGTCCCGCTCGGACGTGACCTCGTGGTTAATGCGAAGTAGCTCGTTGGCGTCTGGCATGTGGTGGTCCTTTCAAGAGGTCTGGGCGACTAGACCGAAAATGGCCTTGCCAGGAGAGCATCGGTTTTTCCCCAGGGGGAGAGTCAAGGGCCAATCTGCGGCTTGACCTTCCCCTAGGGGGAGACCGCATGCCGAAGAGCCGTGAGCGCTTGCTCCGCCCATCGGCGACTTCGCACGCAGCGACCGACCAAGCCCGACGAGCCGCTCTTGCTTTGGCACTGCTGCTGGCACCTCCGGCGAGAGCTCGCGGGAGCCCGCAACGGTAGAGTCGTTTCCCCGTGCGACGGGGTTGCCTGCACCTCGGCCGCGGTCCGCAGCTGCCGGGCCGTCATCTTCCTGGCCGGGCGGCGGCACTTATTTCCTGGTCAGATACTATAGGTCCTCGTACTATGACCACTAATAACTAGCGCATTGCGTTGACTGGCAGGTCCAGGACGTGCTCAACCGCTGCCACAATGCGATCCAAGAGCCGATGGACACCCGTCAAGCCCAAGGATTCCCCGCTTCGCCGATCCGGACGCCGATGTGGTCGGCCTGGCTGAGAGCGCCTCGGCCAAGCCGGTCCTCCAATCCTGGCGGGCGGGAGGGCCGGACACCTGGCAGTGGCTTCCAGGTCGCCGTCACGATCGGAGCAGTGTCCGCGGTGATCAGCGCATGAGGCGAGTCCGTGGAACGTACGTGCTGGGCGCCGCGGTCGCATTCATGCTCGCCGGCGCGCTCTCGTCCTGTGGCTCGTCGGCAGCGTCGCCGCGGCCAGCCGCCCCGAGGCCGATGCTGACGTTCCGCGTGATCACGAAGACGACGCAAAAGTTGGACAGCATTGTCTGGACTGGCAGGCAGTTCCTCTACGTCCAGAACACGACAAACACGGTCTGGGCCGCGCCGCCGGCAGGACGGCCTCTTCATACGTTCGCGACGATGCCAAGACTGGTGGAGGAGACACGCTGCATCCTCTCGCCCGGCAGCCACGGTTTCCCGTCCGGCGCGATCTTCTGCCACTCGCCGGACAACAAGATCTATGAGATCAGCCCAGACGGCGCGAACAAGACCGTGTTCGCGAGCCTCCCTGCGCCCTATCCCCCTGCGGCGGATGGGGCACTGGCGTTCGACACAGTAGGCCGCTTTGGCTACAGGCTGCTCGCGGCGACCGGGCGCTCGGGCGGCCTCAAGCCGGCTGGGGGTCTGGTGTACGCGATCGATTCTCTCGGCCACGGGCAGCAGGTCGGAAGCTATGCCGGTCCGGGGGGCGCTGATGACCTCGTGATCGCACCCTATGGATTCGGTTCGGTCGCCGGGGACGCGCTCCTGACGGTCGACGCCGGCCCGAGCGGCGGCGCCGTTATCGCGTTGGCCCCCAGCGGGAGGACGCGATCGATCGCCAGCTTCCCGCTCGGTCCGAATCCGATCGCCGCGATCCCGAAGCTCCCGAGCGGGACTGGGAGAACTGTCGCTCCTCTTCCGGGGCTCTACCTCAACGACGACAAGACGGGTTACACCTACGTGGCACCGGCGGCGTCCCTCGCCAGATACGCGGGCGATGTGATCGTTGGCACCGAGTCCCCCCGCGCCCTTTTCTGGATCCTCGAACCGAGGGGTAACCGTTTCGTCAAGATACCGCTGCGCGACAACCTGTCCGGCGGGACCAGCCTCGAACAGGCGATCTTCGTGAGCTGAAGGCCGCGCAGTCCTCGCACCTGCCCTTGGCGACTAGCAGCAACAACTCCCATTCCTCGGTTACCGGCTTCATGAGGTAACCAGTCACGGAAACCGGATGAAATACGCCGGCCTGGAGCCCCAGCCCTGCCTTGATCATGCGACGAGCATGTGGTCCGGAGGCGGCCTCAGTCGCAACGCGCGCGGGAAGGAGGGGACTCGCTGGGTCCATCGCTGCTGTGTCACGCGATGCGTTACACAATATGACGTGGCCGCGCGTCAATTTTCCGCACGTTTGGATGCCGGTGTCGTCGATCGGCTGGAGCGGCGTGGCGCGCGTTCGGGACTGAATAAGTCGCGGCTGGCGGAGCGGTATATCGATGAGGGGGTGCGGATGGACGACCATCCCGGGATCGTGTCTCGTGACGGTCCGACAGGCCGGCTCGCCGGCCTGGCCGCGGGCCCGGATGTCTGGGAGGTGATGGGCGCGCTGCGGGCGACCGGTCTGGAGGGCGATGAGGCGATCCAGGCGACCGCAAGGTGGTCAGCGCTGACGGTTCGGCAGGTGCGGGACGCGCTCGGCTATTACAGCGAGTACCCCGACGAGATCGAGGAACGGATTGACCGCAATCACGGAGCAGCCGATGAGGCAGAGCGGGCGCTGGCGTGAGCAAAGCCTCACGCGGTGAAGCTGCTGCTCGACGAGATGATCTCGGCCGTCGTCACCGAGCAGCTCCGTGACCGGGCGCCGCGACGTAGAAGCGGTCGGCGACCGTCGCGAGCTTCGGAGACTCAGCGACACAGACCTGTTCGAGTACGCGGAGACCGCTAAGCGCTCGATCGTGACCTACAACCGGGACGACATCCTCGAGCTCGATCGGCGCTACCGCAGCGAGAACCGGTCGCACTCCGGGATCGTGAATCTCAACGCGCGGCGGTTCCCACAGGGCCCCGCGTCGATCGATCCGCTGGTCACATCGCTCTCGCGGCCTTGTGCTCGGTCAGGATTTCCCAGAGCAGCGGCAGCATGTCGACCTCGCGCATACCGCGTCGGTCTTGTCGCGGCCGACCACGAACGGATCGGTCGTTCACGACGCGTCGCTCGGGCCTGGCACGACGCCGTTGCTCATTTTGCGCAGAGCCGACACAGACGGCACGCGCGGCCGTAGCTGCGGCCCATCACGGCTGTTGCAGAAGACTCGTCGGAAGTAAGGCGGTAGCCGCGAGTGGGTGGCAAGCGGCCAGTGTCGGGCTACTACAGTTGCGACGATGTTCATGACCCGGCTGCGGGCGCCGTGTGTCCTTGCGATCCTGATCGTCGCCCTGTGGTCCTTTGGGGTGAGGGTGGCGACCGCTCACGCGGCGTCCGTTGTGGTGCTCGATCGTTACGGTCGCGCGACGATGCAACACGATCAGGCGCTGGGGCCAGCACTCACGCCGGGAGTCGCAGGTGGTCGAGTGGGTACAGCGAGGTTACCTGTGCGACCCGCTTCCGAGGGCACGGTCCGAAGTGAGCTGGTGCGGCTCTATCGCCAGCACCTGATCACGCGAGCCTCCTACCGCAGCTATGCGGCGAGCTTCAACTCCGCACTCGCCACGGTCAGGCGGCTTCGAGGGGCGCGCGCGGCGGAGCTCGAGGCGGTCATCGAGAACCTTCACAGCATCGCGGCGGCTGGCCTGCTAAGTCCGTCGCGTCTCCCCGCGCTGTTTCTCACGCTCGACAGCAATCGTCGATGGTGGCAGTCTGGACCGCTGCTCAGCTACGGTGAGCGCGTCGAGTTTGCCGGTTCGGACATCGTCTGGGAGTACTACCCCGGGCAGGGAATCGAGCTGCAGGTGCTTGGGAGTTTCGGCAAGGCGCAGTGGTTCTGTGCCGCCGGAGTGCGATACGCCGCGAAGTGCCGACGGATGGTTGCGGAGCTGGTGCCGCTTGCGGCAAACCGCGCTGGGGGGCTGGTATGGGAGTACTACTTCCGGTTTGACGGCGGGGTTCCGCCCTGGACGAGCGCGATGTCGCAGGGAACGGCGCTGCAGACGCTCGCGGATGCGTACCGAACGTTAGGGGACCCCTCATATCTCGAGGTCGGGCGCAAAGCATTGCGCGTGTTCAGTGTGGCTCCGCCGCTCGGTGTCGGGGTCAGGACCAGGCTCGGGATGCGGTTTGTCCAGTACTCGTTCGCTTCGGCGCGAAACCAGGAAGTGCTGAACGGATTCCTGCAGAGCTTGATCGGTCTGTCGGATTACGCGCAAGCGAGCGGCGATTCGACGGCAGCCCGGCTGTTCGAAGCTGGCGATTCTGAGGCTCAGGCCGAGGTACCGCAGTTCGACACCGGGGCGTGGTCTCTGTATCAGCTCGGGGAGGAAGACAGTCTCGACTATCACGTGCTGGTGACCGGCTTCCTCCAGCAGCTCTGCAGAACCACCGAGGCGCCCGTCTACTGCACCACCGCGTCGAACTTCAATCGCTATCTGAAAACGCCGGCCGTGCTCGAGGTGCTCACCGGGCGGCTACGAGCCCACAGAATGGTGGCGCTACGGTTCCACGTGTCGAAGATCTCACGCGTCGGTGTCACGCTCGTCCGCAACGGACGGACCGTGTGGCAAACTAGCGCCAACTTCACCTACGGATCCCACGCGTTCGCGCTTCCCGTGCTCACCACTACCGGACGCTACACCGTCACGCTCGACGCCACGGACTTGGCCGGCAACTACAGCTCTACCAGTCGACCGTTACGCGTGACAAGGTAGAAGCGCCTTCCGGTCCGGAGTCTGACCGGCTAAATCCGATACCTGCTTCGGCCTGATATAAGTGCCCTCGCTCGTAGGCCCGAGCACAGGGTGAATCACAGAATTTGGGGGTGGAACCGGTGCATGCCGGGATTCGTATCGCGCTGCCCGCATCGGGCGCGGACGCCGCCGACCAGGCGGGCGGGAGGCCGCGCGCGTGATTGCGGCTTGCGCCGTCCACATACCGCTTAAGAAGGTCCCGAGCCACGTGGTCGTGGTGCGGGCCGGTAAACGCCTGCACAACCCGCCGAAGCCGACCAAGACGCCGCCAGCTGTGACCACGGCTCCGACGACACCATCTGGCGTCACACCACCCTCGACAACCACCTCGCACAGTCTCTTCCTCCAGGTCGGCGACCGGATCTTCGTACGCCGCCCGGCCATGTTCACCTTTAGCTACGGCGGCAACCGCTATCGGATCCCGCACGCGACACTCACCTTGAAGTGCCGCTCTCTCCGCATCGGACGCACAGCGGCATCGCCGGCAACGCGCATCCTTGCGGTCGAACTTAAGTCAGGCGAGGTTCGGGTTCGCTCCGGCTCGCTGGCGCGTAAGGCGGCGGTAGTCAGCCGCGAGATGTTGTCGTTCGCGACCGCGAACGACAGCCACTTCGTCGTCGACCGCAACCCCAGAGCCTCGCTGACTTCCGCGTACACGTTCGATCAGCCGGTCGTCGCCGCCGATGCACGCATCCCGAAGTTGCGCATCAACACGCGAGCAAGCTACACCGCGCTCGCCAACCAACAGGGCATTCGTCTGAACATCTGGCAGTTCGATCTCTCGCCGTTGCAGCGACCCACCATGCGGGCGGACGGGCTTCCGCCGTACTGGGCCGATGGATCGCCGTGCGCCGTCGGCTGCGCGCCGCCAGGGCTCGTGCCCGGATGGCCGCTCAAGCCCTTCCATCAGGAGCATGTCGTTCGCGCTGGTATCAACGAGGTTCGCCCCGCGAACCTCCATGTGGCCCTCGATATTCAGGCCAATGACTTCCAGGCCGTCTACCCGATCTACTCCGGCCGCGCCTACCCAGCTGCCACCGGAAGCTACGGGGACTACAACATCAGGGTCGGCCCATACATCTATTGGCATGTCGTGCCGCGGGTCCACGCTGGCCAGTGGGTGAATGCATACAAGACCGTGCTAGGCCAGGTCGAAAATGGCTTCGGGCATATCGCCTTCTCGCAGGGAAGCACCGCGCGGACTCTCAATCCACTGCGTCCCGGAGGCGGGCTCGTGCCCTATACCGACAGCGAACCACCGGTCATCGACGTCCCCCGAATATATGCCGACGGCCGTGTGATCGTCCGCGCGTTCGACCCGCAGAGCTTCATCCACAAGCTCAGGTACCTGACGCCGGTCCTGGCGCCATCGTCACTTGCCTGGCGGCTTTACAACTCGAAGGGACGCCCGCTTACCGGGCTGGAATGGGCGATGCGCGGCTCGCAGAACTACCCGCCGGGCGACGCTCCCGTGATCTATGCGCCCGGTGCGTCTAATCCCGGCTTCGCCTGCTTCTTCCGAGAGCTGATCTGCATCCCGAACTGGATTTACAACCTAGCGGGCGGACTCACTGGCCCACTCCCGTTCGGAAGGATGGGCCGCGGTCGCTACAAGCTCACGGTCTACGCCTGGGACTGGAAAGGGAACACGTCCGCGCTGGACTACTGGTTCAACTTCCCGCTCGGCTCGGCGGCGTCTGTCGCGGTCAACGAGTTCGGGCCACTCAACCCGCAATACGAGCCATAGGCGGCCAAGGGGCCCGGTCCAGCGAGTCCGTTGGGGCTTCACAAGCGTCGATGCCAACATCGATCCGCTGCCCGACCGAGCCCGGACGCGATACTGGTGGGAGGTGAGAACCGAGCGGATCGTCTTTGCCGTCGCCGCTGCCGCCGTGGTCGCCCACCTCGTCGACCACCTGATCGTCGGGGTTGTGATGGATCTCCAGTTCGACGTCGTCCTCGCGTTTGGCTGGGTCACCGCCGCTGCCGCCCTGGTCTACCCGCGGCTTCCTAGGCAGCTTCAGGCGGTGGGATCGATCGCGCTGGGACTCGGGTGGCTGGTCGGCGACTTCGTGCTTCACGCGCTCCCGACGATCCGCGACGGCCCCCATGCGACCGACTACACGGGGCTCGGGGCGACCGTTGCGGGTGGGCTGCTGATCGGCGTCGGCGTTGCGGCGGCGCGTCGCGGCGTGGCAACGGCTGGCCCGCGTCCGGGGCCGGGCGGCGTGAGCGCCTAGTCAGATCCTCGTCGACCACGGTCGTAGCTAAGCGGATCATTGGATAGCCGGCTGATCGATCGCGGCGCCGACGAGCTGGCGCAGCAGATCGACTGGCCCTAGCGCGCGGGGCGATCAGCGAGGGCTCAAGCTGGTAGCTGAGCAGTGTCTCGAACAGGCGTGCCGCCTCGGTGATCAACTCGGTCGCGGCCTCATCCGCGGGGGCATGTGTTCGGCGCTGACCGTTCGCCGCGAACTAGCGCAAAACTGATCTGCGCTGAGCGAGACGCACGGGCCTTCTGATCACGCTCGCTACCAGGAGCCGCTACGCGGGTGCGTCGCACAGCGGTTGCGGTGGCGCGTGTGGAAGTAGCAGTGGTCGTTGACCCGGTTGGTCTTGTACGTGCTGTCCCAGTACGTCTTCCCGTTCTGCGCGGTGTAGTAGTAGGGGGTCACGTTTCCCCAGTAGTCGTTGGGACCCGACCAGAACGAGAAGCCGCACCGCACGCGAATCGAGGATATCCGCGCGCACGACAGCTTCAGGGCGTGAGCGCGACGATAGCTCCGACCGAAGAGGTGGACGAGCGTTTGCCGCACGTATGAACGGGCGTCGGCGAGCGTCATCGCGGGAGGCGACGCGGGCGCGGGTGCCGAGCTGGAGCCTTGCCCAGTGGCAGGTGGCGTCTGCCCTGATCCACCCGCTGCGGCGACTACGCTGCTAACCCATGATGTGATCGGCTTAATGGCGGTGTAGTAATCCGGCGCTTGCGTATCGCAATCGGCCGGACCGACGCTCGTCAGTCCGATCTCCAGCAGGTTGCCGCTCGCGTCTTTGGCCAGGAGAGGTCCGCCACTATCACCCTCGCACGTAGCCGTGTCGTAACTGGGAGGGTTGAGTGCGCACAGATCGCTGGATGCGTCGTACGGGTATCCGGCCAGGAACGGCCGGCCGCAGAAGGTAGTGCTTTGCACGGCAGTCGGAGCCCATTGGAGCAACGTCTGCCAATCGCTCTGCCCGGAGGAGGTGTCCCCCCATCCGGCGATCCACGCTCGGGTGCCCGCTGACAGGGACCCGGTGCCCCAGAGCGGGATGGTTTCGCCGCTGACAGGGGAGGACAGGACGAGTAGGGCCGCATCGTGGCGCGGACCGCTCGGGTCGAAGGACGGGTACACGAGCACCTGAGAGACCGTGCTGATTTGGCGGTGTGTCGCGTCGGTCCAGTCGACGGCACCGGTCACGACCCCGAAGCCGCTCGGGTCAAGCGGAGCGCCGGTGATGTCATCCACCGCACAGTGACCGGCCGTAAGTACCACGTTCGGCGAAACAAGCGTTCCGCTGCACGAGAAGTCCGGATTGCCGGCGCTGTCGAGATGGAGCACAAAGGCCATGAATCCCCATTGCCCTTGAACGGCGCCACTACCCCCGATAACGCGTGGACGCACACCGGCGCTGCTTCGGGCCCGGGATAGACGCAATGGCCCAAGCTCGGCCATGGCGGCGGGAGCAAGCCTCACGAGCGGCCGCGGTTGGACGCGACGAGGGGGCACCGCTCGTCGCGTCACCCGCTGGATGCCCGCAGAAGCGTTCGCCGCGGGAGCAGCGGCGAACACAAGCAGGGCTACCGCAATCGCCCATCTTCCTCTCATATTGACCCCGCCATCACTTCGTTTCTCGGCCCCAAGAGACCATCATCGGCGTGACTCCGGCCTTGGTTGAGCGAATATCGGACCGCCGCGGTGTCCAAGGCCTCGGTCCCGATGCCACGGTACGCCCGATCAACGGCCGCACCGCGGCCATTCTTACGGGAGTTGGCGCCTGTCAACCCCGACGCGTGAGGAGCTGGGAGCACGAACGTGCGCTGGTCCTCATGCGGCGCGAGTCGCCCCTCGGGACCATGAAAATCGCAGCGCCGCGAGCGGATCGTCGACAGACAGGCGCGGCGTCCTGCAGGCTCGGACGCCTCAGTGTGGGCCTAGCAGGAGGGCGCCTACCTGGGCGCGCCCCACTGTCCGTCGCCCTGGTCGCGCGAGCGCTGATCAGCGGTTGCCGGGCCGCCTCCGGCCCGAATCCTGCCTGTCTGAGGGTCCGCCTCAGATCGACGAGTACCTGTTCGTCGATGTCCTTGCTGTGTGGCGGCTGCAGCACTTCGGTCTCGGGGCCAAGGCTCGGTCATCGGTGCCGGAGGTGAGGATCACGAGCGCCGGAAACCCGGCGCTGCTGCCCCGTCTCTAAAAACTGCTAGCGGCTGGTTAGGTGGCGGTCACGATCGCCGTGGTGATTAGAGCAATCCACATGCTCCCCAACAACGCGGGGATCCCATGCGCCAGCCACCATGAGGGTGACCACTTCGGAAGGATCGATAGTGGGAACGGCAGCGCTCGGTGAGAACGGCTGTCGTGGTGTGCCCTTCTGATCGCTCCGATCTCCCGATATCCAGGGGCACCCAGCTCGGGACTGCCTTCCGCGACAATTGTTTTGAGAGCGTCGAGCCTACGCAGGTTCTCTGTCAGTGCGTACCAGAACACGAGCGTCAGTATCAGGCCCGTCAGATCGATAATTAGCGCGAGTGGGAGCCAACGGGAGACTGCCTCGGCTGAAAGCGTGGCCTCCGCTGCGGAGAACACGAGAAATGACTGCGCGAGGAGGTAAAAAGAGAGACGATTGGCGAATATCTCCTCCTCATGCCACCGGTCCTCCCAGACAATCTGCGGGCCGCCTTCCGCGACCAGGTCCAGCGCCGGCTGATCCTCGCGATCTACCACGACGCTATCGGAGCTGGGCGAGCCACTGAAGTGCTTCTTGCCGGTCATCCTCGTTACAAGCAGTCGGTCGCCGCCCCGCGAAGTGGTTTGACAGCGTCGTGCTCACGCGAGACGCGTTGGCCCGCACCTCGGACCAGCCCGGCATAGACCTGAGCGGCTCGCTCCTCTTGCTCGAGCGCCGCCATGTAGCACTCAAATGCTGACTCGTCGGCTGCGGCCGCCCCGCCGGCCCACGAACCGTACGCGTTGCTCACGCGAATGCACGCCTCGCGCCAGCTGACATACGCGTCCATCAGCCTGTCGACCGATCGCTTCTGGCTCAGCTTGTTCATGGCGGATCTCCTCCTCACGTCTCCCGTTTTGACGGGGTGGCTGCTCGGATCTGGTCCTGTGGGTCGTCGTCGTGGTCGGAGCTGATCGAGTTCTTGAATTCCTTGAGTCCTTGGCCGAGGGCGCGACCGGCGTCGGGGAGCCGTTTGGGTCCGAGGATGAGGAGCGCGACGATCAGGACGATGATCAAGTGGGTGGGCTGGAGGATGTTGGTGAACACGGTGGTGTCCTTTGGCAGGGCCGGGGGGCGGCCGCGTGGAGATGCCGAACGTTGCTAAGCCCCGCGCTGCGCGGCGTCGGCGGCCGTCGCCAGGTTGGTCATGAACCTGAAGAAGGCGTTGGACTGGCCGATGAAGAGACCCATCGCTGTGAGGAACTTGAGGGCTCCCGTTGCTGTCGCGCTCGTGGGACGGACCACCGAACAGGCCGGCAGGCTGGCGTCGATGAATGGGCAAGGTTCCGGCATGATCAGGTTGGTCTGGAACATCTCTCGCACCGCAGCCCCGGTTGCCCCATTATTGGGATCCACCCCGCAGTTCAAGTCCGGGAAGGTCAGACCATTGGTCGGGTCGGTCAGCGGCGGCGCTTGGCCGGCGGTTCCCGACCAGGTTTGGAAGTGCATGAGCTCAATCGGCCCCATGCTGATCAGGAGGCGAAGCACTTCGACACTCGTGGCCTTCTGTGCCATGGCCAAGCGCAAACTCCCGCCGCCTTGCTCCACGGTCGGGATGTGGTATGCCGCCGTGTTGGCGATCGCCTGAATGTGTTTGCCGCCGCGCAGGTCAGCGTCTGTTCTCGGAATCGCCGTGAATTGACCGTTGTGTAGATCCGGGACCGCCTGCTCGAACACCGTTGGATTGAGGTCCGGATTATTCGCGCTGCTCCGATAGCGCGTCCACCAACTAGTGTCGACCGTGAGCTGCATCAGGTTGGTCAACCGCGGCTTTCCGCTCGATCCCGTCGCGGTGCTGCCCGGCAGCGTGCGGAACGGCTCCATGTCAACGGCTTCGGCTCCATTCGCGACCAGATATGCATTCAGGAAGTTCTGATGGCTGATCTCGTCGTCGGCAGTGTCGTGAATGTATTGAGAGAAATTGGGATCGATTCTCCTCAGTCTCTCGGTGTAGATTCGATTACCGCGCCCGCCCGGGACCTCGCTGTCCTGGATTCCGCCCAGTTCGTTGTATTGGGTATAGAAATCAGCCTCGAGGGCCTCTCCAGCAGCTAAGAACTGCAGCATCGCTGCATCACCTGCAGTGAGGCCCGTCGCTTGCGCAGACGCCGCGGTCGCACGCTCAAGTGAACCGGTTCCCACGGCAAGTGCCCCGGTGGCTGCCAACCCGGCTTTCAGAAAGCTGCGCCGCTTGAGAGGAACGCTCGTCAGATTGCCGGTAGTCTCCATGTGTTGCTCCTCCTTCACGGGGTTTCCTGTCGGGTGCCAGTTCTGTGGTGGGATTCAGACGAGGCCGGACTCGATCAGCGCGCGATCGTGAACGGGACGACGACCACGTTCGGGCCCTCGGCGGTCGGGCCCGACTTGTTGGTCGCCCATCAAGGTCGCGCACAAGCGCGTCCCGCGCGCCCGTATGTGCCCTGGTTCTGTACAGGCGACTTACTGGCTCCTCGCTCTGGGCACGGTGAATCACTTGCGCGGTGCCGCCGGAAGCGACGATGATGAGCGCCGAGCCGCCGCGGAAGATCGCGCCGCGGCCGCACCTGTGAGTTCAGGCCGGACGCAACTCGGAGTCGTATCCGGACAACGCGTCTGCCAGGTCCCGACGGCGGTGGATTCCGAGCTTTCCAAATACCTTTCGCAGGTGCC
>DASSGR010000014.1:0-68886 GCA_035693425.1 Solirubrobacteraceae bacterium
TGTGATGTCTCGGGACATGTGTCTCACGTGTCTCGGGACATAGGTCTCATTTCGAGGAGCTCGGCCAGCGGCCGGGCTCTTTGTTCTGGTTGCGCCAGTAGCTCTTGTCTGGCTCGATCAGGTGGATTGAGAGGACTTCGCCGGTGGTGAGTTCGGCGACCGTGAGTTGGTGGTCGTCGGCGAACGCGAGGACGCGTTTGCGGGCGTGGATGGCGCCGACGCCGAGGTGGTGCATGCGGCCGGCGCGGCGGATGGTCATCCGGCCTTTGGTGTCGAGCCGGTCATAGCGCAGGCGGTAATGACCGGGTGGGCGGCCGTTGCTCGCCGGGACGGCTTTCGGGGTGGCGCGGTAGGCCTCGCCCGGCGTTCGACGGTGAAGGGCTCGGTGTGGGCGCTGCTCGTTGTAGTGCGCTTGGAACTCGTCGATCTGCCGTTGAAGGTCGGCGATGGTGCGTGCGGCTGGTCGGGCGGCGAGCCAGCGCTGCAGGGTCTGGTGAAACCGTTCGGTCTTGCCTTGCGTTTGGGGGTGCCCGGGGGACCCGTTCTTCTGTCGGACACCGAGCAGCGCCAAGACGTATTCAAACGCGTTGCGACCGCCGGTAAACCGGGAGGTGTAGACGCTGCCGTTATCGGTCAGCGTTGAGGCCGGCGGCCCGTATTCCTCGACCAGGCCTAGGAACACGGCGACCACGTCATCGCCGCTGACCGGCTGATGCACGGTGCAGGACAGCAGGTAGCGGGAATGATCATCGAGCCAGTTCAGGACCTCGACATCGGTCCCGTCGGCCAGCCGCCAGTGGATGAAGTCCGACTGCCACATCTCGTTCGGCTGCGCCATCTCAAACCGCACGTACGAGGATCGAGGGCGTTTGCGCGGCGCAGGCGTGATCAGCCCAGCCTGCTGCAGGATCCGGCTGATCGTCGCCGGCGCAGGCGCTCTGATGCCTTCCTGCTCCAGGTGCCAGCCGATCGTGTGCGGCCCCGCATCCAGACCATTGCCAGCAAGCTGCCTGCGGAGCTCGATCACCCGCTGGCGAACGTGCTGCGGCGTCGCGATCGGTGTCGTCTTCGGGCGACGTGACCGCGGCTCGAGGGCCTCCAGGCCACCTTCGCGGTAACGGGCCAGGAGTCGATGCAGATGCCGGCGGGAGATCCCGTACTCGGCGGCGGCCGCCGTCACCGACAGCTGCTTGGAAACGATTTGAAGTACAGCGACATGAGCACGGGACATGCCCGCGACTGTTCGCCCACCCCCGGACAAGACGCGCCCGGCGATCGCCGCTCCGGCGTCGCCCTACGGGCTCCGCCTCCGCGACGACCGCCGGAACCCCAGCTTCAACCCAACCAGGTGTGACCTATGTCCCGAGACATCAGGGACACATCACCTGGGACATATGTCCTGAACCCAGACACCTCCCTCTCCGCTTCTACACACGAAAGATCGGGCCTGCGGTGCGATTCGACCGAATCGTCCTGAGCTGGCCTCGGTTGACCCTGGAGCGACCGGCGTCCAGTGCAAGCGAGGTGTCAGCCGCGCCGGCGAGCGACGATCGCAGTCAGCGCGGCGCGCGAATGCACGTCGAGCTTGGAATAGATTCGGGCGAGGTGGCTCTCAACCGTCTTCTCGCTCAGAAACAGCGTCGC
Organism: Solirubrobacteraceae bacterium; assembly: GCA_035693425.1. Taxonomy (GTDB): domain Bacteria; phylum Actinomycetota; class Thermoleophilia; order Solirubrobacterales; family Solirubrobacteraceae; genus Palsa-465. The sequence continues at coordinate 1,645 of DASSGR010000014.1, forward strand.
CGCGATCTCACGGTTCGTCTTGCCGGCTGCAATCTCATTTGCGACTTCTCGTTCGCGTGGGCTCAGTTCAGAAAGGGTGCCGTCGTCCTCCCGCCGTGGGCGGCGCGTGACGCGCTGTCCAAGTCGCCGCAGCTCGCGTGCAGCGGCGTCCGCTTCGCGCGTCGCTCCGCATGTCCAGAGCATCTCTTCCGCACGACTGAGCTCGCCGGTCGCGCGGTCGACCTCGCCGGCGGCCGCGAGACCCACGCCGTAGGCGATGTGACAGCGCCCGCTCGTGAGCGGATTCCCTGCGCCGCGCGCGAGCTTCACCGCGTACTCAGCGGCGGCGGCTGCCTCGGGCACGTCGCCGCGGGCGAGCATCACGGTAGAGCCGGCGGAGGCAACGATCGCTGCGTGCTGTGGCACGAGCGCCCGATCGGCGCGCGACCGCGCTCGAGTCGCAGTGTCACCGGCCGCATCGATCTCGCCAGCGGCCAGCCGGGCGCGGATCAGCAGGTCCCAGCCGTACGCCGAGTGCAGGTCGAGCACCCAGCGCGATGGCTCGTCGTCGAGTGGGCCAAGCTCGGTGATCGCTGCGGTTGGATCGCCAGCGGCCGATAGAGCGGCGCCCATGTGAAGGCGCGCCAACAACGGAAGGAACGTTTCCGGATGTGTCCGGTTGGCGCCCACCATCGCCTTCGAAGCGCTGGCAAATGCGGACTCGTGGCGGCCCGCCCAGAACGCGCTCATCGACTGGATGCCGAGCAACCAGATCATGCGCCAGTCGTCGTCTGCGAGCGGAGCCATCTCGACGGCGTCGGACCCCAACCGTGTGGCCTCACGCAGCTCGCCCCTGAGTAGCAGCGCCTGTATGACGACGCCCCACCAAGAACCCGAGGTCGGCTCCTGTCCGGTGAGGCGCGCCACCTCGAAGCAGCGCTCGATGTGTGCACGTGCATCATCTGCGCGCTCTAGCCGCAGTGCCGCCTCTCCCAAATAGTGGCCGATATAGATGCGCTCTGCGACACGCTCATCCGCCAACGCCGTGAACGCAGCATGGGCTTCGCGGAACCCGGCGAGCGCGTCGTCCATGCGGCGGTCGGCGGCGTCGGCGAGGCTCGACAAAGAGGCCGCAAGACACACAAGCAGCTGGTCATCTTGGCCCCGTGCCGCTGCGAGAGCCATCGCCGCGAGTTCGCGAACTCGGGCGAAATCTCCGTGCCAATAGCGGTTCATCGCCAGCTCGAGGCGCAGGGCCTGAGCGGTCTGGCCTTCGCTGTCCGGAAGCGTCATGAGTGCACGCTGGAGCTCGGCGCGTGAGACGAACGGGCGGCCGCCCCTCCGCCTCGCCTCGGCGCGCTTGGCAAGCATGTCAGCGCGCGTTTGTGCCGCGTCCCGAGGCACGAGCGCCAGTGCTTGTTCGAGCGCCTCGAGCGCTTCGCCAAAGCCGCCGCCCGACGTGAGCAGGCCGGCCGCTTCGGAGAGCAGCTGGGCACGCCGTTCGGAGGCATCTCCAGGCAGCAGCCGAACAGCGGCGAGCAGCCAGTGCCCCGCGGTCAGTGGCGCGCGTGGAGCGGCCGTACGCGCGGCGTCGATCAGCAGCGAGATCGCGGACTCATTGCCCGGCGCGGCCGAGAGCGCGACATGGTGCGCCAGCTCGGCGGTGGAAGCGTTACCTTGCGCCAGCGTGCTCGCCGCGCGCGCATGGGCGGCCACGCGCGAGCCGGCTGGCATCCCGTCGTATACGGCCCTGCGGACTATCGGGTGCCGAAAGCGAAATGTTCGGGGCACTGCTGTCGGCCGGATCAGATCTGCTGCGACCAGGACGTCGAGTGCGGCGAGCAGGTCGGCTTCGTCGCGCTGCGCGACCGCGGCGACCAGCGCGGGATCGAACGAGTCGCCCACGACGGCGCCCGCCTCGAGCATCGATCGCGCGGCGGGGGCCAGGCGGCCGAGCTCATGATCGACCGCGTGTCTCACGCCCGCGGGCGCGACCCACCCCCGGTCACCGGCGCGGGCAAGTTGTTCCAGATAAAACGGATTCCCGCCGCTCTCAACCAAGAGGGCTTCTCGCGTGCGGGCGTCAAGCGCAGGGTCAAGCAAGGCGTGCGCCTCTTCTGGGCTAAGCGGGCCGATGTCCATGCGGCTTCCGAAGCCGTCACGCGCCAACGCCTCAAGCGCTCCGGTCAGCCCCACCGGCACCTGGCGCATCGCGAACGCAAGCAGCAGCGGCCCGCTGAAGCGGCGCAGCAGATGTGCCATCACCTCGAGAGACGCGGGATCCGCCCAGTGGACATCGTCGATCGTCAGCAGCAGCGGCTGACGCTTAGCCAGCCGCTCCAGGAACGCGCGCATCGCGTAGTGGAGCCGGTACCGCTCGGCCTCGTCCCGGCTCGCAGGACGCGCCGGGGCGAATGCCGACAGCGACGGGAAGATCGACCCGAGCTCATCGAGGACCTCGCCGTCGAGACCGCGGAGCACCACGGACGGGATCGACCCGGCATAGTCGTTGAGCGCATCCAGGAAGACACCGAAGGGGATGTCGTGCTCGAACTCTGCGGCACGGCCGTCGAGGACGACGAATCCGCGCTCCCTCGCCCGGGCACGCAACTCTGCAAGTAGGCGCGACTTGCCGATACCCGGCTCGCCGACTAGCTCCACGGCCCACGGAGTCCCGGATGCGACTCGATCGAGCGTCTGGTCGAACTGGGCCAGCTCGCGTCCACGTCCAACCAACTGGCCGGACGGCTGGTGCGCCGTGATCGCCATCGTCTAGCCCGAACGACCCTACACGCAGCGGTCAGCGCGGTAAAGCAAGCGTTCAGGGTCGGATTCCATGGTTCACCCCATACCGGATCTGGGCGCTCGAGACCACGCTGCCGCAAGCGCACCAAATGATCCCTATGAAACCGAGGAGAAACCATGCATCACAGCGGAGGCTTTGCTTCACCGTCCCTTCTGTCGCGCCGCAGCGTCCGTGGACTGCTGCTGCTAGCGGCGCTCGTTCTGCTCGGCCTTGCTTTCGCCGCGCGCGCCGGCGCGGCTGTGTACTGGAGCAACAGCACCGGTACGACGCTCGGTCATGCCAACAACGACGGTACTCAGGTCAACCAGGCATTTGTCGGCGGCGTCAGTCTACCCCGCGGAGTCGCGTCCGACGGGGTGCACGTCTACTGGACCAACGGCGCGAACCGGTCGATCGGCCGCGCGAACCTGGACGGCACGGGCGTCAACCAGAACTTCATCACCGGCGTCGACAGCAGCGCGGTGGCGGTCGACGCGGCGCACGTCTACTGGGACACCCGCGACGGATCGATCGGGCGCGCGAACCTCGACGGCACCGGGGTCAACCCGAGCTTTGTCCCGCAAGTGGGGGCGGTGTTCGGGGTCGCGGTCGATGGGGCGCACGTCTACTGGAGCACGTTTAACTCGGTTGGACGCGCCAACCTGGACGGCACCGGGGCTAACCAGAACTTGATCCTCTTCGACCCGTTGTCCGACATGCCGTGCGGAGTCGCGGTCGACGCAGGCCACGTCTACTGGGCCAACAGCCTCGGCACGATCGGGCGCGCCAACCTCGACGGCACCAGCGCCAATGCGAACTTCGTCCAAGCCGGACAACTCGGACGAGACTTAACGTGCGGGGTGGCCGTCGACTCGGTGCATCTGTACTGGGCCCACGCCGCACTGAACGACCAGGACAGCGCTGCTGACGGCATCGGGCGCGCCAACCTCGACGGCACCGGCGTCAGCCAGGCGTTCATCAGCGCCTTGCAGCCCATGGGGGTCGCCGTCGATCCCCAGACCCCGGGCACGGCAGGAACCGTGGAGGTCACCAACGGTGCGCTCCAGTACCACGCGACGTCGTTTACCGTCGCGAACAGCGTCACGCTCAGCGGTCCAGTGGGCGGCTTCTACACGCTGAGCGACAGCGCGGCACCGGTGACGCCGGGCGCGGGCTGCCAGGCGGCCGGCGTCAACGCGGTGCGCTGCGCCTCGGCCGGCATCACGAGCAGCCAATTGGACGCCGGTCCCGGCAACGACACGGTGAGCGTCGCGACAGCGATCCCGACGGCGATCTTCGGCCGCGCGGGCAACGACCGGCTCACCGGCGGCGCTGGGACCGACTTCCTGAACGGCGGTGACGGCAACGACACGCTCGCGGGTGGCAACGGCAGCGATCTCCTTATCGGCGGGGCAGGTGTCGACACCGTGACCTACGCCAGGCAGACCATCGGCGTGACCGCGGACATCGACGGCTTGTCCAATGACGGCAGCGCCAACGACGGCCCGGTGGGGGCACGGGACAACATCGACACCAGCGTGGAGAACCTCGTCGGCGGCAGCGGCGGCGACACGCTGATCGGCAGCGCGCTCGCGAACCGGATCACCGGCGGCGGCGGGGCCGACCGCCTGCGCGGGCTCGGCGGCAACGACACGCTGTCCGCCCAGGACGGTGTCGCCGACACGGAGATCGAATGCGATGGCGGCTCGCCCGCCGGCACGGCCGATCGAGCGACCGTCGACGCGTCCGACCCGGCCCCCTCGAACTGCGAGACCGTCATCCGCTAGAAGCACACTTCGCACTCGTCCAGGCCGGCCGGCTGCCTCCTTCGGCAGCCGGCCGGCAGCGCGTGCGCTAGGAGCGCTCACCCGGGGACGGGATAACCCGGCGCCGGAGGTCTCGCCTGCGTTGCGTAGCAGCTCTCGCTGCACCGCTTCGGCTCTCCGTGCGTCAACGACGACTGAGCAACGGTGCCAGCAGCGTCACCTGTCCTGAAGCGCTAGGCAAGCTCCGGCGGGGTGCGCGATCCCCGCGCCCCGCCCAACGCGTCCTGCCAGCACGCAAGAGCGAGATCTCGGTGGCGGGTCGGATTGGGGGATCGGTTCCGGCGTTCACCCCATACCGGGCTCTGTAGGTCGCTGAGATCGTCCAAGAGCAACCGGCGGCTAGTCCGGCCGCCACGACTCGGAGGAATCAATGCACAACCAAGATCATGGCAACGAAAGCGGCACTCGGTCGCGTGGGCGGTTGACGCGCGTTGCACTGAAGCTGTCCGCAACGGCGGCCCTGGTGCTCGCCGGGGCAGTGCCCGCCGCGGCCTGGACGGGCGGGTCATCGCATCACTACGGCCAGGCACACCACGACCCCGCGATCAAACTGGTCGCGATCACACCCCGGCCCCACGACACTGCGGGCGATGGAGGGACGTTCAACGTCGACCTCGCGCTGCTCGCCCAGAACCGCACCGGCAACAACCAGCTGTCCGCAGCCAACGGGTACCACTCAGGCCTCAACCTTCCGCCGGCCACAACCTTTGGCCCGGGGATGCCTGACCCCAACGTGCCCGGACTGGTCGTGACGCTCTCAACCACTCCGCAGGCGGCCGGCGGCCCGAACGCCAATCTGGCCGGTGTCTTTCAGCTCAACGCCACCGCGAAGAGCCACGGTCTAGCCCAGGTGTACAGCGACTGGGAGGTCGGCTCGCCCGGCTTCTTTGGCAAGAACAAGCAAGCCACGCTGACCGCCTACGTCGTCAGGGGCACCGCGCCCGGGATCGTAACTGGCAACGAGCGGCCCATCTCGAACGTCGTCAGGGAGACGTTCACGATCGGCGGCTGACCACCGGAAAGCCAACAGAGTCTCTCGAGCGCGCCGAAAGAGGCCGCTGCATCACAGCAGCGGCCCTCGGCGCGCTTGGCCTTTCGCCACACCGACGTTCGGGCGGCGACGCCGGTACTGCTGCTTGAGCTGCCCGGCGGCTCGGAGCGGAAGCTACCGTGCCTCTCGTCTCGGCGGACGACGTGACCGCTGCTTCGTGATTGCGGAAGCGTCGCGTGTGAGCTGCTTTCGGACGGTTGGGGATCGTGTGGTCACAGGTCCGTCAGGCGTGCCAAGAGGTCGTGAAGCTGCTTGCGCTCGCCGCGGTTGAGCGGCGTCAGGAACCGCGCTTCGCATGCCAGCAGCAGGTCGAACGCCTCTGCGCGGAGCCGGTCGCCGGCGGGCGTGAGCGCCACCGCGTATGCGCGCGCGTCGTTGGTGTCGCGCTCGCGGACCACCAATCTCTTGCGCTCGAGCGACGCGGCGAGCTTGAGGATCGTCGTGCGGTCGAGCGCGAGGATCCGGGCCACCTGTGTTTGCGACAACGGCGAGCTCTCGGCGAGCACGGCGAGCACGCTGTACTCGCGCGGCGTAATCCCGAGCGGCTCGAGGTCATGCTCGCCCAGCGCCTGTAAGCGCGAGGCGGCGCGGCCGAGCAGGTATGAGGTTCGCGCGGACAGGGTCTCCGGCAGTTTCATCTCGTTAACAAGTATTCGACAGCGATGCTGTACAGTCCTGCTGGCAATATGTCGGTCGCCGAGCCCAAGGTAGTCGTCGCCCATCGCGAGGATCTGTGGTGGCTGTTGGCGGAAGCGTGCCAGCTCGAGCACATGATCATGTGCCAGTACCTGTTCGCGGAGTGGACGCTCAAGGACAAGGACGACGGTCTGACGGACGAGCAGTCGGAGGCGATCGAGCGCTGGCGAGGCGTGCTGCGCGGGATCGCGATCGAAGAGATGCTGCACCTGGCGCTGGTCGCGAACGTGATGTCGTCGATCGGCGCCGCGCCCTACTTCGGGCGGCCGAACTTCCCGCAGCGCTCGGGCTACTTCCCGGCCAGCATCCAGCTTGACCTGATGCCGTTTGGAGAGCAGGCGCTGAGGCACTTCCTATTCCTCGAGCGGCCCGAGGGGATGGAGCGCCAGGACGCCGAGGGGTTCGTACCGACCGCGCCGAGGCGTGATCCGCTGAGCGAGTCAGAGGCGATGCCGCGCGGGCAGGAGTTCCTCACGGTCGGACACCTGTACCGAGGGATCGAGGATGGATTGACGAGGCTGACGCACGACCTTGGCGAGCGGGCGTTGTTCGTCGGCTCGCCGCGCGCGCAAGCGACGCCGGAGATGTTTCGCTGGCCGCAGGTCGTAGCGGTCACCGATCTTGACTCGGCGCTGCGAGCGGTGGGCGAGATCATCGAGCAGGGTGAGGGCGCTCGCGGCGACTGGGAGGACGCCCACTACGGCCGCTTTCTTCGGATCTGGGATGAGTACCACGCGCTCCGCGACGCCGATCCGAGTTTCGAGCCAGCGCGCCCCGTGGTGGCGGCCTTCACGCGACAACCGTTCGATCTCACAGATCCCGTCACGGTGATCACCAACCCCGAGGCCCATCGCGTCGCGGAGATCACCTCGATCGCGTACGAGGTCCTCCTGCACCTCTTGACCCGGTTCTTCACCCACACCGATGAGACCGACGAGCAGCTCGGGCTGCTGATCAGCGCCGCGTTCGACCTGATGGGCGGCGTCATCCGCCCGCTCGGCCACGCGCTCACGCAGCTCCCGGTCGATGCGGCCGGCAACGGGCGCAATGCCGGGTTCGCGTTCGAGATGCACTACCTGATGGGCAACTTTGTCCCCTGGCGCGAGCCCGCCTGGGCGCTGTTGCGCGAGCGTATGGCGTTCCTCGCCCATAAGTGCACCAGCGACCCTCACGTTGTCCGCGCCGCGGGCGAGCAAGCCGCAGCACTCGCCGACAAGCTCGCCGCACACGTACCCGCGGAGCTGCGCTCCGCTTGACCTGTGCGCCCTGATGGCCCGGCCCAGACCCACGCGAGCCACTGGCAAACCCTCCGTCGGAGGTGCGCGTTCACCGAGGCGTTGTGGGCTGAGACGCGCGGCACCCGAGTGCAGGTGACCGCGCTCTGCCCGGGGGCGACCGACACGGCGTTCTTTGACACCGCCTCCGAGCATGCATCGATCGGCCATCGGATGACGCCCGAGCAGGTCGTCGCTGCCGCGTTCAGCGCGCTCGAGCGGCGCCGCTGCTCGGTGATTCCGGGGCTCCGCAACCGGCTGCTCGCCGAATCCGCGCGCCTGACTCCACGGCTCGCAGCGGCGCGCGCCGATGCGACGGAGACCTGGCGGACGGGGTAACCGCTGGCACGGTAGCGTGCCGATGCGCGGATGCCGATCGGTTACCACCGATTCGCTGGGAGCAGCCTCGCTCGCCTCGCCGCGCTGAGCGATGGCGTGTTTGCGGTCGCGATGACGCTGCTGGTTCTCGACCTGAAGCCGCCGTCGGTCCCCAAGCGCGTGCAGCATCCGGTGTGGTCGGCCGGCGGGGGCGGCTCCGAGCATGCCCTACTGCACGACCTCGCGCACCACGTCGTGCCGAGGTTGCTGCCCTACGCGATGAGCTTTCTGACACTGGGGATCTTCTGGGTCGGTCAGCAGACGCAGCTTTCAAGCCTCACGCGAAGCACGCGCGCCCTGACCTGGATTCACCTCACGTTCCTCGCGGCGGTGACGCTGATGCCGTTCTCGACCGGGCTGCTTGCGGAGGACACGACGTACAAAGTGTCGATGCTCGTCTACTGGCTGAATCTGTTCGCACTTGGTGCCGTGCTGTTCATCGGCCTCGGGTACGCCGATCGGGCCGGACTGATGAGCGACGCGACGACGGAGGACATGCGCGTCGCTATGAGGCATCGAATCGTCGTCTACCAGTGCCTGTACGCGATCGCCGCTCTGACGTGCTTGATCAACACATACCTGGCGATTGGTCTGCTCATCGCGCTTCAGCTCAATTCGGTGATGGCGCCGCGGATCGGGATTCTCGATCGGGCTTGACCGCCCGAGTCAGCGTCCCGGTCGGCACCGATGGTGGACGTAGCATGTAGCTCGGGCCGGGGTGGCGCCGAGACCGAAAGGAGTGGACGGTGATCCTGGTGATCGGTGGTCGAAGCAAGATCGGCCAAGCGCTGACCAAGTCGTTGTGCGCGCAAGGCGAGCGGGTCCGGGCATTGGTCCGTGCGCGTGAGGCCGACACGCCGTACCCGGATGATGTCGAGGCAGTGGTCGGCGATCTCGGTGACCCCGAGTCGCTCCGTACAGCGATGTCCGGCGCTGAGAAGGTGTTCCTGCTCTCAAGCCCGCACCGCGACGCCGTTCGCTGGCACCGCAATGCGATTGATGCCGCGCTCGAGTCCGGCGTCGGGTTGCTCGTGCGCAGTTCGATCCTGGGCGCGAACATCGAGTCGCCGGCGGAGTTCGTCAGCGCGCACACCGACTGCGACCGCTATCTCGAGCAGTCGGGGTTGGAATACGCGATCGTGCGGCCGAATCTGTTCACCCAGAACGTTCCCGAGTCCAACATTCCCTCGATCGGCGAGGATGGGAACCTGTACGTCGACGCCGGTGACGCCCGGATCAGCATGGTCGACACCCGCGACGTTGCCGCCGTGGCGAACGTTGTCCTCACCGAGGACGGGCACGCCGGCGCGCACTACGACGTCACCGGGCCCGAGGCGCTTTCCTACGAGGACGTCGCCGCGAAGTTGTCGGCGATGATGGGGCGGGAGATCAGGTATGTCAACATCCCCGACCAGGCCGTGCGCGACTCGCTGACAGCCATCGGCCTCGACCCCTGGTTCGTGGGCGCGCTCGTTGGCCTCTACCAGGATTACCGGCGCTCAGGGACCGACGGCTACGCATCGGCCGTGACCGACACCGTCCAGCTTCTCACCGGCCGGCCGCCGCGAACACTCGACGCGCTGCTCGCCGAGCTGAACCACGGAGCCGGCCAGCCCCACTGAGAAAAACGGCAAGCGGTCGGGCGGCCAACGCATGTAGCAGGCAACGATTGACCTCGCGGGGTCGACACCGTCACGTCGGCGGCGCCGGAGTGCTGCATCTCCGGCGCGGACGGGCGGGGGGGGTGTAGGGTCACGCCGCGCTCTCCGTCGTCGCTGCCCGCGGTTCGAGATCCAGCCTCGGGAAGAGCGGTTCGAGCCAGCGGGGTATCCACCAGTTGCGGTCGCCGAGCAGTTGCATCACGGCGGGGACGAGAATCATGCGGACGATCGTGGCGTCGACGAAGATCGCGGTGGCGAGGCCGATCCCGACCAGTTTCAGGAACACCTGGTTATCGGTGAGGAAGGCGAGGAAGACGACGATCATGATCGCGGCCGCCGCTGTGATCACGCGGGCTGTCTTGGCGAGCCCCTGAGCGATGGCTTCCTTTGTGTCGCCGTGGGTGAGGTACTCCTCGCGGATTCGCGAGACCAGGAACACCTCGTAGTCCATCGAGAGACCGAAGAGGATCGCGAACATGATCACCGGCAGGAAGGGCGCGATTGGCACCTCGTGGTCGATCCCGATCAGGTTGCCGACCGATCCGCCTTTCGCAACGAGCGTCATGACGCCGTAGGCCGCCCCGATCGACAGCAGGTTCATGATCCCGGCCTTGAGCGCGATCAACGGCGAGTGGAAGGCGAAGACTAGAAGCAGGACCGAGAGGCCGATGATCCCAAGGAAGAACACGGGCAGGTGGGCCGAGATGTAGTTGCTCTGGTCGTCGAAGGTGGCGGTTGCTCCGCCGAGGAAGGTCTGGATTCCAGACCCTTGGAGCGTCGTGGGGATCGTCTGGTTGCGCAGCCGCGAGACGAGCTGGTCGGTGGCCGCAGATTGCGGACCGGTCTTCGGGATGACGGTGACGATCGCGGCGTCACCGGCCGGGTTGACTCGCGGCTGCGTGACGACGGCCACTTCGCGGTCTCTGCGCACGGCGTTGACCAGCGGGTCGAGCTTCGTCGCGGCGCCGGTGCCGGGCAGCTTGGCGACGATCAGCAGCGGACCGTTGAGCCCAGCGCCAAACCCTCGTGTAGTCAGATCGTAGGCCTGGCGGGTCATCTTCCCGGGCGGGTCGTTTCCGGCATCGGCAAACCCGAGGCGCATGCCCAGCGCGGGCGCGGCGAGCGCCAGCAGCACGACCGTGGCGGCGATCGCGTATCTCCAGGGATGGCGCTGCACGAGGCGGCTCCAGCGAAGCGCCGGCGAGTCGCCGGCGGTGCTCGGCACGCGCCGACGGCCGAGGACCGGAATCCGCAGGCTGTTGACTCTGTGGCCGGCGAAGCTCAGGAGAGCGGGCAGCAGCGTGATCGCGCCCACCATCACCGTGAGCACGGAGAGGCTCGCGGCAAGCGCAACGCCGTGCATGTAGCTGAGCCCGACGAGGAACAGGCCGAGCAGCGCGATGATCACGGTCGAGCCGGCGATCAACACGCTCCGTCCGGCCGTGGTTACGGCCTCGATCACGGCGTCGTGGGTGTCCTTGCCGTCATCGAGGGCGCTGCGGAAGCGGGTCAGGACGAGGAGGGCGTAGTCGACGCCGACTCCGATCAGCATCAGGCTCGAGATCGCGGTCGCCCAGTCGGGTACGTCGATGATGGCGGCGAGAATCCCGATCAGCGCTGATGAGACCCCGAGGCCGAACAGCGCGACGGCAAGCGGCAGGCCGACGGCGACGATCGAGCCGAACGCGATCAGCAGAACGATCGCGGCGCCGAGGAAGCCGACTCCTTGCGGACCCGTGCCGCCCTCCGCGTCCTGGATCGGCCCCCCGCCGAGCTTGACCTCGAGTCCGTTGCCGCTGGTCTTGTTGGCGAGCGCGATCAGGTCCTTGCCCGTCTGCTTGGGGACGTCCCATGGCTGCTTGGTCAGCTCGAGGCTGGTTGCGCCGATCTTGCCGTCGGTGGAAAGGCGCGTACTGCCAGGCCGTCCGACACCGCTCAGCCGTGAGGCTTGGGCAACGAAGATGTCAATCCGCCGCTTTGTTACAGGGCTGTTGGCCCCGCCGTCGGCGCGCCAGACGACATCAACCGTGTTGCCCGAGAACCCGCCGAAGCGCTGAGCGATCAAGGTGCTCGCGGTCTTCGAGTCCGAGCCGGGGGTCGCGTAGTCCGCGTGAAACTTGCCCTTGAGGGCGTTGCTCACGGGAAAAATCACGATTAGGACAGCGATCCATCCAAGAACCATCAGCTTCCGGCGTCGGTAGGCGATATCGGCGAGACGGGCGAGGCGTGGGGTCATCGTTCATCCTTCTTCGGACCGGCGTAAGTGCGTTTCGGTTTCTCGACAAGACTCTCGGGCACGGCGAAACTCATCGCCAAACCGGGGGTCACGCTCGCTGCCGGGCCAAGAGCGCCACCATCCCTCCGCTGCGCGCGTAGCGCGCGCCGGCGTAGCTCTGGGCGACGAAGCGCCAGGTCGAGGTGGACCCTGCTGAGGCCGAGCATTGTTGGTCCTCCTTCGTCACGTCTCGCTTTCGGGGGTCCTAGTGGTATGACCCGACGCACGGGCGGGATGTGACACATCGACTATGGGCGGTTACGTCCATCGAGGGTTCGGATCCCTCCCTCTCCCTTCTACCGCCGAGCTCAGGACGGCTGAACAAGGGTTCGTTCCCTCAGGAGCCGCGGGACGCTGGTGTGAACCGGCCTGAAGACCAGGGCTAAGCGAACGACGTGCTCCTCGCGACCAGCGGATGACCTGCTCCATTCCGTTGTGGGCTTACTGGTCAGGCTTCTGGGTTGTCTATCCGGACGTCCCGTGCTTCGCCGCTTGATCGAACGATCGAGCGACCTTCAGCGCTTGACCAACTCGCTCTGCCGAGGCGCGGTCGCCCACGAGGACGTTGACCTGGTAAGGCGTCCGGCCAAGGATGACGTCCGCGACGGCGCCTCGCCCCGTAAAACACTCGAAGCTCGGCCTGCGGACGGTGACCAGCTCCTTTAGCGGCGCCCGCCCCGGCATAGCTGCCGCACCACCAGCCGCTGCGACCGACGTCCATCCGACCACGATCACCACGGCGCCGTCTGCCGGAATGCGGTAGGCGGCGATCGAGCACCGAGACACCTTCGGTCGCACCCCGGCCGTCCCAACCACCAGCAGCGTGCGCGGGTCGGTCACCGGGCCGGCACTCGCTGGCGGAACCGCACGCCAGCCGGTTGGGACGCTGACGCGAACACCGCTGGAAGAGACGACCCTGACCCCAGCAGAACCGCAACCAACGAGGAGGACCAATCCGAGGAGCAATGCGACTGTTCGACGCATCTCGCCCCAGATACGACGCTAAAGCCCGGTGGGGTCCCCGACCATTGGGCCGAGTCTCCGAGCTCGACTGTGAGCCTCGAGCGGGCAGAACGTGCCCGCGGTTAGCCGCGAGCGGCTGCAGGCACAGCGCCTGATCGTCTTGGGCGACGGTCCGCCTAATAACAGCGTAAGAACGCATCGCGAACTACTATCTCGTGTAGTAGAACTTAACCGATCACGCCAACCTCCTAGGAGAATCGACGATGCGCACATGCGAGATGCGTTTCCCCGGCTTTGACGCTCGCTCCAATCGGGGCCTGATCCGATGGGAGTTGTTCATAGACCACGACCTCCGAGACGTGCTGATGACCCCACGCGATGACGCGCTCTGCGTGGTGTTCCTCGGCGAGCCCCGATTCACGGAGTGGACTCGGATACTGATTAAGGCCGGTTTCCCTCGGCCGGAGTTCGGCGGCCCTCCAGCGGACACCATCGACGAGAGTCGTTCCGACGCTGCCGCCTGACCCGTCCGTCAGGCGCCGCCGTGCATCTACGACTCACCCGTACGCCGCGTGTCGCCGCGACGCGATCGATAGGGTCACCTGACGGGGGGAGGTGTCCCTTCGGCGCTGGCGAGAAGACTGGGGTCCCATTCGCAAACGGTGCAGGCGTGGCGAAAGGCCGAGCGCGCGAAGTCGAGCGCGGCTTGGTGCGGGTCGGGCCTGGAGCAGACGTCGTCCCAATCGAGGACATATTCCCCGAGCCCGTCGTCCCAACGGCCCGTGGATGAAGACAGTCGAGCGCCGGCAAAACCGCTTGGAGCCGGATGCGCATAGGCGTAGAACGCAGCCTTGGCGTAGCGCGGATCCCCAGGCCACCAGCCCACCGCGACCTCCTGAGCATCCATCGCGTTGCGCATGATGAAGTCGGCTGACGGCGGATCGGCCGGCAAGCCCGAGAACAGGTTCACCGCGAGATCGAAGGAACCCCACCATGCGTTGATCTGCGTCGAACGACCCCGATATGGAGCCCGGAACGCGGCGAGGACGAGCGCGGCGCGGGTGGCTGCGGCGAAGTACGAAGCGACCGCCTCGGCATCGTAGGTCGTGTGCTCGTCGTCCTGGTCCAGCGGCGCGCTCCACCACACCTCCTGGGGAGTCGGATCGATCTCCAGCGGACCTCCCAGCGAACGGGCGGCACCGACGACCTCTCGCGTGACCTCGCCAACCGGACGGTCCGGCGTCAGCGGCACGCGCTGCGTGCGGCCGGCGCTGTGCTCGAGGAACGCCTCGTGCACGCGTAGATCAAGCCCGGCTACGAGCGCGCCAGAGCCGTCAGATGCCGGGAGCGGGAGCGTTTCCCAGCCGCGCGCGGTAAGGCGCAGAGCGGCGTGTTGGAGCTGGGGCTCGGGCGGTGCCAGCGCTACCGCCAGCTTGCCGAGAACCTGCGTGTGCGCGTGCAGCGTGTCGCAGGTAGCGGTCCAGTCCGTGTAATTGAGCGACGGCCAGGGGTGCTTCGACGCTGCTGATGGGTCGCTCGAGGCAGAATCGGTCATCGGTCACCGCCAATCTTGTTTTCATCGGCTGAGGGATTCTGCACCGTCAGCTCGCTGCCGTCGTGGCGGCCGGCGGACTAGGCGAAGGCGCAGACGCGGAATCACCGGGATCTGGCGATGACACATCACCCGCGCGGTGGCCACGATTCGGGTGCGGGGTTATCGACCCGAAGCAAGATACGCGAGGAAGCAAGCTTCACCGCTCTACGAATGGAACTGCGATGGCCGCCACCCCCACCCAACAACGCGTGACGACCGACGCCGCGCGGATCCGCGAGCTGATGCTGCTCAACCTCTTCGCGGTGTTCAACGAACGCGATCCCGAACGTCGCCTGAAGGCGATCGTGGCCAACTACACCGAGGACGTGGTCTGGACAGACCCCGAAAGGACATTCCGCGGCCACGAGGCCCTGAACGACCGCGCTCAGGAGCTGCTCGACCAGTTGCCAAATTTCGTGTTCACCGCCGCAGGGCCGGTCCATGCCCTCCGCGATCTGGGCCACCTGGCCTTCAACCACGGAGCGCCTGAGCAGTCGCCCGCTATTAGCGGCTACGACGTGGCGCTGGTGCGAGACGGACGGATCGCCGTGCTCTACACGCTAGTGAACCCCGGGGGGTGACGTTCTGTTTTTCCGGCGACCTTGGACGGCGGCGCGGAGGGGCGCCAGGCAAGCGCTTCAGAGATGACCGGTCGATCGACGTAGAGTGGGGTGATCGCCATGCGCGCGTTTATCTGTTCCCGCGACGACGTCGTGACTCGGCTCGACTGTGATGACGCGTCGGCTGAGGCTCAGCCGGTGCTCGAAGGCGTCCCGGTCGACTGTGTCGCTGCAGATCGCGACCGCGTGATCGTCGGCACGCGGGGCGCTGGGGCGCTGCTCAGCAGCGACGGCGGACGGCGATGGGAGCGCATCGAGATGCCCGAGCGGGACGTCTCCTCGGTTGCGATCGGCGCTGCGGACGGAGCGCTCTATGCCGGCACGGAACCGAGTCGCCTGTTCGTCCGTCGCGATCGTGCCGAGTGGATCGAACTTGAGGCGCTTCAGGACATCCCCTCCCGCGAGCGCTGGAGCTTTCCACCCAGGCCATGGACCCATCACGTTCGCTGGATTGCGCCGGACCCGCATCGGCCGCAGCGGCTGCTAGTCGCGATCGAGCTTGGCGGCGTGATGCTGAGCGAGGACGGCGGCGAGAGCTTCAGCGACCACCGTCCCGGCGCGAAGCGTGACGCTCACGCGATCGCCTGGCATCCCCTCGCCGAGGGACGGGCGTACCAGGCCGCGGGCGACGGCGCCGCGTGGAGCGCAAACGGCGGCGATAGCTGGTCCGCGCTGGACTTTGGGCGTGAGCTCGGCTACTGCTGGGCGCTCGCAGCCGACCCCGTCGACCCCGACCGCTGGTACGTGTCCGCGGCGCGCGGACCGCGCGAGGCGCACTCCGCCGGGCGAGCGCACGGGCGCCTGTACCGCTGGGACGGAGACGCTTGGCGCGAGCTGCCCGTGCCCGGCCAGTCGATGCCGTACACGCTCGCCGCCCTCGCAGACGAGTTGGTCTGCGGCATGGCCGACGGCCGGCTGCTCCGCAGCCGCGACCGCGGCGAGAGCTGGCAACAACTCGCGGTAACGGCGCCGATCATCGCTATCGCCCTCGCAGCGTGACGGTCACAATGGACTGCAGGACGCAGGCGCTCGACAACTGGAAGCGTAGGCTGGCTCGAACTGCTACGAGATCGGGCGCGTCATCTTTGGAGAGTGAGTGATGGCTGATTCGGCGGTGCATGTCGAGGGGGTGGTGAAGCGTTTTGGGGCGACTGTGGCGCTTGCCGGGGTCGACCTGGATGTCGAGGAGGCGACCGTTTTCGGGCTGCTTGGACCGAACGGCGCGGGGAAGACCACCCTGGTCCGGGTGCTGGCCACGCTGCTCACCCCGGACGCGGGGAGGGCCGAGGTCTTTGGCCGCGACGTTGTCCATGACGCGCCGGGCGTGCGCGAGCTGTTGGGGTTGACCGGCCAGTTCGCGGCGGTTGACGAGATGCTCACCGGCCGTGAGAACCTCGAGATGTTCGGGCGCCTGTTTGACCTGTCGGCGGCCGATGCTCGCCGACGGGCGACCGCGCTGCTCGAGCGCTTCGACCTGGCTGATGCCGCGGACCGTCTCGCGCGCACGTACTCCGGCGGGATGCGGCGACGTCTCGACCTCGCGTCGAGCCTGTTGACCCGCCCGCGGGTGCTGTTCTTGGACGAGCCGACGACCGGGCTCGATCCGCGCAGCCGCATTGAGATCTGGTCGGCGGTGCGCGAGCTCGTCCGCGACGGGACCACGCTTCTGCTCACCACGCAGTACCTCGAGGAGGCAGATCAGCTCGCTGACCAGATCGCCGTGATCGATCACGGTCGGGTGATCGCGCAGGGCACCGGAAGCGAGCTCAAGGACCGCGTCGGCGGGCAGATCCTGGAGGTCGAACTGGTGAGCGCCGCGCAACGGGACGATGCACGCACCGCGCTCGCCGGGATTGGTTGCGGTGAGCCCGAGCCCGGCGAGCGGCTCGCGCAGCTCACGATCCCCGCGCCGCGGGATGGGCTTGAGATGATCGAGGATGCGGCCGCGGCGCTCCGCAAGGCTCAGATCGCGGTGAGCGATCTCGGACTGCGGCGGCCGACGCTCGACGACGTGTTTTTGCAGCTGACGGGCGCGCCGCCCAGCGAAAACGGCGCGGACCCCGACGGCGCGGAGTCCGACGGCGCGACAACCGACGGACGGGCCGATCCCACGACCGTCAGCGTTCCTGCCGCTCGCGCGCGTGTGGCCGTCCCCTCCGCGCCGAAGCGACCGTCGCAGTGGCGGCGCCTCTCGCCGCGGGAGCTTCGCGGGGACGTCACTGACGCGCGGGTGGTCAGCGTGCGCAACCTGCGCCACTTCGTCCGCCAACCGGATCTGCTGATCTTCTCGACGATCCAGCCGATCATGTTCGTGCTCCTGTTCACATACGTGTTCGGCGGCGCGATCAGTCACTCGCTGCCCCGCGGCGTGAGCTACATCGACTACCTGTTACCAGGCATCCTCGTCCAGTCGGTGACGTTCCGGGCGAGCATGACCGCCGTCGGCCTGTCTGACGACCTCAAGCTCGGCGTGATCGACCGTTTCCGCTCGATGCCGATGGCACGGTCAGCAGTGCTCGTCGGCCGCACCTCCGCCGACCTGGTCCGCAACGTGCTGATCATCGGGCTGATGATCGTCGTCGGCTACATCATCGGCTTCCAATTCCAGGCCGGCGTCGTCCAAGCGCTTGGCTGCATCGCGCTCGTCAGCGCCTTCGGGCTCGCGCTGAGCTGGATCTTTGCGTTCGTTGCGCTGACCGTGCGCGGCGCCGAAGCGGCCCAATCAGCCGGCTTCGTTGTCCTGTTTCCGCTCGTGTTCGCGAGCTCGGTGTTCGTGCCGATCTCGAGCATGCCGAGCTGGCTGCAGGCATTCGCGAAGCTCAGTCCGGTCACCCTGACCGCGAACTCGGCGCGCTCCCTGGCGCTCGTCCCCGGAATACCATCGTCCCTCGGCGGCGCGATCGCGTGGATCGCCGGCCTCCTGGCCGTGTTCATCCCCCTCTCGGTGTGGCGCTACCGACGCATGACCTAACTGGCCGGGCTCAGGATCACGACCGGGATCTCGCGCTTGGTGCGCTGCTGGTAGACCGCGTATTCGTCGTACATCTCGACCAGCCGTGGCCAAAGCCGCTGCTTCTCCTCAGGCGTAGCCTGCCGGGCCACGACCGCCCGGCGCTCGGATCCGACCTGCACGGTCGTGCTCGGGCTGGACATCAGGTTCAGAAACCAGGCCGGCATCGCGTCCGAGCCGCCTCGCGAGCCGACGATCACCAGATCGGCGCCGTCCCTCAGGTACAGCACCGGTGTCGTGCGCGCCCGTCCCGTCTTACGTCCGCGATGGTCGAGCAGCAGCACCGGCGCCCCTTTAACCTTGCCGCCCACCCGGCCACCGGTAAGGCGGTACACGCGCACGTTCAGACCGACGAACGCCTTGACGAGCTTGAACTGCAGGGAACCGGGCGGAGGGACTGTTGGGCTGGCCATCGCCGGAGGGAGCCTACTCCACGCCCTTCCGCGCTTTCACAAGTCCGATGCGCTCGCCTGCTTGACTGAGGTGTCGATGACGATCGAAGCCGAGGAGCCGGTTCCGGAAGCGCGAAAGCTGCCGACCGGACGGATCGCGCGGACCGCCCGGGTCGGCGGCCTGGTGACGGGGCAGGGCATGCGGTGGGCGGGCATGCGGACGGCCAATCGCGTCCGCTCGCCCGAGCGCGCCGCCGCCGCACAGAATGAACGGACCGCAGCGCTCGTCAACGAGCTCGTCGAGCAGCTCGGGCGAATGCGGGGCGCGGCGATGAAGGTCGGGCAGGTGCTCTCGATGGTCGAGCTCGACGGCCTCCCCGACGACCAGCGCGACGTGCTGCAGGCGAAGCTCGCTGAGCTTCGCGACGACGTCCCGCCGGTTCCGTTCTCGAAGCTGGAGCGGCTGATGCGAGATGAGTTCGGCGGGCCGCTCAGGCGCGTCTTCTCCGAGTTCGACGAGCGCGCGTTCGCGGCGGCGTCGATCGGCCAGGTCCACCGAGCGACGACGATCGACGGCGATGATGTCGTCGTGAAGGTCCAGTACCCGGGGGTGGCGGAGGCGGTCGAGACCGACCTGCGCAACGCGATGCTGCTGCTGCCGCTGGTCAAGCGGCTCGCGCCCAGCCTTGACGCGAAGGCGCTCGCTACCGAGCTGCGCGAGCGGATCGTCGAGGAGCTCGACTACGAGCTCGAGGCACAGCACCAGCGGCGGATCGAACGGCTGCGCCGCGGCCATCCGTTTATCTCCGTGCCCGCGGTCAACACCGGGCTGTCGACGCGCCGGGTGCTTGTTTCCGAGTACATCGAAGGTGAGCGGTTCGGCGCGGTTCGCCGGCTCGACGAGCCGCAGCGCGACCGCTACGGGGAGATCGTGTTCCGCTTCTACTTCGGCCTGCTGTACGGCGACCGGATCGCGCTCGGCGACCCGCACCCCGGCAACTATCTGCTGCGCCCAGACGGCCGCGTCGGCTTCCTCGACTACGGGCTGCTGCGCGATGTCAGCGCGGCGCGCGCCAACGCCGAGCGCGGGATCGCACACGCCGTCCGTGCGGGCGATGCCGAGGCGCTGAAAGCCGCGCTGGTGGCGGGCGCGTATCTGCGCTCCGACGGGGCGGAGCTCGTCGACGGTGAGCTGGCGCTCAACCTGATGCGGCGGGCGACGCGGTGGTACGCGGTCCCAGGTGAGCACCGTTTCTCTGGCGAACAAGGCCGTCGTGGACGCGAGCGGCCGCCGGTGGACGACGAGCGTCAGGCCGAGGTCAAAGACCAGCTCAGCCAGTTCACGCTCCCGGCCGAGACGATCCTGATCCGGCGAATGCACATGATCGTCGGCGTGGTGCTCGGTCAGCTTCGGGCCGGGGCCGATTGGGGTGCGATCGCAGCCGAGTACCTGCACCGCGAACCGCCGGCGACGCCGCTCGGTGAGGCCGAGGCCGAGTACTTCATCCGGCGCGGTCGACCGAGCAGCCGCTAGTCGCGCCGAGTCGGTGGTCCGGGCCGCGGTTAGGCGTGTACGTCTGGCCGGAGCAGGTGCTGTCTGAGCGGGTGGCGGGACTTCACTCCCAGCTTGCGGAACGCCTTGCGGAGGTGGTAATCGACGGTGCTGGGGCTGATGAACAGCTGCGCGGCGATCTCCTGGTTGATGGAACCCTCGGCCGCGAGCCGGGAGACTGCGGCGCGGGAGTCTTGACCCGCACCTCACTGCGGCTGATCTCGGAGCGTGCGGCCTCGCCAATCCAGCGGGCAGCTGACCGCCCTCCCATACGGCCGACGTGGCCTCACGACATCAACAGAAGCGCGACCTTGCCTCGAGCACGAAGGGAGCGCTCGAGGCGCTGGAGACGGTGGCAGCCCGGTTTATGGTGCGAGCCCGTCCTGGACGAGCGCGAGTGCGCGGCTCGCGGCGGCAGCTTGCGCGGCGGGACCATCCGCACGGGCTACTGCCCCCTTGATCATCGAGACGACGAGAAACACGTCGTCGACGGTCAGGTCGCGTCGCAACGTGCCGGCGGTCTTGGCGGCGCGGAGGGGTTGCTTGATGAGTTCGGCGATGCGCTGTCGACGCCGCTCGAGCGCGGTGCCGAGGCACAGGTCCTCGCGCGCGAGCTCGCCGAGCGCGTGCGAGCTGGCCATGGTCTCGACGATCCCGCGCAGCAGCACGAAGAATGCGTCGGGATCGCCGGCGTGCTCGGCGGCGAGCTGCTCGACGCGCTCAAGGTGCTCCTCCAGTAGCGCCGCGACGAGGTTTCGGCGGTCGGGGAAATTGCGATAGAGCGTCGCCTGTCCGACGCCCGCTTTACGAGCGACCTCATACATCGGGACGTCGCCTCGCTCGGCGAACAGTTCTCGCGCGGCATCAAGAATCGCCTCGCGATTGCGCTGAGCGTCCTTGCGCTGCGTTGCCTGACTCGTAGTCGTCATGCCAACAGTCTAGTACCGGACTGCGTTGTCCGCAACGTTTCACTCAAGGTGCCGCGAGAATCCCTGGAAAACAGGTGAATCCGGACATCAGTATCCGTTTATGCAACACTGTGGCAACTGGTGACCACTGTCCGGTTCGACCCTAATTCGAAGATCTCGCCTCAAAGGAGGCGCACGATGAACGCACTCGCAATCATGCTCACGCCCATCCGTCACGGCTGGGCGGTGACGCTGTCCAACGGCCGAGAGCTCGTCCGATTTACCGGGCTTGGCGCCAAGCGCAGAGCGCTCCGCTACGTCGAGAACCTCTACGTTGGTGGCAGGGAGGCCGGCCATGTCCTCTGAACAGCGCCCAGACCGCGAGCCGAGGCTGGCAAGCAGGCGTGCGGTGCCGCGAGCAGCTGATCGCCACTATCTGGCAGTGGTCGCCGCCGAAGCTCGCCGGCTCGGGCGCCAACTGCGCCCGTCCCCGCCAGGCGCCACAACCGCTAACCCGGCCCTCGGCAAGCACTCGCCCCTGCGGGGGGCGCACTAGTGCGGCAGGGCCGGCTTGCCGGCAGATATCCCGCAGCGGCGACGATGGTGGTCTGTGCGCTGGTGCCGTACCTGGCGATCTCGGCTGCCCTTGGATCGCTAACGCCGATCATCGCCCAGCAGCTGCACATGAGCCCCAGACGATGAGCCTCAGCTCGGGCCTGGCCAACGCCGGCTATGCCATGGGCACCGTCTTTTCGGTGATGTTCGCCCAGCACCTGCCCCAGCGACGGATGCTGGTCGTGTACGCCAGCTTGCTCGTGATCGGGTCGGTCTTGACGGCGGCGGCGCAGGCGGGGCGGTCGCGCTCGATCCGACGATCGGTGGCATCCAGGCAAGCGCGCACGGCTGGCGACCGCTGTTCTGGATCGTTGCCGGCATCTCGCTGACGGCGCTTGCCCGTTGGCTTTTGACCTTCGAGGATGCTCCGCCGGCTAACCGCAGCGCCCCCTGGGACCCAGCCGCGGTCGCGCTGGCGGCCTCGGGCTCTTTGGCCGCGTTCTTCGGCGCGTCTCAGCTGCTGACCCACCCGTTTCTCGATGCATCGACGTTCGTGCCCCTGGTCGGCGGGCTGGCTCTGATCGTCCTGTTGGTCGTCAACCAATACAGGTCCAAGCGCCCGCTCTTGACGATCCGAAGCATGCTGGTCAGCACGATGCCGGTCGCGGGAATCGTGGTCGCGCTGTTCGCCGCGGCGGCCTCGGTGTCGGCGACGGAGCTGACCGCGGGCTTGCTTGCCCACCGGTACGGACCGCTCCACCTGGGGCTGCTCTACCTCCCGGAGTTCGCTGGCGCCGTGCTCACGGCGGTCCTGCTCGGCGCGGTGTTCAACAAACGTCTGATCCACTACCTGCCGCTGGGCGGGATGGTGTTCCTCGCCGCCGGCATCGCGGTCTTTCGCATTCAGCTTCCGCCCACTCAGACGGCCACGTTGATCGGCTCCGGGCTGGTCGGCGTCGGCCTCGGCGCGACCGTCGCGCCGGCCCTGTTCGTCGCGGGATTCTCGCTGCCCTCGGCGAACCTGCAGCGCGTGTTTGCGATCGTTGAGCTGTTGCGCGCCGTCGCGGCGTTCATGATCGCGCCGGTGTTCGCGCATTTTGCCGCGACCGTTGGGGGCAGCCCGGAAGCCGGCGCCGGGATTGTCCTCTGGATCGGGCTCGGACTCGCGCTCGGCGGCGCGGCGATCGCGGTCGGGCTCTACGCGCTTGGACGAGCCCGCCCGCAGACACCCGATCTCGAACGCTTCATGGCCGGCCAGGCGCCCGCTTGGTACTCGCCGCCGTTGCTGGCCGGCGTCCGCAAACACCACAGACACAGAGAACTCGCACAGGAGGCCGCGTGACCATGACGACAGAACCCCGTGTCCCGGCGTCGGGACCAATCGTGTTTGCTTATGACGGCTCGGAGCTGGCGAAGCTCGCGATCGACGAGGCCGGGCACCAGCTCCCGCCGGGGCGCGACGCCCTCGTCGTCACCGTGTGGCAACCGTTCGACGTCGGATTCGTGCCCGCCGCCGGGCTCCGATTCGACGCCGCCCAGATCGAGGACGTACATACGGCGGCCGAGCAGACCGCCGCCGAGGGAGTTTCACTGGCCGAGGCGGCCGGCTTCGGGGCACTGAGCGTGACAATCGAAGCTGCGCCAACGTGGAAGGCAATCGTCGACCTCGCCGACGACCGCGACGCAAGCCTGATCGTGCTCGGCTCCCACGGCCGCAACGGGGTAGCCGACCTGCTGCTTGGCAGCGTCGCCGGCGCCGTGCGGCGCATTCGCGACGGTCAGTCCTAATCACGCACCGCCGCGTTTGAATCTACGCGCGACCGGTGAACCCGTCGCCTGGCGTCATCAGCTGGCCGGCCGCCGGTGCCTTCGATTACTGATCGCCGAATCGTTCGGGGTCAAGCTCGCGGGCCACTCGCTGGCGCGCGCGGTAAAGCCGCGACGTGACCGTCGCCTCGGACGCGCCTAGGGCTCGCGCCGCCTCGCGGTAGGAGAGGCCGGCGACGTCGACTGCCACTAGGGCGAGGCGGAAGGACTCCGGCAACCGGGCAATCGCCGGGAACACCTGCGCAGCGATCACCGCTTCCTCTGGGGACGCGGCGGTGCTGCGGTCGGCCGTGTCGAGCTCCTCAAGCGTCGTGGTGACGCGTGGGCGGCGCGCGGCGGTCCTCCTGCTCGACAGGAAGGTGTTGCGCAGCGCTTGCATCAGATATGCACGCTCATCCTCGCCCCGCAGCAGCCGCGGCCGCGAGAGAACCCTCGCAGCCGTCTCCTGGACGAGATCCTCCGCGCTCTCACGCGAGCCGCACAACGCCCGCGCGGCCCGCAGCAGGTGACCGAGGTGCGCGCCGAGAGCCTCGGGATCGAGCCGCTTCATGCCGGACCCGGAAAGGCGTTTGACCGCAGCCGCACGCCCCTCGTGAGCGCCGAACGCGTCTACCACCTGCGCGGTCATCAGCGCCCGACCGCCGCCGTTGCACCGCGCGGTACAGGTGGACTCGCGCACCAGGGATCTCGACCGTCGGTGCGCCGCCTGGGTTCGGTGCGTGTCATGTCGCTCCTTCGGTGGGGGAGCAACGACAGTCGCAGCGATCGGCGGTGATCGAATCACGCAACGCGTAGTCCTCCACCAGAACTCACGTAGTCGCGGCGACACACCGGCGCGTAGCGCATGTTGCCGGGCTCCGCGTTGGCGGCCGCTTTGAGAGGCTGTGGTGGTGCGTGTCCTGATCCCGCTTCCGGACCACGATTTTGATGTGACCGAGGTCTCGGTGCCGTGGCGGCTGCTGGCGAACGCCGGTCATGACACGGTGTTCGCCACCGAAAGCGGAGCCTTTGCTCCAGAGGCGGACAAGCGATTGCTGGACGGGGTCATCTTCGGCCGGCTCGGGGCCGACGAAGAGCCGAAGGCCTTCTATCGACAGCTTGTCGAGACGACGGCATTTCAGCAACCGCTCGCCTGGGCGGACCTGCGACCCGGCGACTACGACGGTCTGCTGCTCCCGGGCGGTCACGCGCCTGGCATGCGCCAGTACCTCTCCTCGACGGTGCTCGCAAGCAAGGTGGCCGAGTTCTGGAGGCTGGATCGGCCGGTCGGCGCGATCTGTCACGGCGTTCTAGTGCTGGCCCGGACGCGCGACTCGGCTACCGGGCGCAGCGTGATCGCGGATCGCAGGACCACCTGCCTGCCGAAGTACATGGAACGAGGGGCCTACTACCTCACGGCGTGGCGGCTGGGCCGCTACTACCGAACCTACCTGGCGTACGTCCAGGACGAGGTCACAGCTGCCCTGAACGACCAGAGCCAGTTCGTCCGCGGCCCACGCACCCAGCGTCGGGGCACCCTCACGGACGATAGCTCCGCTTTCGTCGTCCAGGACGGCAACTACCTGTCCGCGCGCTGGCCGGGCGACGCTTACCTGTTCGCCGAACGCTTCCGGAGCCTACTCGAGGAGACTTCCGCTCCGCAGGCTTGATTTGTCCGCGCTGGGAAGTTTCCCATCGGCTGGTCGTCTACCCAAGTGAGCTACTACTACGCGCCGTCGGAGATGGTAGTTCATGGCCCCGATGCGAATCAGGAGTAGATCGGCATGAATCTGAACAGATCCGCCCGCACAGACGCGGACCGGCTCGACCTTCTCGACGCGACGATGGAGAGCTATACCAACTGGCGCGACGAAAGCCGTGCAGTGGCCGAGTCTTATCGGGCTTGGAGCTTTGCAGTCGGCCGAGAGCGCAGCGCGGCGTTCGACCGGTATGTCGCGGCGCTCGATCGCGAAGAGCAGGCTGCTTGCGGCTATAGGCGTCTGGTCGACCGCGCCCATACGGTGTTTGACCCCCGCCTCTCTCGCTGACGGAAGGTATCACTACGCTGTGTAGTCCTAGTCTGCGTAGTAGTATGACCCTGACAGGCTGGAGAATTCGTGATCAAGCGAATTGCCTTCCTCGGGACGGCCGCCGTCCTCGTCGCGAGCTTCAGATTGCGTCAGGAAGGCGTGTCGATAAGGGCATTGCCTCCAAGTATGCGTATCACCGCTGGCGCCCGATCACCGCGATCACTGCGACCGATCAGGGCAACCCGAACACAACGACCGACCCGACCTGGGTCCCGCTCGCCAACACGGCGAACGACCCCAGCTACCCGGGCGCCCACGCCGAATTCAGCCAGGCCGCCGCGACCGTGCTCGAGAACTTCTTCGGCACAGACGCATTCACGTTCTCGCTGAGCAACCCGAGCGTCAACATCACGAGGACGTTCACGAGCTTCTCGCAGGCCACCAACGAGGCCTCCGAGAGCCGTATCTTCGCCGGTCAGCACTTCCAATACGACCAGAACGCCGGCCAGGCACAGGGTTCGCGAGTTGCCGCGTCTGTCCTCGGCAACGCGTTCCAACGGCTCGGCCACCACGGACGCGACCGCAGCGACCGATGAGGCGCACTCGGTCCTAGCGGCCAGCCGATCAGCGGCCGCTCGCCCGGCTCCACCACTACGCGGCCTGTCCGAGAGTGATCTCGGGCAGGCCGCCGCGCTTAATCGCCGTCGTAGCAGCTGGGTTGGCGCTCGCGTGTCGCCTCGCCAATGGCTCGTATCCGGCGGCACGGAGGGTGCGTAGCCACTGCGTAGGGCGCGGACGGCCAGCGCAGACGACGACGAGTACATCTGGGCGACCGGTGACGAACACCTCGAGGACCTCGGGGAAGATGAAGAGCTCGCTGCGTATCTCCAGCACGCTGTCGCGGGCGTTTGAGACATGAAGCCGGTGGGTCTGCACGGGGGTCCTTTCGATCGCGCACTGCTCTATGACCTGGCCATTAATACTATGCTCAGTAGTAGGTCGGCAGATCCTGAACAGAAGGCATCGATCACGATGGGGCGCCGGCGGTGACGGCGTGCCCGATCGCCCGCAGCATGGCGCTGAAGATGAAATGGTGGACCGGGCAGAACAGGTACCAGTAGGTCAGCCCGACGTACCCGGCCGGATCGAAGACAGTGGTCTGCCGAATCTGCGCGGCTCCGGGTCCATCGGGGTCGACCTCGAACTGCAGCCACAACCTGCCCGGGATCTTCATCTCGGCGGCAAGACGCAGGACACGGTTCGGTTCGAGCTGCTCGACCCGCCAGAAATCGACCGTGTCGCCGACTCGCAGGTCGATGGGGTCACGCCGCCCGCGCCGCAGCCCGACGCCGCCTCTGAGCGTGTCGAGCAACCCGCGTGCCCTCCAGAACCAGTCGCCGGCGTACCAGCCGCTGCGGCCGCCGATCCGCTTGATCGGGGCGAACGCCTCCGCTGCCGGCCGGTCGACGCGGGTCACGCGAGAGGACACCAGGCGGCGGCCGAACGCGATCCCAGTCCACCGCAGCGGCTGGGCACGCGGAAGCGCGTCCGACCAACGCGTTTGCGCAAAATCCCGATCCTCGTTGACGAGTGCTCGCGCGATCGAGTCCTTCAGGCCCCGCGGCCTCACGGGGAACGCTTCGAGGGCGGCGGCAGTATGCACGACCGTCTCGTTGCGAAGGCTGTCGACCATCGCGGCGGCGACACGGCCGTAGACCGGAGTGATCAGAGCAAGGCAGAGGCGGGAGATCCGCGGAGTTAGCAGCGGAAGCCGGATCAGACGCCTGCGCAGTCCTCGTTGCTGGGCGTACTCACGGATGATCTCACCGTATGAGACTCGGTCCTCGCCTCCGATCTCGAAGATCGCGCTGTCCTGGTACTCGCCGGCGGCGAGGAGGTAGTCGATCACGTCCTCGATTGCGATCGGCTGGGCGGCCGTCTCGACCCAGCGAGGGGTGATCATCACGGGAAGCGTCTCGACGAGCGCGCGAACGATCTCATAAGAAGCGCTACCCGAGCCGATCACGATCGAGGCGCGGAGTTCGATCGTTGGGACGCCCGACAACCGGAGTATCTGACCGACCTCCTGTCGGCTGGCCAGATGCGAGGACAGTCCGCTTCCGCCCCCCAGGCCGCCCAGGTAAACGATCCGCCGTATGCCGGCGTTGCGCGCCGCATCCGCAAAGTTCTTTGCCGCCGCGCGGTCGAGTGACTCGAAATCGCCGGACGCGTCCATCGAGTGGATCAGGTAGTACGCGGTGTCGACGCCGTGCATCGCGCGGGCCAGCGACGCGGCGTCCAGCGCATCTCCGGCCAGCGCTTCCGTGTCCGGTGCCATACGGCCGGCGAGCGCCTCGGGACGCCGAGTCAGACACCGTACCCGGTGCCGATCGTCGGCCTCGAGAGCCTTCAGCAGGCGCCCACCCACGTAGCCCGTCGCGCCCGTGAGCAGGACCGTCTTCTCAACCGCGTGAGGGTGCCAGGGGCGACGATCGGGCCCGCAAGTCATTGCCGATAACCTCCACATGTGCATAGTACTACGTGGCATCGTAGATTCGCGGAAGGTCTGAACGGTTCTCGGCGTCAACCGATGTAGAAGCGATCAAACGCCCGAACCAAGGAGCCAGACATGAATCGCAGGCTGTCGCTGCCGATCCTCGTCGTCATCATCGCGGCGCTTGTCGCGGTGTTCGTCTCGACTAGCGGAGGCAGCACCAAGAAGGTTCAACCGGCAGGGTCCTCCATTTCCCTGACGCAGACCTCCGTCGGCAGGACGCTGGCGGATGCCAACGGCCGGACGCTCTATCAGTTTGCGTCTGACAAGCCCGGCGTGAGCACGCTGTCTGCCGCTGGTCGTGCCGTATGGCCACCGTTCACCGCGACGGCACGCCCTCGGGCGACGGGCGGCGCGGCGGCCGGACTGATCGGCACGGTGAGCGCCACGGGTCAGGTGACGTACAACGGTCATCCGCTCTACTACTTCGTCGGTGACAAGTCGCCGGGGCAGCTCAGCGGCCAGGGCCTGAACGAGTTCGGTGCACGCTGGTACGTGCTGTCGAGCAGTGGCTCGGCGATCACGTCGGCCGCGAAGAGCGCCGCGCCCGCCGCGCCCGCCTCGACGGGCTCGGGCTCCGGCGCCGCGTACGGCTACTGAGCCAGTTCCGGCGCAGACCCGCGCGGCGGCCGCTGAGATGCGGTGAGCCGCGCGGGGCCCGGCCCTCGTCGCTAGGACTTGGCGCCGGGGGGTGCCGGTGGCGTGGAGGGGCGCGCCGGGTAGAGAAATTGGCCGATCCCGTCGAGCGGCTGGCCGGGATCGCGGGGTGAGAACCGCCGGAGCTCGTTGTTGACGCTGTAACGCGGCCCTACGAGGACCTGGCCCTCACGAATGAGCGTGTAGAAGCGATCTAGCGGGCGCGGCGGAGGACCCCCGGTGCGGATGCCGCGAAAGTCGTACACGCCGCCGTGGCACGGGCACACAAAGCTCCTGGCGGCAGCGACGTAGCGGACGGGACACCCGACGTGCACGCAGCGAGAGGAGATCGCGATCACGTGGTCGTACTTGTCCTTGGCCGGCCCGTCGATTGCCACGTTGTGCCTGCGGATGTATGCGATCGACAGTCCGGCCTCGCCGACTCCCGGCTCGATCGTGATCACCTCCGGGACGTAATCCGTGTCGGTGAAACGTGACAGCGGACCGACGTCCTGCCAGGTATCGGCCGTGTGCTCGAATACGGGAGCGATGGCGAACGCGAGGGCAGGGAGCGTGGTGGCGGCGAGTGCGATGGCCCCGGCGGCGTTAGCGGTTCCGGTCATGAAGCGACGCCGCGTGATCGTCTCTCCGTCGAACGCGCCTGGGACCTGGCGATCCGCCGTGTACTTGGAGGAAGGCCGCCGGGGTCGCGGGGGTGAGGGCATTAGGGGAAGCCTTGAGCGTGCTGCATGTGGCCCTTGGTTAAGTCGGCCCGACTACAGGGCATCATACTACGAATCATAATAATACGCTTTGGAGCTGCTCGACCGCTAGGCGACGCTGGCGCGCTGCCGACCGGCGTCAGTAGCACGGGTCGACGGAACGCCCGGAGGTGGAGGCCCGTGTCCTGTCCGCAGTCTCGCCACGGGGCCGACGGCACACGCGATGGCGCCGAGTGTCAGCGGGAGCGAAAGCGAGATGCCGCGATACAACAGCACCGCCCCGGCGGCCGGCCCAGCGGGTGCTCCGTAGAGGACGAGCGCACCAATCAGTCCCCCCTCGGCCGTGCCAATGCCCGCCGGCACGGGGAGTGCCATGCCGAGCGATCCAACGAGGTACCCCATCACGATCACGCTCAGCTCGGGGGCGTGTCCGAGGGCGCGGAACGCAGCCCACAGCACGGCGTTGTCAAAAGCGTAGTAGCCGATCGCGCCCGCGAGTTTCCAGTCTCCGGCGGCCACCATGTGGCGGCTAGCACGAGCGCCCTCGCGGACGACCACGAGCGCATCGGCCAAGTGTCGGTGCAAGCTTCGGCGCTGATCGTTACGCGCGCGGCGCTTTGGTAGTGATGCTCCGAGGCGCCACCCACCCGCGACCAGCGCCCAGGCGAGCCCGGCAGCGAGAAGGGTCAGCGAGGCGCAGTGCCGACCGCTCGGCCAGCCGAGCCAGAGGGTCAGGCCTAGCACTCCGAGCACGATCACGCTCGGCGCGGTGGTGAGCATGGTGAATGCGAGTGTGGCCCTGACCACTCCTAGTGGGGGGTCGCCGGCGCGCGCAGAAGACCAGCGCGAACACGAGGACGTACCCGAGAATCGACAGCAGCTCGAGGGCGGCAGCGACCGCAATCCACAAGCCTCGTCCAGCGGAAGGGCCAGGCCGCCGGCGCTTGCCGGCTGCGGCGGCGCACCGACATCGGATCCCGCTACGAGCGCGATCCGGCCGTTTCGGCGACCCCTCGACGAGAGCCGGCCGTCGCGCCGGCGGCCCGCTTCCCTCGGGCGCGCAGCAGCTCTTTCGTGCCGAGGGCATCCGCGCAGAGCACGATCAGGAGCGTGCCGGTGACGAGCTCGTTCAGCCAGGCCGCGTGATCGGTGGCATAACCGAGCAGCCACGGGCTAACGACGAGCCAGATGCCGCCAAGGAGGGTGACGAACGCGGCCGCGCGCAGATTGACGATCATCAGCGCCAGCGGTCCGAAGCCCAAGACCAGGGCGACGTGGTTGGCGACGGCGGGATGACTGCCGGCAAACCCCCAGAGCCAGGGGGAGAGCGCGACCCAGAGGATCACCCCGCCCCCGGCGAGGATTCGACGGTCGATACGGGGTATCGGGACTAGCTTCATTCGACTACCTCCAGCATGGGACGGGCGAAAATGGAGAAGAGCAGGTACATGGCCGGTATCACCAGGAGCAGCACGATCCCGGCCGAGATCGCGATCGCAGCCAGCGCGGCGTGGGTGGCGGCGGCGGTGTGGATCGTCACGCGCGCCCCGACCAGGTGCGGAGCCTGGGCGACGAACCAGCCCCATAGGAGCGCGGCGGCGGTGACGAGCGTGGCTCCGCGCGCGATTGCGTACCAGCGGCGCGCCAGCGCCAGCAGGGACAGGGCGGCGATCGCGAAGCCGGCGATCACGATCGGCAGCGCGGCGCCCATCAGGCGGTCCGACAGGGCGGGCGCGGTCGCGCCGGCCGTAGCTACCGCGGCCACGCTCAGGAGCAGCACGCATGCACCCGACTGAAGGCCGCGGCGCCGGAAGCGCTCGGTGATTCGATCCTCCCCCAGACGGGCCACCGTGAGCGTCACGAAGCACGCCGCCAGTTGCGCACACAGCGCCGCCGCGAGCGCGCCGACGACCAGCGCGAGCAGGCCGTGCCAGGGGATCGCGGGCACCGCAGTCGCCGCGCCGACCCGTGCGCCCGAGGCCTGCGCCAATCCCCCGGCCGCGGCGCCTAAGGAGAACGCCGCGACCAGGCTGGTGGCGCCGAACACTCGCCCGAGCAGCACCTGGCTGCGCTCACGCCCGCCGGGACTCGCGCGCAGCCCAAGCGCGACGCTACGCAGCACGATTGCAAGAAGCGCGACCGTGAACGGGGCGAGCAGCGCGGTCCCCAGGGCGGAGAAGGCGGCCGGAAACGCCGAGAACAGGATCGTGATCGAGAAGATCAGCCAGACATGGTTTGCTTCCCAGAGCGGCCCGATCGTCGCGGCGATCGCCTCCCGGTCGGAGCCGCGCTCGCCGGCCAGCAGGTCGAGGATCCCCGCACCGAAGTCCGCGCCGGCGAAGATCGCATAGAACGTCAGGGAGACGCCCAGGATGATCGCGATGACGGCGGGAAGGCTCATCTCAGGCGGCGGCCAAGGCTTGCGAGGGCAGCCCTTCCAGGGGCCGGGACGCGATCCGCCGCACGCTCCAGACCGTCAGGACTGACAGGCCGATGTAAAGCAGCGTGAACGCAGTAAACGTGGCGCCGAGACCAGGAGCGGTGGTAATCCCGCTCGAGGTTCGAAACACCCCGTAGACCGTCCATGGTTGACGGCCCAGCTCGCTGACCAGCCAGCCGAGCTCGTTGGCGAGGAATGCGGCCGGCCCAGCCGCTGCCACCGCCATCAGGGTCGGGCGGTCCTCCGGCCCGCTCCTACCGCGGCGCCGGCGCAGCCAGTACCAGAGGCTAAGCGCGACCAGCCCCGTGCCGATCCCGACCATGCCGATGAAGGCGAGCCGCACGTAGGGAGCCAGCGGTGTGCGGTCGGCCTTGGGGAAGCTATCCAGGCCACGCACGGTCGCGCCCGGGCGATCGAACGCCAGCAGGCTGAGCAGGTGCGGCACCTTGACGTTCAGCACGTCACCGTGATGGCCCGGCAGCGGAAAGCCGCCGATGTTCAGGCCGGCGCCTGGTTCGGTCCGCGTGACCCCTTCGATCGCGGCGAGTGTGGCCGGCTGATGGGAAGCGACAGTTCGGCCGAGCAGATCACCGGCGCCGACCTGCAGTGGCGCGAGGATCGCTGCCGTCGCCAGGGCCAGCGAGATCGCCTTGCGGTGGTAGGGGTCCCGGCGCCCGCGCAACATCCCGACCGCGTACACGCTGGCGATGCCGAACGCGGTCGCGAGATACGCGCCGAACACCATGTGCGAGGTCTCCGTTGCCCACGCCGGGTTGAACATCGCCGCCAACGGGTTCACGTGCGTGACGCGACCGTGCACGATCTGAAAGCCACGGGGAACGTTCATCCACGCGTTGGCGGTGACGATGAAGAAGGCGGAGGCGACGGCGGAGACCGCGACCGGGATTCCCGACAGCCAATGAGCGCGGGGCGAGAGACGGTTCCAGCCGTATAGGTAGATCCCGACGAAGATCGCCTCGAGGAAGAACGCCGCACCCTCGAGCGAGAACGGCAGCCCGATGATCCCGCCGGCATAGGCCATGAACCGCGGGAACAGCAACCCCAGCTCGAAGCTGATGATCGTGCCGGACGCCGCGCCCACGGCGAACAGGACCGCGAAGACCTTCGACCAGCGACGCGCGAGCGCACGCCACACGGGATCGCCGGTGCGCAGATGCATCCCCTCTGCCACGAGCATCATCAACGGCAGGCCGACCCCAAGTACCGCGAAAAACAGATGAAAGCTGAGCGATGTGCCGATCTGACTGCGGCCCGCGGTGAGGTGGGAGATTGCGGCAAGCTGGAACTGACTCATGACTGTCTACTACGCAACGTAGCAGATGCTCGACAGCTTGTCTACTACAAACGGTAGGAGATCTTTTCGGAGACCGGGCCGTGCTACTATCCTGCGTAGTACGACTATGGAAGACCCACAGGACTCTGTGACCGAGCTCAGGACCGCGGCGCTCAGCCGCAAGGGATCCCGGCCCCGCGCCGCTGAGACGATCGCGAAGGCCCGGGCGCTGCGCGCCGAATATGCGCAGGCCGCCGCTTATCAGGCGCACCGCGTGGAGCAGGCGCGGGCAGCCGCCAACTACACAGAAGCGGCTCGCTGGACAGCGGGCTATCGACGCTCTGTGGCCCGATGCCGGCTGCTCGGCGACGTGATTCGCGGAGGGAGCCCCAGGTCACCGGCCGGCGCAGCCGCTTCAACGGTCACCCCGCTCGCCCGGCCTGAGCCGGCAGAAGAAAGCCCCACCACAGGAGAGGCCGCATGAGATCCCGGGCGACCGCATGCCCAGGAAACCACGAGCATCCCACCACGGCTCCACGAGCTCGGGGGGGAAGTGATGGAGGAGGTCTAGCGGCCTTGGCGTGCGAGACGCTGGAGTGCTCGACGGCGAGCCGGATCGAGACTCGCCATCTGCTGCGCGAAATGACTCAGCGCGACATCGCCGTACTGGGCCACCAGCCCCTCGACCTCGGCCTGAGCTCTCAGGGCCATGTACTCGTCGCGCTCGTAGGCGGGCGTGTAGTAGTCGGTCTTGCCATCCCGGCGTCGCGCCAGCAGGCCCTTGTCGTGGAGCCGAGCCATGACCGTCATGTACGTCGTGTACGCACGGTCCGCTTTCGTCCGCGCGTTGACCGCCTCCATCACCGATCGCACCGAAGCCTCGCCAGATGACCAGAGCTGCTCCATCACCTCGGACTCGAGCTCATGCAACGCCGGCGGGACGGACCGGCCTCGAGGCCTTCTTCTAGGTCGCGTCGCCATCTACGACGTACGATAGCAGGTAACCTGCCTGCAGCGGTGTCCGCGGATCAAGGCGCGAGGCGGAATGGCCGCTACCAGGAGGGGCTACGATGGGCAATCGGAGACGTCCGTGACGATGCAGAGCCAACCGTTTGACAGCTCCACCGGGGACCGGTCGGCATCGGTCAGGCCTGCGCGTCGCCCTGCGGCGATCGCAGCGGGCCGGGCGGCACGGGCGGAGGCTCTGCTCGGAATGCTCGGGCTGGCGTCATTCGGGTTGGTGCTCCTGCGGCTCGTCGAGACCTGGCGAGTGTCGCCGCAGAGGGTGTCGCACCAGGTCGCGATACTGGGGCAAACGCTCAGCTATCCCGCGGCGAACATGGCCGCCGTGATCGTTCTCGTGCTGGCGGTGCTCGGTGCGGTCGTCACGGCGAGGGCGGTTCAAGGTGTGGCCAGAGAGGTGACGGGCGCGCGAAGGTTCCATCGACGGCTGGCGCCAGCGACCCGTCGAGATCTGGGCGGTGCGCTCGTGATCGACGACGACCGCCCGCACGCATTCTGCGCCGGGCTGCTCTGGCCCCGCGTCTACGTGACGAGCGGCGCGCTGGCGATTCTGGACGAGTCGGCGCTGAAGGCCGTCTTGGCACACGAGCGCCACCACGCGCGCCGCCGCGATCCCTTGCGGCTCGCCACCAGCCGCGTGCTCGCCCGGGCGATGTTCTTCCTGCCGGCACTGCGTGAGCTTGGCCGCGGGCAGCAGACACTCGCCGAGATGAGCGCGGATGAGAGCGCGATCGACGCGGAACCCGGCAACCGGGCGGCCCTGGCACGCGCGATGCTCAGCTTCAGCGACGCCTCGGACGCCGACGACTCCGTGGGGATCGATCCGGCCCGGGTCGATTACCTGCTCGGCGAACCGCCCCGTTGGCGGTTTCCGGCGATGCTGTGCCTGGCGGCGATCGGACTGCTCGCGCTCATCGTCACCACGGCGGTGCTGGTCGGCCGAGAGGCGGCGGGCACAGCGACGCTCGCGCCGCCATTCCTCTCGGCACAGCCGTGCGTGGTCGTGCTCGCCAGCATCCCGGCCGCCTTTGGGCTCGTCGCCGTCCGCCTGCTGCGTAGAGGCTGACCCGGGCGCTGTTCGTGAGGTAGATCCCGGGGACCTCCGCCCAGACCACACCAGCCGGCGCGCGCAACGATGGCACGCGCCGGCCTTGGTGCGGGGGGCGGGCTGGGGGGACCCGTAGGTAAGGCTTTGCATCGCCCGGCGGGGTACCGGGCTCCCGGTTTGGGGGTCTGCCTTAGCTCCTACACACCGTAGTAGATGCGTGCGACGTTGTCAAGACCGCCGTCGTCACCAGTGGAGTCTTCAGCAGCTAAGACCCGGCGACATTTACCTACTACTACTGCGAATCGGAGAACTTCCACAGACCTCGGGAAGGATTGCCGAGGCGCGGCGTCTAACCCTACAAGAGACCACGTACTACGGTGCGTCGTAGACTGGCTCTTCGCATCGGCTCCTTATGGCCGGCGCTCACCACTCGACAACCGAAAGGACCGCAGCATGCAGACGCAGCACACCTCCTCGAGAGCGCCGAGTGGCGCGCCCACGGCAGTCCGCGAAGATGATCTTCAAGCCCATTGGCGTCGCGTCGTCGGCCGGCGGTCGTTCTTGAAGGGCGTCGGCCTGGCCGGCGCGGCGGCGCTGCCCGGAAGCGCGCTGCTGTCCGGCAACGCGCTCGCGAGCGCTAGCAGGCTGAGGGCCGGTGACGTCGCGATCCTTCGTCTGCTCGCCGCGGTCGAGTTGATCGAGAGCGACCTCTGGCAGCAGTACAACGAGCTCGGCGGTGTCAACGGTGGCAACGCGGCGTACATGGCGGCGCTGTCCAACCTCGACGGCGACATGCCGCAGTACATCGCCGACAACACCGACGACGAGCTCAGTCATGCCGCCTTTCTCAACGCCTACCTGGAATCCAAGGGCGCCGAGCCGGTCAACCTCGACAAGTTCCGGACTCTTCCCAGCAGCAAGGCGACCGGTGCCAAGCAGCGCGGCCGGCTGACGAACCTGATGAGGCTCGACGTCGACACGAGCTGGTACGTCCGCTACCGCAGCACCCAGAACCCCGACCTAGGGGCCACGTTCCCGCAGGCGGTCAATATCCGGCGCGAGCCGGCGATCCCGCTGAACGACACTGACACACCGCCGGGGAATCCCGCGCCGGTGCCTCCTGTCGGCGCCCAGCAGACCCGCATGCAGGCGATCGCCAACACGGCCGGGTTTCACTTCGCCTACATCGAGCAGGGCGGCTCGAGCCTGTACAGCATCATGGCGCTCAAAGCGACGAGTCTCGAGGTCCTGCGCATCATCGTGAGCATCGGCGGGGTCGAGACCAACCACTTCTCGCTCTGGCACGACAAGGCCGGCAACGCTGTTGCGCAGCCGCTGGCCGGTGTCACCGACCCTGAGACCGGGGTGACGTTCCCGGACCTGAACGCCAAGGGCGGCGAGCTGAACCAGACGAACCTGATCCTGCCGGAGCCATGCAGGTTCTTGGACAGCAGGCTTCCGGCATGCTCGATCGTGCGGCCCACGCTCGACAGGCTCGGCGGCGCGGTCGCCACGATCGAGAGCTTCACCGCAGACCGGCTGTTCGAGGGCCAGTCCCAGAAGTTCTTCAACACCGTCCACAAGCTGGCCCGTGAGGCCGACGCCGCCCAGCGCGGCGCCGTGTAGCGCCCGGCGCGCGGTCAGCAGAACGAGAGGACCCACCGTGTTCGACGCGATTCTTCAACCGACCCACCTGATTCTCATCCTCGCCGTCGCCCTGCTGGTGCTCGGCCCGAAACGGCTTCCGGCCGCTGGCCGCGCGCTCGGACAGGGGCTCAGAGAGTTCAAGGGCTCGATCAGCGGCACCGAAAGTGAAGAGCCATGAGGAGGTTCGCCCCATCCGATTTCTTCCTTCACCGCCTTGCGGTCCCGCGGCTGATTGCCGCGGCTTCGCTTCTGGCGATTGGAGCGGTCCACCTACAGCAATACATCGTCCAGGACTACCGCGTTATCCCAACGATCGGCCCACTGTTCCTGCTGAACTTCATCGCTGCAACGGTGCTCGGCCTCTACTTCGTGGTGCCGGCACGCGCGCGGGTGGCACGAGTTCGGCTCATCGCCGACACCACCGCGGCACTGTCCGGGATGGGCGTCGCGGTGGGCGGCCTGGTCGCCCTCATCGTCAGCGAGCACACACCGCTGTTCGGTTTCATGGAGCACGGCTACCGATTTGCGATCGTCTTCACGATCGCATCCGAAGTGGTGGCGATCCTCGCGCTCGGGATCTTCCTCGTCCTGAGCCTTGCAGCTACTCGCAAGCGCGGTGGCGGCCGGCCCAGCCCAGCCGGCCCGGCGACCATCAACCCGGTGACCGAGTCCTAGCCGATGCAGAAGCTGTGCCAGATCACGGTCCCCGGGCTCCGGGTCAGCTCGGACTGGCGACTGGTTCATGATCGGTTGCTTGACGAGTTCTCGGAGGTGACGGACGTACTTCCGACGACGATCAACGGCACGATCCTCATCGTCTACGAGGGATCAGACGACGCCGATGCTTGGCTTGAGACGATGAGCGAGACGATCCTCCACTTCCGCACCCAGATCCGCGCAGGACAGAACTCGAGTTCCGTCAATAGCGCAGTCAGATAGGAGCCTTCGCCGTCAGGAGCGGCGTCTATGCTGCGCCCATGGCACGACCGGCCAAGCCAGCTATACCGCCGGCCTTGCACGAGCTCGAGGCGGAGATCATGGAGGAGGTCTGGCGCCAGGGCGAGACCACGGTCAAGCTCGTGATGGACGCGCTGAATCGCAAGGCCAAGCCGCCGCGCGCGTACACGACCTACATGACGGTCATGCGCCGGCTGAACGACAAGGGACTTCTTGACCGGACGAGAAGCGGTCGCCACGACACCTACGCGCCAAGGCTCACCCGCGAGCAATATCGGGAGCGCCGTGCAGGTGCCGAGGTGCGGGGGCTCGTGGACGAGTTCGGCGACGTCGCGCTTGCTCATTTCGCCAAGAGCCTGTCGACGCTTGATCCCGCCCGGCGACGCCAGCTGCGACGCCTGGCCGGCGGCAAGTAGGCCGGCTCGAGATTCTCTTCGAGAAAAGCGGAAACGTGCTGGAACGGCTGAGGGGGTCCGGCGATCCCAGGAACAGGGAGCCGGGGATGACCCCACCTCTGGTGATGGCTAGCGAAAGACGTTTACATGAAAGGCGCAGCCGCTCTAGACCGAGAGGAACCTCATGCCACACGCCTTCACCCACGATCATGTCGGCATCACACTGATGCCCGACGATCTTGACGCCACGATTGACTGGTACGCGAACAAGCTAGATTCCACCCTCGCACAACGGTATGACACCCACGGCATCACCTTCGCCTTCATTACCAACGGAAACGTCAAGATTGAACTCATGAGCGCCGCATCGCGCACCCAAGGCGCGTCGACCGACAACATCTTTGCCACCCTCGATCCGGAACGCCTCCACCACATCTGCCTCGCCGTCGAAGATCTCGACACGACGCTGTCTCAACTGGCCGAGCGCCACGTGCCCCCCCTCGGCGAGCCGATGGACGTACCCGAAATCGGTCAGCGCATCGGATTCATCACCGACAACATCGGCAACATCATCGAGCTCACCGAGCCGGGCACCTGAGTCGGGGCGCTCGACGGCCTAGCTGTCCTCACCGGCGGCCGAGGCTCGCAGACGGTTCATCGCTTGCTCCGATGGCGATCCGCGTTCCACCCAGTACAGGTAGAGCCACTGGTCGTCGGGGAGTTGCGTGGCCTCGTGGAGCACGGTCATCTCCCCGGCGACGCGATGCCGGTAGCGCTTCTGCCCCGAGGTCGGTGCCGCCGCGTCGTGTCGGTCCCACAGCGCCCGGAACGCCGCGCTTCCGGCTAACAACTCCTCAACCAGGCGTTGAAGTGCCGAGTCGGCGGGGAAGCGCGTGACGGATGCGCGGAGGACCCCGACCGTTTCGCGCGCGAACGGCTCCCAGTCCAGCAGCATCTCGCGCGCGGCGGGATCAAGGAAGAGCCAGTGGGCGTAGTAGCGCTTCCTGGCGGATCGGGCAGAGAAGTCGGCGATCAGGGCGTCAAACAACGGATTCGCGGCCAGAACTGCGGTTCCGCGCCCCACGACGACCGCCGGGGTGTCGAGCCATTCGAGGAGCCGCCGGACGTTTGGTCGGACGATCTCCCTGGGTGGGGTGTCGTTCGGTCTCGGCTGGCGCGGGCAAGTATGTAGAGCTGCGACCGTTGAGGCGAGGTGAGCCGTAGCGCCCGAGCGATCGCGTCGAGCACGGAGTCCGATGGAGTGAGATTTCGCCCCTGCCGCGCCGGGCGCGCAGGAAGTCCCGAAGTTGGAGATTCCGCGACACAGATTCCAGTTTCTACATCGGGATCACTGTTTCGGGATGATGCTGATCGTGCCGCCGTCCTCGAGGATCGCCCAGCGGACCTCGTCTAAGGTGGTGAGCTGCTGACGGCGGACCTCCTCCTCGAGGTCGCCACGCGTGAGCCGCTCCCGCCGCAGGTTTGGCTCGACGAGCTCCCCATCGTGGATGAGGATGATCGGCTCTCCTTCGGTGATCAGCCGCACTCGGCCGAACCGAAACGAGAGCCATCCGACACTCACCGACAGCAGCGTGACCGTTGAGATCACGATCAGTGTGCCGGTGACTGATTCGTCGCTCTGGGTGATGCCCTGCTGCACAAGGTCGCCGAGGACGACGAGCAGGATCACGTCGAACGGCTCAAGTTCGCTCAGCTGACGTCGCCCAGCGATCCGGGTCACGAGAAAGATGAAGAAGAAGATGACGGCGGCCCGGATGACGAGGTCCATGGCTCTGGCTCAGGGGAAGATCGTCAGGGAGCGGTGGATACTCGTGATCTGCTTCGAGCCATCGTTGAGCTCGACATCCTCGCTGCGCTTACCCACGTTGGTCGGGTTGACCTGGAAGTACAGCCACATGATTAGTGTGTGGCCGGCTGTCAGCTTGTTGTAGGTGAACGACACGCGTCCGTTGCTGCTGGTTTCGTCGGTCGCGCTGGGCTCGATCGAGTTCTCGCTCATCGACTCCCACCAGCCCTGGGAGAAGATGAGCTGGGGCACCGAAATGGTCTGGTGGGCAACTACCTCGACGCGCACCTGGAAGATCAGCCCGCTGCGCAAACGGGCCGGCGCTGTGACTCTCAGATCGGCGGCCGCGGCATGCGCGGTGCTGACCGTCGGGCGCTGCCCGAACACGTCCAGCAACGCCAGCACCGGAAACACCGCAACAAGACAGAGCAGTACCCGCCGGTACTGGGGATGTCGAGCCCTCCCGCGCAGATCACGGTTGCGCGCAACGCTCAGCCCATCCGGCAGCGAACTGGCCATGCTGCAGCATTCGGGAAGGCGGATTCCGCTCCTGCTCTCCCGCCACCCGACCACCCCCGCCCGCGCCCTCCCAACAAAGGACCGTCGCGCCGACGATCTGTTCCGGCGCGACGGTCGTAGCGGCTCCGGACTACTCGTAGTGCAACGCGCGCAAGACGTTCAGCTTCGCGGCCCGTCGCGCGGGGGCGATCGCTGCTAGCACGCCGGCGAGGATCGCCACGAGCGTGAAGATCACCAGCGATGGGACGGGCGGGACGAAGGGGCTGTCGAGCGCCCCAGCCATCGCCGCCGCCACCAGCAGCCCGACCGGTAGGCCGAGCCCGGCTCCGATGAGCGCGGTGATCACGCTCTCGTGTCGCACCATGCGGCGGACCTGCCGGCGGCTCATGCCGACGGCGCGCATCATGCCGATCTCCCGGGTGCGCTCGAATACCGTGAGCACGAGCGCGTTGACCATCCCGAACAGGCTAACGACGATCGACAGAGCGAGGAGCACGTAGAGGAGCATCAGGAACTGCCTCAGGCCCTTGCCTCGGAAGTCGATCCAGCCGGCGCGCGTGTGGGCGTCGACCTCGGTGAACTGCGCCACGGCGCGATCGATGCCGGCGGTCGTCGTGGCGCTCGAGCCGTCGGCCGTGCGCACGAACACGTAGAGATCGCTCGGTCGGGGAAAGCTCGCGTCGAACGCGGCCTGCGAAATGAGCACGTCGCCGGTCAGGTCGCCTCGCGGGTCGGTGATCGCGACGACCCTGACGCTGATAGGGCGGCCGGCCGAGGTGGTGACGGTAAGCCCGCTGCCGATCCCGAGGCGGTGGTCGTCGGCGAACCCCTTCGTGACGATCGCGCCCGAGCTGCCGAGACGCGGGATGACCGCGTCGGAGCCTTTGCTGTAGCGCTGCTTGACGCTGGCCGCGAATGACGGGGAGATGCCGTCGACGCTAATGGTGCTGCCGAATGCCTTCGCTTCGTCGTGGCGGACAGCGGAGACATCCGTGACTCCCGGAGCGCGTGCGACGGCGGCCCCGACCGCGGCCGGGATGGTGTCAAAGCCGCTTTTGGAGGTCACGACATAGTCGGCCTTGACCGTCTTCTCGTCGGCGCTTCGCCCCGAAGCGCGAAAGCCGCTTGCCATCGTCGCGACAAGCGTGACGAGCGCGAGCCCGATCATCAGCGCGGCAGCAGTGGTGGCTGTCCGCGTGGTGTTGCGCGTTGAGTTGCCGCTAGCCAGTCGGCCCGGGGGACCGCCGAAGCGCCGCGCCGGGGCGCCGACGATCGCGACAAGCGGCCGGATGAGCCGACCGGCGATCATGATCACGCCGAGGAAGAGCGCCACTGAGCCGAGGCCGACGAGGATCATCGACTGGCCTATCGAGCCGCCGCCGAACGCGCCCCCCAGGCACAGCACGGCCCCGATGGCAAGGATCGCCACCGGAATCGAGGGCCTGCGCGTGCCAAGCCGCGGCGGGAGGGTGGCGCCCTCACGCATGGCGGCGATCGGCGCGATGCGCGTCGCGCGCCGGGCGGGGGACAGGCTTGCGATCAGCGTCACGATGGTCCCGAGCGAAAGCGCCACGATGATGGTGCGGGGCTGGATCACCGTCGAGGCATGGGGCAGGTCGATGCCGAACAGCTGGAACAGCCCGTTCAGGCCCTTTGCGAGGGCCAGGCCGAGCACCAGGCCGACG
This sequence comes from Solirubrobacteraceae bacterium, assembly GCA_035693425.1. GTDB lineage: Bacteria > Actinomycetota > Thermoleophilia > Solirubrobacterales > Solirubrobacteraceae > Palsa-465. The sequence continues at coordinate 43,727 of DASSGR010000014.1, forward strand.
ATGGAGGCGAACACGCCGATCGCCAGCCCCTCGGTCAGCACCGAGCGCTTGATCTGCCGTCGTGACGCGCCGAGAGTGCGGAGCGTCGCGAGTTCACGGATGCGCTGGGCGAGCGTGATCGACAGGGTGTTGAAGATCACGAACGCGCCGACGCCCACCGCGATGAAGCCAAAGCCGAGCAGGAACATCTGGATGAACTTGCTGTTGTCCTGGGTGGCTTTCGAGTCGGCGTCAGCTTGTTGCTGGCCGGTCTTGATCTGAGCGGTGGCCGGCACCACCGAACGGAGGTCGCGCACGACCTGCTCGGAGGACACACCCTTGCGGGCGGCAACGAAGATCGTGTCGAATTGGCCGCGCTTGCCCAGTAGCGCCTGCGCGGTCGCCACGTCAAAGACGGCGATCGTCGCGCCGCCGATCGAGTTGACCGTCCCGTAGCGGGCGATTCCGGTGATGGTGTACTGACGCACCGGGCCGCGCGCAGCCACGCCGATCCGGTCTCCCACGTGGTAGCCGTTGTCCGTCGCGGTGCCCTTGTCGATCACCACCTGGCCAGGGGCGGAGGCCCAGCGACCGTCAGTTAGCGAGAGCGGATTGAAGCGCTCGGCGTTTGGATCAAAGCCGAACCCGAACTGCCCGTTCTGACTCGATCCCAGCCGTTGGCCGTTCTTGCCGATCAGCTTGGTCGGATCAGACGTGCCGCTGAGATTGAACACCGCGCCGGTGGCGGCCGCGACGTTGCTGTTGGCTCGCACGCGGTCCAGCAGCGAGGCGGGCACGGTCGCATTGCCGCTGGCGGCGTCCTTGACGACCTCGCGGCCGGAGATCACCGCACTGGTCTTGGAATAGGAGTCCTGGAAGATCGTGTCGAACGCCTTGTTGATGGTGTCGGTGAGGATGAACGTGCCGCTCACCATCGCGACGCCGAGCACGACCGCGCACGCCGTCAGCACCGCGCGGCCGCGACGCCACCAGAGGCCCTTAAGTGCCACGCGCCTCATGAGGCCCTCAGTTCTTCCATCGTGGTGATGACCGTGTGCGCGTCGCAGGCGTCGAGGTCGCGGACGATCTCGCCATCGGCTAGGAACAGCACGCGGTCCGCGATCGCCGCTGCGTGCGGGTCGTGCGTGACCATGACGGTGGTCTGGCCGAAGCCGTCGACCAAGTCGCGCATCAGCTCGAGGATCTCGCCGCTCGTCGTCGAGTCGAGGTTCCCGGTTGGCTCATCGGCGAACATCACCGTCGGCCTCGACGCCAGGGCGCGGGCGACCGCCACGCGCTGCTGCTGGCCGCCGGACATCTCGCTGGGGCGATGGCTGAGGCGCTCGCTCAGGCCGACCTTGGCGACCAGCTCGCCGTACCAGTCCGCGTCGGGCTTGCGCCCGGCGATCTCGAGCGGCAAGAGGATGTTCTCCTCCGCAGTGAGCATCGGCAGCAGGTTGAAGAACTGGAAGATGAAGCCGATGTGGTCGCGGCGCAGCGCGGTCAGTCCGGCGTCGTCGAGGTCGGTGACCTCGATGTCGCCGATCCATACCCGCCCTTCGTCGGGCTGATCGAGCCCGGCCAGGATGTGCATGAGCGTGGACTTGCCAGAGCCCGACGGGCCCATGATGGCCGTCAGCCGCTCCGTCCTCAGGTCGAGGTCGACGCCGCGCAGCGCGTGAACCGCGCTGTCTCCCTCGCCGTAGTGTCGGGCGATCTCCAGCGCCCGGACCGTCACCTCCGGCTGGGTGACATCGAGCAGTTGCGGCGAAACGACAGTTGCCATGGGGACCCCCTGGTGACCTGCCGGCCGTGATGACCGGCGTGCCTTAGCGTCGCTGCCGGGGCTCCTCGGGACATCGGGTGAAACCCCTTAACCGCACCCTGGAATTCGGCGCGTCAGGGTGTTTGGATATCGCCAACACGGATCGCCGTCGTGCGCTCGGCGACATAGCGAGGCAACTGCGCGAGTGCCTCGTGATCTGACGGCGCGTCGACCTGCCACCAGATCCGATGAGTCCCGAAGTGGCACGAGCAGACGGCCATCTGGTGGCGCAAAGGGCTGTCGAAGGCCTTGAAGGAGGCAAACACGGCACCGCATTCGCGCGCAGTGTGCACGTGTTGCAGCATGAACTGTGGCACCGCTTCAGCATCCGGCAGCCGGCCGCGCGCAACATCGGGGCAACACCCTGGTTGAGAAAAGCCCCCACGTAGCTCTTCGTAGGTAGGCTCCGTACCAGGAACTGACTCATCGTGCGTCAAATGGCTCAGCCCCTCGTCGGCCGAGACCGCGAGCTGGAATTGCTTGGGCAGCTGCTCGAGGAGACGTGTGCGCACAACCCACGCTTCGTGTTCGTCACGGGCGAGCCCGGGATCGGCAAGACTTGCCTGCTGCTCGAGCTCGTTCGTCAGGCTGAGCAGCGTGGCTGCCTTGCTCTTCGTGGCAGCGCCGCGGAGTTCGAACGAGAGCTCCCATTCGGCGTCGTTGTTGACGCGTTCGACGAGTACCTCGAATCGCTCGATCCGCGGGAGTTCAAGCGCCTGTCGGCAGAGGATCTGGGCGAGCTCTCGGGGGTGTTCCCCGCGCTGAGCTCGCTCAATCCAGGGAGCGACCAGCCAACCACCGCGGCGGAGCGCTTCCGCGCCCACCGCGCGGTACGAGACCTGATCGAGAGCCTTGCCGTCAGGCAGCCGTTGGTCGTGGTGCTCGATGACCTTCATTGGGCGGACGGAGCGTCGCTCGAGCTGACTGCTTACCTGCTCAGGCATCCTCCTCGCGGATCGGTGATGGTGGCAGCCACGTTGCGCGGTGGGCAGGCCGATCGCGGGCTGATGGCCGCCATGGAAAGGGCGACGAAGGATGCCGACGGCGTCCATCCGATCGACCTTGGCCCACTCACGCGCGCCGACGCGAGGACCTTGATCGCCAGTCTCGATGGCGCCGAACGCGAGGGCATCTATGAGGCCAGTGGGGGCAACCCGTTCTACCTGCTCCAACTCGCCCTCATGGGCGGCGACGGCACCGGCGCGAGCACCACTCGCGGCAGTGACGGCGTGCCCGAGGCCATCTCGGCCGCGATCATCGGCGAACTCGATGCACTTTCGGCGACGACGCGCAGCCTGGCCGAGGCGGCCGCCGTCGCCGGCGACCCATTCGAGCTGGACCTCGCGGCGACGACAGCCGGCATGGAGGACTGGCAAGCGCTGGAGGCGCTCGACGAACTGATCGGCAGCGACCTCGTCCGACCCGACGAGGTCCCGCGGCGATTTCATTTCCGACATCCCCTTGTACGGCGGGCCGTCTATGAGTCGTGCCCGCCGGGACTGCGCCTCGCCGCACACGCCCACAACGCCGACGTGCTGGCTGCGCGCGGCGCACCGGCCGCCGCGCGGGCGCACCACGTCGAGCATGCCGCACACCATGGCGACCTGGCGGCGGTTGCGGTGCTGCGCGAGGCGGGCGAGGCGACCGCGCATCGCGCGCCGGTGAGCGCCGCGCGATGGTTCAGGATCGCGCTCGGCCTAATGCCCGAGAGCGCGCCGCAAGCAGAGCGCGTCGGGCTCCTGATGTCGCTCGCGCGGGCGCAAGCCGCCACCGGTCGGTTCGAGGAAAGTCGTAGTGCGCTGCTAGAGGCAATCGCGTTGACACCGCGCGAGGACACTCGGCTGCATCTGAGCCTCGTCGGCGCCTGTGCTGGCATCGAGCAGCTACTCGGGCACCACAACATCGCGCGAACGCGGTTGAAAGCCGCGTTGAGTGGATTATCGAATGCTTCCCCCGCCGATGCCGTGGCGCTCATGATCCAGCTGGCCGTCGGCGATTTCTACCGCCTGGAATACGAGGCGATGCGCGAGTGGGGCGAGCGGGCGCTCGCCGCCGCGCAGGACCTGTCGGATCCGCCGCTCACGGCTGCGAGCACGGCGGTGCTGGCCGTCGCCGCTGCATTTCTGGGCGCCATTACGGACGCGAAGTCGCGCAGCTCCGAGGCGGCAGCACTCGTGGACGCGCTGGGCGACGACCAACTCGGGCTTCGTCTGGACGCCCTCGCCAATCTCGCCACCGCCGAGCTGTACCTGCACCGCTACGAACACGCCGGCGAGCATGCGCAACGTGGCCTCGCGATCGCCCGAGCGACAGGACAGGGGGACATTTCCCCGATCCTCATGCCCGTGCTCAGTCACGTGCTCCACACGACCGGCCGGATAGCGCAATCGGCGGACGTGCTCGACGAGGCGGTCGACGCGGCCCGCCTCTCCGGGAACGCCCAGGCGCTCGGGTGGAACCTGCTCAGTCGCGCGTTCACAGCGTTGGCGGGAGGCGACCTTGACACAGCGACGAGCGCCGCCCGAGAGAGCGTCGAGGTCACACGCGATCTCGACGACACCCTTGTGTCCACTTACGCGAGCGTCGCACTCGCCAGCACTCTCTACGAGAGCGGGGAGGCCGCGCGCGCCATCGAGATCCTGCTGACGGCCGCCGGCGGTGAGGAGCTGCCGCGAATCGCCAGCGGCTGGAGGGCGAACTACTTCGAGCTCCTGACCCGCTGCTGGCTCGCAGTCAGGCAACCCATCGCCGCCGAGCGCGTGGCGCGCCGTGCGACGGCGCTGGCCGCGGAGCTGGACCTCCCATTGACCAGCGCGATGGCGAGCCGCGCCGCTGCGGCGGTCGCGCTCGAGCGAGGAGATGCACCCGCCGCCGCTCGCCACGCGCTGGCCTCCGCTACGGCGGCGGACTCCGTCGGCGCCTGTGTCGAGGCCGCTCGGGCGCGCACGCTCGCAGGCCGCGCACTCGGCTGCGGCGACGAGCGGGCGCGTGCCGTGGCCGAACTCGAGCGGGCCGTCGAGCAGCTCGACGCATGCGGCGCGGTCCGCTACCGCCACGAGGCCGAGCGCGAGCTGCGCAAACTCGGGCGGCACCTGCACCGCCGCACGCGAGCCGCAAACGTGCATGGAGCCGGTCTGGAGACGCTCACCCAACGCGAGATCCAAGTAGGGCGCCTCGTCGTCGACCGGCGTACCAACCCGGAGATCGCCCGCGAACTGTTCCTGAGCGTCAAGACGATCGAGACCCACCTGCGCAGCATCTTCCGCAAGCTCGACGTCTCCTCGCGCCACGAAGTCGCCCGAGTGATGGAGCGCGGGGCCCGCGACGACGTTCCGTCTGCCCGTTAGTTGTCAGGCATTCTGACAAGGTGATACAGTTGCGCTTGTGTCAGTGGGACTGACAACCTTGCACCGGCCGCTTCCAGAACCGGAGGCCAACCTCGGCTATCTGTTCCGGCTGGCCCACCAGCGGTTCCGCGCCGCGCTCGAGGATGAGCTGCAAGACCTCGGGCTGTCTGCGCAGGAGTACGTCATCCTCAGCGTGTTCGAGACCAACCCCGAGCTCTCGTCTTCCGAGCTGGCGCGCATTACCCAGGTCACGCGGCAAACGATGCACGCTGCCGTCCTCGAGCTCGAGACGGCAGGCCTGCTTGAACGCAGACCCAGGAACCAACGGGTCGTTCTCGTCCGCCCGACAAAGCGCGGCCGCGAGATCCTGGAGGCCGCGACAGACCGCGTCCGCGCGGTCGAGCGGACGGCGCTCGCCGGCCTCAGCGGCAACGAGGAACGCTTGGTGCGGACCTGGCTCGCCGACATTGCCGCTTGGACAACATGACCCTCGAGCGGCGCATCCGGGCCGCCGAGGCCGACCTGTTCGCCACCATCGGTGCGGAGGTTGAGGAATCGTTTCTCGAGCTCGCGACGACCGGCGTGCGCGTGCGACTGCTTTCATGCGGCAGCGGCCCGGCGGTGGTGCTACTTCATGGCGTGTCCCTGAGCGCGGCTGCGTGGGCGCCGTTGTTGAACGCGCTTTCGGGTTGGCGGTTGCTCGCGGTGGACCTTCCCGGTCATGGGCTGTCGGACCCGTTCATCTATCGACGTGGTCGCGTCCGGCAGCACGCGGGCGAGTTGATCGACGATATCTTCGATGCGCTGGAGCTCGACCGGGCGCCGCTCGTCGGCCACTCGCTGGGCGGCATGCTGGGGCTCTGGTACGCGGCCACGGGCGCGGATCGGATTTCCAGGCTGGTCGCGATCGGAGAGCCGGCGGTCGCGCTGGAGGGCGTCCGCGTACGCATGCCGCTGTCGCTGTTGACGGTGCGTGGCGTCGCGGTGGCGGTGTTGCGCTCGCCCGGACCGCGCAGCGTCTATCGACGCCTGCTCGCCCAAGGTCTCGGTCACGCCGAAGTGTCCGCCGCACCGGATTCACTGATCGAGGCCCTGCGCCTGTCCGCCCGACGGCCCGAGAACGCGCGAACCGTTACCTCGCTGATGCACGCAATCGACCACTTCCGGAGGCCGCGGCCCGAAAGCGTACTCACGGGCCCAGAGCTCGCCGCAATCGCAACGCCCACGATGTTCATCTGGGGAACACACGCCCCCTACCTCTCCGCCCAACGCGCCCGCCCCTCGATCGACCAGATCCCGATGGCGATGCTTCATGAGGTGCCCGGCGGTCACGGTCCCTGGCTTGTCGAAACCGAACGCTGCGCGGAGCTGATCCAGACCCACCTCACGAGCATCGCCGCCGCAGAACGATAAGCATCCGCGGGGGGCGCTTGGGAGACATGAGCACGCCGTTGTCGTTATGCCGGCTCGGTGGGGTCTTCTTTGCCGGCGAGCTGCAGCGACGGTTCTCTGACGGCGTCGACAGCAGCCGAGCAGGGGCTGGGCTTGGGCCGCGATCGCCGCGGTCACGCAGCATCTGCAAAACCCGATCCTTTGGGCCCTCCATGTTCTCCACGTCCGTTGGGGTCGTTTGCGTGGTCGGGGTGGACAGCCGCTGGAACGCCTTGCACGGCAGAAGCCGGGGTCTCGCCGGGCGGCCGATTGGTCGCCTCGTTCCGATGGGCGCGGCGGCGACGCTTTGCCACGGCAACCCCTCCGAGCCCTGCCCCGGCAGCGATGCCGACCAGCCCCTTCCTGGAGGGCCTTAGTGGGCGGGTACCGATTCCGGCGCCGGCGGCGATGCGGTCCAGCCGTCTGTTCGACGACTTCCGTGCGCGCGTGCTTTTCCTCGCCGGGCGTAAGTTCGATGCAAATCCGGCTATCGCACCCCCCAGGCCGCCATTTTTCTTGTTCTTCGGCTTGCGGCCGGCAGATGGCTTGGTCTTGCTCTTCTTGGTGCTCGTTCCTGTGCTCATTCAAGCTCCTCGTAAATCGTGGTGTCTCTGCGCGGTCGGCCGTCGACAGGCGGTTGGCCCGCCGACGGCTGACTGCTCTGCTCAGCACTCCTGGGCGCCTTCGGCTTCGATCTGCTCCTTGCGAACCTCTTCTGAGACCTGGCGCTCCTCGGTCGTCGTGTCCTTGCCGAGCCGCACGCGCTCCTTGGGAACGGTGCGCTTCTCCACCACCGGCTCCTCCTCGTGCAGCACGACCTCGTGCTCACCCTCGGAGATCTCCGCGCCCGACATCGCCTCGTCGACGTTGGCGTCGGTGACCGGCTCGCGCTCGACCCGCACCTCCTCGCGCCTGACCGGCACCGTCTTTTGCACCTGCTCGGTCACCACGTACTTGCGCAGTCGCGCGCGCCCGGCCTCGCGGGAGGCGGTCCCCACGTGAAGCTCCTCCTCAGACCGCGTCATCGCGTCATCGCCGTCACGGCCGTTGCGATCGCCACCCTCGGAAACACCCTGCGGCGTGCCCTGCGCGGTGGTGCTGTCCTCGGTCGTGTACGGCACCCCGTAGTGCTCAAACAGCCGCTGCTCCTCCTGCTCGGAGAGCTCGCCGTCCGGGTCCACGCTCGGCGCGTCCTTGACCTCCTCCTTGCTCACCTGCACACGAACGTCCTCGCCGGCGGGCGAGGCATCCGCCAGCGGCACGAAGTGCGACTGGGTGCCGAACAGGCCCGAGCTGACGGTCGCCCACTCCGGCTTGTCGGTCTCGCCATCGAAATAGATCTCGCTGACCTTGCCGATCTTCTCGCCGTCTCTGCCGACGATCGTCCGACCCCGCCACTCATATGCTTCGGTCATCTCAGCCATCTGCTGCCCCTCTCGGGATGTGTGTGTTTGATCCGATCAACCTGCGTGTCCCGTCTGAAGCCGCGCTGTACCACCGCGTTGTCGATCGCGTTGAGTGGGCTCTAGGGGTCGCGGCCGCATTGGCCACCGAACTCCAGCTCTGTCTCGCATGGTGCTCCAGATGGGATGATTCGATACGCCACCAGGGTCCGGAGCGGCGACTCACGCTATAGCTCCCCCTCCTCAACCGGGATAAACAGGGATAATTGGGACACTTGACCGAAATCGCGGAAGTGTCGTCACCTCATGGGTCCGAGATGGCGCTGGCTGGGTAGGCCGCCAAGCTGGGACAAGATGTTCCAAATGGGGCACGCCGTCCAACGGCGGATCTAAAGGTTGGAGGCTGCTTTGGACAGCCTTGACCAAGTGGACGTTCTGAAGACCGATTAGCGAATGTGCCCAGGTGCTACAAGTGAGGCGATGGCGGAGCCCGCGCCAGCCCCAGAAGAAGGTCTGGCCGCGTCCGGCATGCGCACCCTCATGCGCTCTGACGCATTGGCCAGTCGCCAGCGGATTCTCCGTGCTGCGCGGATGCTGGTGGGGGACCGCCACGTCACGATGGGGGAACTCGCCGCCGCCGCCGGCGTCGGGCGATCGACGCTCTACCGCCATTTTCCGACGCGTCAGGAGCTCGAGCGGGCTCTCGCCGAGGTCGAGGACGTCGAGTCCGGCTCCCCGGGCAGCGTAAGCGGTCGAGTCGCGACGATGCCGTTCCGCGCGCCCGGGCAACTGGGCCGTGAGGCTCCGCTGGCGCTGGACGTGACCCGCGTCCTGGACGAGGTCCCCCCGCACCTGGTCGCCGACCAGCTCGTGGCGGAGGCGCGTCGCGTCGCCGGCGTCGCGATCGCGCTGTACATCGTCGACATCGACGGATCACGCCTGTTTCGCCTGGCGGGCTCGGAGGAGTTTCCAGACCAGCTCGATTCGCCACCTGCACTAGGCCCCGAGATCGTGCCCGAGGGCCTCCCGGAGTTCCTTGACCGCCTGCAGGAACGGCTGCCGGGTTGCGTTGCCGAGCCGCTGTGGCTGCGAGGGCGTGTCACCGGGCTCCTCTTGTGCGTAGGGACCCCGCTCGGTGATCTGGCGGACATTGCCAAGCAAGGCGCGGCTGCGCTCGAGCTGGCGAACGAATACACCGACTACCTAGAGGCGGTGAGGCGTCGCAAGCCGACGACGCCGGCCGCCGAGGTCCAGCAGCACCTATTACCGCCACGAATCGCCCGCATCGCCGGCGCACAGCTAGCCGGGGCCCTGCTTCCTGCCTACGAAGTCGGAGGGGACTGGTTTGACTTCGTGGAGAACCGCGACGGCGCGTGGCTGGCGATCGCCGACGCCGCGGGCAACGGGCCTACCGCCGCGGGGCTTGGGGCAGCAGCCCTCGGGGCGCTGCGATCCGCGCGCCGAAGCGGTAAGGACCTAGAGGACGCGCTCAAAGCGGTGCACGAGACGGTGCGGCGTCTCGACAACGACGATTTCTACGTGACTGCGATATTCGCGCGCTGGCAGGCTGCCACCGCCACCCTCACCTGGGCGAACTGTGGACACCCGCCGCCGTACCTGCTCAAGACGGACGGAAACCTGGCCGCGCTCGACAGCCCCCAACATCCGCCGCTGGGGGGTATCGACGCCCCACAGAACTTCAAGCTCACGACGCGACAGCTGCACCCCGGTGAACGGCTGATCCTCGTCACCGACGGCATCATCAAACGGAAGGTGAAGGGCGGAGGCACGTTCGGCGCGGACGGGATCAAGCGAGCACTCGACCGTGCCAACAGCCCAACCGCAGCGTCGACCGCGATGGCGATCCACCAGGCGGTAACCGAGGCCTGGCGTGAACCCCTGGAGGACGACGCCACCGTGGTTGTAATGGCCATCCAATAAGCGGCGCTCTAACCGTCCAGCAGCCGGCATAGTTGTGGTCAACCCACGTGGGGTTGCCGGGACCGGCTTATTTCTTCGTCGGCTTTAGTGTTGCCGTCTTCGTCGGGCATGAGCCCTCCTTGAATCGCTGTGTAGTCCCGTATGACCCGGTCGGCGTCGCTGGACACGAGAGCCTCGCGGCCTGTTGGACGCCGGTCGCGCGGCCCGGTCGGGCTAGTGGACGCCGGAGGAGATGTCCTTGATCCCGACCCCGAGGCTGTTGCTTGCGGAGCCGAGCGCGCCAGCGGCGCCGTTGGCGCTGAGAATCGCGGCCGGGCTGACTGACCCGTTTTTCAAGCCGCCGACCAGTCCAGTGAGTTTGCTGCTTAGGCCGTCGACTCTGTTCGTCAATGGGCGCAGCAGGTCGGAGGAAAGCGCGTCATCGTGGGCCAGCCTCAGCTCGTGTACCGCGAAAACGGCGGCAGCCGCTCCCTTGAGGAGCACCTTGACGCGCCCGGGAGCTCCGCTGTGTAGCGCTCCGGCGCGCAGCGGCTTGTAGATGTAGCGGTGAATCGCTCCGAAGGCCAGTCCTGCGTGAAGCACGAACTTTGTCTTGGCGAAATGCACGTTGGGAACCGTCTGCGTGGTCACCTGTCCATTTGCACCAGTGCTGGATACGGTCTTCGTCGCGTTGCCGCAGCCGGCGAGAGCCAGCATCCCGACCAACAGCACGAGTGTCGCGATGCGCCGTAGCGCGGGGGAGAAAAGCTTGGAGGTTGTCATGAGTTCCTTGAGATTGAATTCCTGGCTAGGGACGACCAACGTGCTTATCCTCACCAGCGTCGCCCACGGCGACCGGCGCGACTCGCGCTGTTGCGCAGCACCTCGCCAAGGTTGAGCTCGCCGATGAGCAGGCGGAGTTCCTGGCGATCGGTCTCAGAGAGGTTCGCTGGACCGCCGGCGGACTGACACAGCAGAGCTTGCAGGCGACTGCGGCGCTCGGGGGGCAACGCCTGCCATTGGCGTCGCGTCGCCCAGGCCGCCTGGCCCAGCGACGCAGCGATGGTCAGCCTTCCGAGCCGACGCATCCTCATCGCCAAGCCCCCCACTCCACCACACGATCGGCTCGCTTCCGGTTTCCCAAATAAAGCCCCCGGACCGCAAGGGGCCCCGGGTGCAATGGTGTGTCGGCATCAGTATCTCCTCGTCGTGCGATACCAGAGCTGTCCGTGTCGTCGGCGATGACCGAACATCCCGCCAAGCGGCAGCAAGAAGAACAACGGGAGGAAAAGGAAGTGCCCGCCGCTGATCAGGAACACCAGCGCCGCGAACAACAGCGCATAGATGACGAAGCGCATCAAAGGGCCCGCGTTGACTGGCTGGCCGTCTGAGCCGGCGAGGTTTCACAAAGCTGCGTCACCCCAAAGCGCGCCGTGGCAGCCGCGCCGCCGTGAGGTTCTTTGGCGTACTGCAAGAGCTTTCGGTTTGATTGACTCATGCGAGTCGGCCTCCATTACTGGTAGAGGAACATGTCGGTCACGACAGGAGTGCCGTGGCCGCGGGCACCCGACGGCGGGGACTGCCGCAACCAGTCCCCGCCGAAGCGGTAGTCAGGCCGTTGGTCAGGCCTTTTCGTCGTACGGCTGGCGGCTGCCGGCCTTCGCGATCCCGCGGCTGATCATGTACCCGACAGTCAGAACTGTCACGTACAGCCAGACGCGGTCGGCGCGGAACGGGTCGTGGTTGGCGCCGTAACTGCTCGCCTTCGTGACCGCTCCCGCGATCAAAATGCCGGCAAGACCAACGACGTATGCGACGAACTCGGTCGTCTTAAACGCCGACTTCGTCTCAGTCGACAGACGACGACCATGATCGATGACGTCGTGGCGGACCGCAGCTCCGGTCTGACCGTTGGTGGGCTGGTCGAGCCCGCGGCCCGTTGGGGCGCTGGTAGCACTCATGTGAAGCTCCTAGATAGGGATGAGTCGGATAAGCGACTAGATGCGGTCTCGCCGGCGACCATCGCCATCGAAACCGTCCCTACCCGATACTGCGAGGAGCGCGCGGAAGGTCTTTCTCGCACCCCGTACATACACCTACCCCGCACAGACCAGTCGGTCACATCAATTCAGCCACGAGATCGAAACCCGCGTCCGGTGCTGCCGTGTGTGTAACCAAGACGGTCACGACCACGGGGGCGGCTGACGCGGTCCGCGGCGCGGCCACGACGACGAAGACGGCTGCGCGCAAGACAACTAGCGCCGCGCACCTCTCGTCGGCCCGCCAGGTTCCGGGGTCGCACAGGCCGAGGGTCGGGTCACGGGTGCCGTGGCCTCTGAGGGGGATCTGGCGATCGCGCGGTCGGCAGCCTCACGGCTGACGAGATGGTACCTCGGGGTGGAGACCGAACAGGTGCTGGAGGGCTTGGAGGCGATCGCGGCACGGCATGCGGCATCTTTGGATGAGCCGATTGTCAGCGACTCGCGCGACGAATCGGCCCTGGTCCACGAGTCGATCGGATCTGACGACGAGGGCTATGAGAAGGTCGACACGTCTGCGACTCTGGCCGCCGCGGTCAAGAAGCTGCGTCCTGCCGGGTGCTTGCACTGCGAATTGGCGACGAACTCACACAAAAAGAGATTGCCGACCGGATCGGTGTTTCGCAGATGCAGGTCTCACGGATGTTGCGCCGCATCGAGAACGAGCTACGCCAACGGATCGAGCCAGAGCCGGATCGGTCACCGCACCCGACTGCCCGTCACTTCGCTGAAGTCAACTCGCATCGGGTCGCTCGCGCCGTAGCGCTTTGAGCGACTCGACGACACGCTCGGCTTCGAGCAACATGGCGCCAGTGAGCTTCCGGAACGTGCGGATCGCCTACGCGGCGAAGTAATTCGCCGGCGGGCCTTGGTAGAAGGTCGGGTAGCCCGTCGCGATGCGCTCCTCCGACTCCGACGGGATGCCGTCGTGATCGATCACGAACCTCGTGGCATCCCCGTCCGGCTTCAGCGTGAAGCGCACGACCGAGTAGACCCCGGCCTCCCACGTCTCGGGGTGGGCGCCGCCGAAGCGCCACGCCTGCACCACGCGCTCGCCGGGCACCAACTCGATCTGCCGGCCCTCCACGCGCCCGCCGAACAGCGTGAATCGCTCGCCCTCCTGGTCACTGACGCGCGCGGGCTGCCCCGTCGCGGCCGCGAACTTCTCCCCGTCGGTGAGCACCGCGTAGACCTGCTGCGGCGCCGCGTCAATGATCGCTTCCTGATGGATCGACATGTCTGGAACCCTCGATGGTTGAGCCGGCCCGGTGCCGGCTTTGCCCCTAAGACGAACGGCGTTTCTCCAGACGGACATCCAGGTGAGAGCCGCCCTTGGCGTGACACTGAATATTGAGTAGGTTCTGACACCTGGTGTATGGGGCGATGTTGGAGCGAGATGGAGAGCTCGCTCGGCTTCAGAGGGTGATCGAGGAGTCGGGGCGAGGAGTCGGCCGGCTGGTGCTGATCGAGGGTCCAGCCGGGATCGGGAAGACGCGTCTGCTCGACGAGGCTTGCCAGACCGGACAGGCGGCTGGGATGGAGGTTCTGCGAGCGCGCGGCGTGGCGCTCGAGAGCACGTTCGCATTTGGCGTCGTCAGGCAACTGTTCGAGGCGGTGCTCGCCGGCATCCCCCTTCGCGAGCGCCGCAAGCTGCTGGGCGGCGCAGCCGGCATCGGCGGCGCGTTGCTCGGGTTCGCGCCCGATGAGGCTGCTCGGCCCGTGGCCGACGCGACGTTCGCTTCCCTGCACGGCCTCTACTGGCTGTGCTTCAACCTCGCCGCCCGCCGCCCGCTGCTGATCGCCGTCGACGACGCTCATTGGGCCGACGCGGCGTCGCTGCGGTTCGTGAGCTTCCTCGCCGCTCGCCTCGACGGCCTGCCGGTTGCGGTCCTGGTTGCGCTGCGGCCGGGTAAGCGAAACGGCAGCGACGGGTTGCTCGAATCGATCCAGGCTGAGCCCGGAGCTGAGCTGCTCACGCCTTCGGAGCTCAGCGAGCGCGCCACGGAGCAGTTCATCGGGGAGTTGTTCGACAGCGGTGCTGAGCCCGACTTCTGCCGCGCCTGCTTCGAGGCCACCGGCGGCAATCCGTTCTATCTCCGGGCACTGGTGGATGGGCTGCACGCGGACGGAATCCGCCCCGAGTCCGAGAACGCTCAGCGCATCGCCGCGCAGGTACCGGACACGGTCGTCAGAGCTCTGATGTTGCGACTTTCGCGACTGCCGTTCGGTGCGGCGCAGCTCGCCCGAGCACTTGCAGTGCTCGGACCCGACACCGAGCTACGCGACGCGGCTGCGCTGGCCGGCCTGGAGGTCGGCGCTGCCCGTAATACGGCGGACGTGCTGGCGGACGCCGGGATCCTGGCCCGAGGACGACCGCTGCGCTTCATGCATCCAATCATCGCGGCCGCGATCTATGCAGACCTGGGCGCGGGCGAGAGAAGCCAGATGCATCTGGAGAGCGCAAGGATTCTCACCGCCGGCGAGGCGGCCATGGATCGCTGCGCCTCGCACCTGCTCGCCGTGGAGCCGAGCGGGGACGGCTGGATCGTGAAGGTGCTCCGCGAGGCCGCGGCCGAGGCGGTCGCCCGTGGCGCTCCCGAGAGCGCCGTCGCGTATTTGAACCGGGCGCGGCGCGAGCACATCGAGGGGGACCGCGGCGTTCGCGTCCTGCGAGAGCTGGGTCTGGCCGAGTTTCTCGCCGGACACCAAACGGGACTCGAGCACTTGCGTGAGGCGCTGGAGCTGACCGCGGACATACGCGAACGCGCGCTGATCGCGCGTGACCTTGGCAACGCGTACACGGTCGCGGATCGGTTCGCGGACACGGTCACCGTCATCAAGCAGGCAATAAGCGACTTGGGCGGAGCCGATCACTCATTGGGGCAGGAGCTCGAGGCGCAGATGCTGGGCGCGGCCGCTCTGTATCTCCCTACGCGGCCGGCTCATCGCGAGCTTCTCGACCGTCTCGACCCCGAACGACTCGGAGATAGCCCGCCCGAGCGACAGCTACTGGCAAACATCGCTTTGTGGAGATGCTCCGAAGGTATGCCGGCGAGCGTCGCGCAAGCAATCGCCGAGCGCGCGCTGGCCGGCGGCAAGCTGCTCGATGAGTTGACCTCGGACTCGCAGCTGTTCTACGCCGCCACTCACACCCTGATGTACTCCGAAGCGTTCGAGCGAGCGCGCTACTGGCTTGACCGCGCATTAGCGGACGCCCGAGCGCGCGGATCGTTGTTCGCCTTCGCGATAGCGTCGGCATCGCGCGCGGAATGCGACTACTGCCTCGGAGAGCTGGCCGAGGTGCAGGCCGACGGGCACGCTGCGCTTCAGGCCGGCGGTACGGACCGTTGGGTGCTCGCCCCGATGGCTGTCTGCGCCCAAGTGAAGGCACTGATCGAGCAGGGACGCATCCGTGATGCGCAAACGGCGCTTGCGGGCTGGAACGTGCCGCTCGGTCTCGACCAGCCCGGCATGACGAACTGGCTGTCGTTGGCGCGTGGGCGCCTCGCGCTCGCCACGGGCAGCTGGGGCGCTGCCAGAGACAGCTTCCTCGCGGTTGGGGAGTGGATGACAGCGTGGGGCGAGCGCAATCCCGGCCTGGTCGACTGGCGCACCGGCGCCGCCCTTGCGTTGGCGCAACTCGGCGACACACAGCGGGCGCGGGAACTGTGCGACGACGCGATCTCCCTCGGGCGCGACCTTGGCCAAGCTCGAACACTGGGTGTCGGGTTGTGGTGTGCGGCAGCGATGGCGGGCGGGGCGGACGCAGTCGAGCTCCTGGGTGAGGCTGTGCCGGCGCTCGAGCGGGCGTCAGCCCGCCTGGACCAGGCGCGAGCGCTGATCGATCTGGGTGCCGCGCTGCGGCGCGGCAACCACCGCCGGGATGCGCGTCAGCCGCTGCGCGAGGGCGTCGAGCTGGCGCAGCGCTGCGGAGCCACGGCCCTGGCGCAACGCGGGCATGCGGAGCTGATTGCGAGTGGCGCCAGGCCGCGCCGGACCGCGCTCAGTGGCGCTGACTCGCTCACTCCCAGCGAGGGCCGCGTCGCCCGTCTGGCCGCCGACGGCCTCACCACCCCGGAGATCGCTCAGCAGCTGTTCGTCACCGTCAACACGGTGGAGAGCCATCTGCGGAGGACGTACCTGAAGCTGGGGATTCACGCTCGCGACGAGCTCGTGACCGCGCTCGCGGGTCGCGCGGAGTCTGCGCAGGACGCATCGGGGGCGGAGCCGACCGCCGTCCCGAGCTGACGACCTCCTCCAGAGCGGCAGCAAGTCCGAGCCAGCCCGAGAATTCGACGCTGCGCCCGCGCCGATCCCGAAGGATCCCCGCGATCGGCTCTGAGTCGACCTCGAGCTCGAGCGTCATTCGGGTACGGCGCGGGCTGCTCACGGGCGCATCTAACCGGCCGGGAGTGCTCCGCGCGTCACGGAGCCTCCGTGAACTTTTGACGCCAAAAGTTCACCACCGGTCCGTGATGCGAACCAAGGCGCACCGGCGGAAGGATTCGCAGCGAGATGAGGTGCGCTGAAGCGGGGATCGTCAAAAGCTCCGGCGCGGACGACTCGGTTGCGACTCGCAGGGGGGTCCGAATCGCGACGGTCGCGGTTGCGACGCTGGTCGCCGCCGTCGCGGTGTGGCAGCTCGGGTCCGCAAGCCACGGCAGAGCGCAACAGACACGCCACCCGTCAGCTGCGCTGCCGGCGGGAGCGGCAGGCGCGATCGCGCGGGCGCTGGGCGCCGACGATCCACGTCTGGCGATTCGGAAGGCGTCTCGCGGGTTCGTCGGGTCGGGCTCGGGGGTCACAGGTAAGTTCACGGCGCGAGCGGCCATCGTGACCGGCGACGGCCTCTCCTGGGCGCTCGGGCTCCGCGCCCTCGGTCGCGGTGATCGCCTCACCGCGGCGAGCGCCGCCGCCGCGCGAGCGCACGCCAACGCGGTGCATTATCGCCGCGGCGGAATCGACGAGTGGTATGCGAATACGCGCCGCGGACTGGAGCAGGGCTTCACATTGGCGCTCCGTCCGCCCGGCGATCTTCGTGATGCGGTGACGCTCGCGCTTGGCGACTTGCCCGACGGGGTGACGGCCAGTGTCAGCGAGGACCGCCGCAGCGCGATGCTGACGCGCGACGGACGGGTCTTGATGCGCTACTCCGGACTGATCGTCAGCGATGCCCGCGGCCGCTTGCTGCCGGCGTGGATCGAGACCTCGGGCCGGGCGATGTCACTCCGGCTCGATGATCGCGGAGCGCGTTACCCGCTGCGGGTCGACCCGTTCGTCCAGGTCGCCACGCTGACGGCTTCGGATGGGACCACGAGCGATGATTTGGGGATCTCGGTGACGGTTTCCGGGAACACGATCGTGGCGGGAGCACCGAGGGTGAACCCCGACGGCAACCATCCGCTGCAGGGCGCGGTGTACGTCTTTGTCGAGCCGGCCGGCGGTTGGGTCAGCGCCACAGAAGCGGCCAAGCTGACCGCATCCGACGGCCTCTCCAACGATCAGCTCGGGACGACAGTGGCGATCTCGGGGGACACGATCGTCGCCGGTGCGCCCGATGCCAATATCGGCAACAACACCGACCAGGGCGCCGTGTACGTATTCGTGAAGCCCGTCACCGGCGGATGGCAAAGCGGCACCGAGACGGCGAAGCTCGCCGCCTTCGATGGTGGTGCCAACGACCTGTTGGGAACCTCGTTGGCGATCTCGAGCGACACGGTGGTGGCCGGCGCGTTCAACCAGACCATCGGCAACAACCAGGCTCAGGGGGCCGCATACGTATTCGTCAAGCCGGCCGGTGGCTGGGGCAATGCGACGCCGACTCAGGCCAAGCTGACCGCCTCTGACGGCGTGGCAGGCGACGATCTCGCCCACTCCGTGGCGATCGCGGGCGACACCGTCGTTGCCAGCCGGATCGGCAACCAGGTCAACGGCCGCTTCACCGGGGCTGAGTATGTGTTCATCAAGCCGCAGGGCGGCTGGGCCGACGAGCACGAGACGGCGAAGCTCACGCCGCCCGCAGGCGGTCGGATCTTCGGGGGAAACACCGGCCAGGCAGTTGCCACCTCCGGCGATACCGTCGTCGCCGAGGGCGACAACGCCGCGTACATCTTCGTCAAGCCCGCGGGCGGCTGGAGCGACGCGCAACCGACAGCCACGCTCACTGCCTCGTCGGGCTCCAGTGGCGACGAGTTCGGGTTTGCGCTGGCCATTTCGGGCAACACGGTGGTGGCCACCGCCCCGTTCGTCGCGTTCGGGGTTGGTGCCGCGTACGTGTTCACGGAGCCGCCCGGTGGTTGGACCGATATGCACGAGACGCAGACGCTCACCCCTACGCAGGGCACGTTCTCCGCCGGCGAATTCGGCTTCTCGGTCGGCATCGACGGCGGCACGATCGTGCTCGGGGCGCCATTCGAGGACGAGGGAAATACGTCGCAGCAGGGCTCGGCGTACGTGTTCACCGGCTCTGCCGGCACTACCTCCCCCTCGTCCACGTCAGTTTCGTGCTCACCGTCATCGGTCACCGCGGGACAGTCGACGTCGTGCACAGCAAGCGTCTCCGACACCACCGGTGGAAACGCCCCATCCGGGGCGGTGACGTTCTCAAGCGACGGGCCCGGCAGCTTTGGCTCGGGCAACTCGTGCGCCCTGACGGCGACCCCAACGCCGGGCGCCGCCTCGTGCGAAGTCACGTACACGCCCGCCTCCGCAGGGTCTGGAACGCACACGATCACCGCGCAGTACGGGGGTGACTCGTCGCACGGTCCGAGCAGCGGCAGTACCGCGCTGTCGGTCGCTGCAGGCAGCGGCGGTGGAGGTGGCGGCAGCGGTGGCACAGGCGGCGGTGGCGGCGGCGGAGGCGGCGCCCTCCCGGTGGCAGCCTTCACCGCTCCCAGCGTCGCTCATACGGGTGCCGTCACCACTCTCAACGCGGCCGCGTCACAGAACGCCGTGGATTACCGATGGGACCTGAACGGCGACGGGACCGCCGATGTGAGCTGCCAGACCCCCCAGGTCCAGACGCAGCTGCTCGCCGCAGCCGGGGCACGGCCGAGCGGGGCCGGCACGCGGGCGGTCTCCGTTGCCCGCGTCGGCTTGACAGTGGTCGGCGCGGGCGGGCAGACAAGCTCGGTCTCACAGAACGTCTCCGTGGCCAACGCCAAAGCGCCACTCCCCGCGGCGGCGGCGACGTACTACCGGGACACGCAAGGGGCGTTCTGCTCGCCCGCCGGGGTTCAATCGCACGCCATCTGTGTCGTGCCGGCAACCGAGACATGGGGCGTCGTCGAAGCCCGGGGATGCGACCTGCACCGGGTGACCGGAACAGGGGACCTTTCGGCGCCGGAGGATCGAGCGCTGATCCAGCGCGCGATCGATCAGTACAACAGCAATGGCGGGTACGCCACCTATGCCAACGTCCTGTGCATAACCGCGATCGCGGCCGGAGACACCCCAAACTGCCGTGTCTCGCAACAGCTCGATCGGCGCGACATCACGGGCCTCTTGGACAGCGGCTCGATCGAGCTCTACGAGTGCCGCGGCCCGGTGTACATCAATGGGCTCGTGTTCTATCCCGGGGACGGCCACCCGCTCGTGATCGCGCCTCAGCTCAACGCGATCTTCTGGAGCCACACCGAGATCGACCTGAACGGCAAGGCGCTACCGCTCCCGTCCTCCTCGTGGTTTGACTTCCACGACGTCCGCTCTCCGCTCACGGCGATCGGCCCGATCTACGATCGGCAGTCGCCGCCGCTGGCCGTCGACATGAACGTCCCCCGTGGCGCGCTCCCAGGTCTGATCGGGCTCACGCCGCAAACCGCGACGCTGTACTTCATCCGCGGCCAGGACGACAGCAGGTCCACCCGGATCGACGCCTCGCTCGCGCTCCCGAGCATCCTTGGCTCGGCCTTTGGCTCCGGCCGGCCGACGTTCACATCCACGTTCATGCAGTCCAACGAGACGGGCCTCCAGATCGGTCATATCCACGTGGGCGGTCTTCCCGAGATTGGCTATGGCCCGATCGGGATCGACGACGTCAGCGTGGACTACGACAGCGCCGATCCGAAGCCGCTGCGCATCACCGGCGCGATCAAGTTCCTCGGCTCGGAGATCTCGTTCGCGCCCCAGCTACCCGAACACCCCAACAACGGGATCCTCTTCTACGGCTCGAGCTTCCAGCGAGCCGCCGCCACGCTCGAGTTTGCCTGCCCGCTCCTGTGCCCCCCGGAGCTCTTCCCCGGCGTCACGCTGAACTCGATCGACTTCAACATCAGCCGTAATCCCTGGGTCCTGGGTGGAGGAGCCGAACTCGGCGTCGAGGATCTCGTCACTGTCCATGGCGGCGTCGGGGTGGCTTTCGCCTCCGATGACGAGCCCTGGACGCTGGACCGCAGTCAGCTGTCCGAGCTTCCGGACTTTTTTGTGCCGCGGACGTTCACGACGTTTACGGTGGCGGCCGCCGGCGACGCCACGGTGAACCTGCCGATCATCGGCGACGAGGCGCTCGCGCACGGCTACGTCGTGTACGCGGCGCCCGGCTACGTGTCGTTCGGCGGAGCCGTCACGTGGAGCCTGCTCGGGATCGTCAGCTTCGACGGCGGGCTCACCGGCGAGTTCAACGCGGTCAACAAGCGGTTCAACTTCACCGGTCATCTCCAGTCCTGTGTGGTCGACGTGATCTGCGGCGGGGCATTCGGCGTCGTCTCGAGCGCCGGCGCGGGAGCGTGCTTCTCGGTCGGGCCGGTCAATGTCGGCGGCGGCGTGCAGTTCCCATCACACGTTTACATCTGGCCGTTCGACGGCTGCAAGTGGTCGCGGTTCACCGAGGACCACGTGTTCGACGCCGCGCGCAATGCTCGACCGCACGGGCCGCGTGCCGACGCTCGGCCGTACGTCGTGCACATCGCACCTGGAGATCCAAGCCGTGCGATCAGCCTGGGCGGCGACGAAGAGGCGCCCGCGGTGCGCGTCACCGGACCGGGCGGACAAGACGTGACGAGCAGCACCGGGGCATGCTCGCCCGCCGCCCCGACCGCCTACAACGGCTCCACGTGCCTCACGCTCGTCGGGCACATCCGGATCATGCGCTCGCCGTTCTCGCACCAGACGGTCGTCGGCTTGCAGGATCCCGCCCCCGGCACCTACACGATCACGCCTCTGCCGTCGTCGTCGGGGTTCGCGAATGTGTTCACCGCCGATGACTCCGTATCCCCGCGAATCACGGGCACCGTCCTCGGCACCGGCGCATCGAGAACACTGCGCTACAACGTCCGCGCGATCCCCGACGAGAAGGTCACCTTCCTCGACGTGGGGCCGCAGGGCGCCCGCGAGATCGGAACGGTGAACGGCGGCAAGACCGGCAATCTGAACTTCACACCCGGGCCCGGTAACGCGACCCACCTGATCGAAGCCGAGGTCGAGATGGCCGGGCTCCCCGTCCCGATGCTCGGCGGCGCGGGCTCGAGCGCGGCCGATGCCACCACCGCCGGTGCGGCAAGCCAAGGCGCAGCGAGACTGACGATCGCCCGCTTCCGCCCGCCCCGCGTGGTGCACGCCGGCGCCACCCGCGGCCTGCGCGTGCAGCGTCGCGGCGCGGTCGTGCGTGCGCGGTGGCACAGGGCGCGCGGCGCGCGCCGGTACGCGGTCGCCCTGCGACTACGCGACGGCCGCTTGCGGACCGTCGTCGTCGGCGGTACCAGCGCACGGATCGGCCGCGTGCCCCGCACCGAAGCGGGACAGATCACCGTTCGCGCGATCGGAGCGGATGGGCGTCTCGGGTCGGCGGCTCGTGCCAAGGTCCGCGCGGTTGCCAAGCCGCACACGATCTTGCGCAAGCTGCGGTAGGCGACCGGCTACGCCACCTGACCTGCGCTCGCGCTCTCGGGGAGCACCCGGCCGAGCTGATTGCGCGAGGTGACGCCGAGCTTGGTGAACACCTTGCGCAGGTGGTAGGCGACGGTGTGCTGGCTGATGAACAGCCGCGCTCCGATCTCGACGTTCGAGAGACCGTCGCGGGCGAGCCGGGCGACCTGAGCCTCCTGAGTCGTGAGCTCACTTGTGGTGTCGACACTGCGCTTGCGGACGCGCTCGCCGGTGGCGCGCAGCTCACGCTCGGCGCGACCGACGAACGCCTCGGTGCCCATGCCAGTGAACATCTCCAGCGCGATGCGGAGCTGCTCGCGAGCGTTGCGCCGCCGGCGCTCACGCCGCAGCCACTCGCCGTAGAGGAGGTGCGCTCGGGCGAGTTCAAGGGGAACGAGCGTGCGTTGGAGCCGCTCGATCCCCTCGCGGTAGAGGCGCTCGGCGCGATCGCCCTCGCTGAGCAGAGCGCCCGAGCGTGCTCGCACACCCAGCGCCCACTCGGTGCCGCTCGCGCATGTCGTCTCCTCAAGCCGCTCAAGCGCGCGTCCAGCGAGCTCGACCTCTCCGGACCGGACCGCAGACTCGATCAGCTCGGCGACCCCGAGTGTCGGCGCCCCGAAATCGGAGATGTGTTCACCGGCATCCCGGACCGCGGCAAGGGCTGCGTTATAGCGGCCGAGCCCGTTGTACAGCAACCCGCTCAGTTGTTCGGCGGCAGCCACCGCGAAACCTTCTCCCCGAGTCACCGCCTCGCCCACGACCATTTTGATCAGCCTCGACGCCTCGGCCTCGCGCCCGCGGAGGGCAGCGAGCAATAGCGCACCGTACGGCGATGTGGCAATCCCGGTGGCGTCGGCGATCAGTCGCAGCTCCCCGGCCATCGACTCGACCGCGCTCACGTCCCCGGAGGTCCCAAGAAATGCAACGCGCGCACTCAGGGCAAGCGTGAGGGCGGTGAGCGCTCCCGCGTCTCTGGCCAGCTCGAGCTGCCTCCCGGATAGCAGTGTCCAGGCCTTGTCGTCCCAAAGATCCGAGGCGACCCAGCACGCAAGCCACAACCAGCGGGCATCCTCCGCCGGCAGGGCGGTGTTGCGTCCGAATGCGCTCAGCGCCTCCCTCAGAGTCGGTGCACCCACCACATAGCCCTCGGTGAACCGGACCGCCAGCCCATGAAGGAGGAGTTCGCTGGGACGCGGGGACGGCGGCGGCGGCGGACCTGCGCGCACCGCATCTGCCACCGCCACGACCCCGCGACCCGCTGCCAGCCTGCCCGCGAACAACGCCGCGGCGAACGCGTCCAGGTAGGTCGCGCGGGACAGGGACGGATCGACCGGCTCGAACTCTCGTGCGGCCTCGAGCAGGAGTGGGGGCGCGTCGCTGCCGCGCGTGGAGGCGAATGCGATCTGCGCGCGGAGCAGGTGGATGCGCGCATGTCGGAGTTGGTCGGATGGGCCCTTGTCGGCGGTGGCAAGCAGAGCGAGCGCGTCTTCAAGCGCCCCTGCTTCGAACTTGGCCTGCGCCGCCGCGAGTGCGCGGCGCGCGCGGGACGACGGCTCAGGGGTCAACGCGGCGGCGCGTTCGAGGAATGCTGCGGCGGCGGCCACACCGCCCCGCGCCTGCGCCCGTCCGGCGGCATGCTCAAGCTCGGCCGCGACGCACTCGTCAGGGCCGGCCGCCGCCTTTGCCAGGTGCCAGGCACGCCGGTCGGGGTCCACCTGGGCGTCCGTCGCCTCGCCCAGCGCCCGATGCGCCTCGCGCCTTTCCGGTGGCGACGACGCGCCGTAAACGGCCGAGCGCA
This sequence comes from Solirubrobacteraceae bacterium, assembly GCA_035693425.1. GTDB lineage: Bacteria > Actinomycetota > Thermoleophilia > Solirubrobacterales > Solirubrobacteraceae > Palsa-465. Next base: position 67,330 of record DASSGR010000014.1, read on the forward strand.
CCAGCGGATGGCGAAACCTAACCCGGCCGTCGATCTCGATCAGCGCGGCGCGCCTGGCCGGCTCGACAGCCTGGTCGGTGAGCCCGAGAATCGCGGCCGCTCGCCTCAGGAGAGCCGGATCGCCCAAAGGCTCCGCCGCAGCCACCAGGAACAGCCGTCGGGTGTCATCGGGAAGCGCTCCAAGGCGCTGCCGGAAGCTCTCTTCGATTCTGCCCTCGAGCGATACGGCGCCCGGCAACCCGAAACCGCCCGCCAACTCAGCTGCAGAGAGGCCGCGCGGCAGCTCCAACAACGCCAGCGGATTCCCGCGAGTCTCAGCCACTATCTGGTCGGCGACCAGCGCGTCCAACCGCCCCGGAAAAACCGACGCCAGCAGCGCCTGCGCATCGGCGCCCTCTAACCCCTCGATCACGAGCTCGGGCAGGCCCGCGAATTCCTCGCTCGGCTCGCGAGCGCCGAACAGCATCACGACGGGCTCCGCCAGGAGTCTGCGCGCCACGAACGCCAAGACCTGCGCCGAGGCTCGGTCTAACCATTGGATGTCGTCGACCAAACATACGAGCGGACGCTCCTCGGCAGCCTCCGACAGCAGACCAAGCACCGCCAAGGCGACGAAGAACCGATCCGGCATGGCGCCTTCGCTCAGCCCGAATGCGGTCGCCAGGGCATGACGCTGCGGTCCGGGGAGCCGCTCGAGCCACTCCAACAGCGGCGCGCACAGTTGATGCAGCGCCGCGAAGGCAAGTTCCATCTCGGACTCGACCCCGGCGGTCCGGACTCCCCTCATGTCCGAGACCGAGCCCACTGCGTACTCCAGCAATGCCGTTTTTCCGATCCCTGCGTCGCCCTTAAGCACGAGCACGCCGCTGCGCCCAACCCGCGCGCCTTCGACGAGCCGGTCAAGGACGGCGCACTCGTCTCGCCGATCGCACAGCACCGGCTCTCGCCGTGCTGAAGAAGCAGCAGCCATCAGGACTGCCAATCCTAAGGCCAGGGATGAGCCGACAGGCTTAAGCCAGCTGGCCTACGGCGGCGCTGTCAGGCAGCGCTCGCTGCAGCTGATTGCGCGACGTGACGCCGAGCTTGGTGAATACTTTTCGCAGGTGGTAGGCGACGGTGTGCTGGCTGATGAACAGCCGCGCTCCGATCTCGACGTTCGAGAGACCGTCGCGGGCGAGCCGGGCGACCTGAGCCTCCTGAGGTGTGAGCTCATCGCGCGTCTTTACGCTGCGCTTGCGCACATGCTCGCCCGTGGCCAGCAGCTCGCGCTCGGCCCGTTCAGCGAACCCCTCGATTCCCATCCCGTTGAACATCTCGAATGCGGTGCGGAGATGCTCGCGGGCGTCGAGCCGGCGGCGTTCGCGCCGCAGCCATTCACCGTAAAGCAGATGGGCACGGGCGAGATGTACGCGGAGCCTCGTGGACCCGGAATGCTCGATCGCCTTGTGGTACAGGTCGTCGGTGTCGGCGGCTTCTCCTTCACTGAGTAGTGCGCGACACCTGGCCTCGGTCGAACGCGCCCACTCGGTACCGCTGGCGCGGGTCGCCTCGGTGACC
>DASSGR010000015.1:0-49064 GCA_035693425.1 Solirubrobacteraceae bacterium
GTGACGGCCGTGCACCCGATCCCGCCCGACGTGATCGTCGAGCAGGTGCGCGCCGTGCAGGACGACATCGGCGTCGACGCCGTCAAGATCGGGATGCTCGGCACGGCTGCGACGATCGCGGCGGTGGCACGGGCGCTGGACGGCCTGCCGGACGGCACGCCCGTGGTCCTGGACCCGGTGATGGTCTCCGAATCCGGCGCCCAGCTGCTCGAACCCGAGGCACGGTCGCGGCTGATCGAGCTGCTGCTCCCGCGCGCCACCGTGGTCACTCCCAACGTCCCCGAGGCGCGAGCGCTGACTGGGGCCAAAGACGGGGCCGACGCGCCCGAGCTGGTCCGCGCAGTTCATGCGCTCGGCCCGTCGGTGGTCGTCGTGACGGGCGGTCACCGCGAGCAGGCGATCGACGTGTTCTTCGACGGCCAGCGGCTCGTCGAGCTGCCCGGCGTGCGCCACCCCGACGGGGCGGCGCACGGCTCCGGGTGCACGCACTCCTCGGTGCTCGCGGCGCGCCTCGCCTGGGGCGACGATCCGCTCGAGGCGGCCCGCGTCGCTAAGGAAATGGCCTCGGGCGCGGTCAAGAACGGCCTTGCCGGCCTCGGACAGGGCGCTGGCCCCGTCGATGTCATCGGATTACGCCGATGAGTCGTGCAGAAGCCGAACCCCCACCCCAGGCGACCAGGGCGCTTTGACATAATGCGCCTGTGCGCTTTCTGAGAATGAAGCCGGGTCACGGCGAGGTGCTGATCGCAGAAGGCGACGTGGATCTGGCGGAGGACGAGCGGATGCTGATCGAGGAATTTCGCCGGCAGCTCGACTCCGGCTCGTGGGCGGCTGTGCCGATCACGAGCGAACAAGGGCGCCGCAACTCGATCATGGTGCGCTCGTTCGAAGACATCCCTCGGGACGCCGACCGCGTGATCTTCTTCCCGCGGGCGGCGGGCGGCAGATAGGCCGTCGATCCCGGTGCTGCTGGCGCTCGTCGCAACCGCGCTGGTGGCAATTGCGCTGCTGTCGGACCTGATCATCCCGCGGCTGGAGACGTTCTGGGAGCGCCACCGGGCGCGGCGCCAGCGGGCGCCGTCGGTGCCCTACGACCCCGGGCGCGAGCGCCGCGCCGAGCAGCGCGCGCGATCGCTCCTGCAGTCGTGCGTCAACGACGAGGAGTGGTCGATGTACCGCGACCTGGGGTTTGTCCGCGTCTGGGGGACCCAGGCCGACGGCCCCGACGAGGCCGGGGGCACCGGAGGCGCACCGTACGCGTACCTGATCTACCCCCACCGCCCGATCGTCGCCTACCTCGCGCAGACGCACCGCCTGCTCAACGAGTACTGCGTCACGTTCCCCGATGACACGCGCCCCTACGGGAGCGCCCGCCTGCCGGACTCCGACGACGTGCTCGCCAAGTGGATGGCGCTCACCGGCGACGAGCGACGGTTGATCTCCACCGCGAACATGCACCTGCCGGGCCGCCAGCTCGACCCCGCGGCCGTCAAGCGCGACCTCTGGCGGCTGGGCCAATGGGAGCGCGCCCGGATGCGCGACGCGGCCGGACGCGAGGCGTCGACGTCCGCCGACGCTTAGGGCTGAGCCGAGCGGTCCGAGAGCTCCCGGTACAGTAGGCGCCCGCCATGGCGAGCACCAACGGCCTCGACCCCAAGCACCGCAGCCGCGCTCTGACCGAGGGTCCGGCGCGCGCGGCCGCCCGCGCCTACCTCAAGGGCATCGGCTACGACGACGAGGCCCTGTCCAAGCCGATCGTCGCGGTCGCCAACACGTGGATCGAGACGATGCCGTGCAACTTCCATCTGCGCGCACTCGGCGCGAAGGTCAAGGAGGGCATCCGCGCCGCGGGCGGCACGCCGATGGAGCTCAACACGATCGCGATCTCCGACGGGATCACGATGGGCACCGCCGGCATGAAGGCATCGCTGGCCAGTCGCGAGGTGATCGCCGACTCGATCGAGCTCGTCTGCGACGCCCACCTGTTCGATGCCGTGGTCGCCATCAGCGGCTGCGACAAGACGATCCCCGCGACGGTGATGGCTCTGTGCCGGCTGGACGTGCCCAGCGTGATGCTGTACGGCGGCTCGATCCTGCCGGGGCACTACCACGGCGAGCAGGTCACGATCCAGGAAGTGTTCGAGGCGGTCGGCGCGCACGCAGCGGGTCGGATCACCGACCAGGAGCTGACCGAGCTCGAGGACGCGGCGTCACCGGGCGCCGGCGCCTGCGGCGGCCAGTTCACCGCGAACACGATGGCGATGGCGTTCGAGGTGCTCGGGATCTCCCCAGCCGGTTTCTCGATGGTCCCAGCGGTCAACCCGCGCAAGGTCGCCGTGGCCGCCGAAACCGGCCGGCTCGTGATGGACGTGCTCAAGCGCGGGCAGCGGCCCAGCGACATCATCACTCGCGAAGCGCTCGAGAACGCGATCGCCGCGATCGCCTGCAGCGGCGGGTCCACCAACGGCGTCCTGCACCTGCTGGCGATCGCCAAGGAGGTCGGCGTCGACCTGTCGATCGACGATTTCGACCGCATCAGCGATCGCACCCCGCTGCTGTGCGATCTCAAGCCGGCGGGCAAATATGTGGCGCCGGACCTGTATGAGGCGGGCGGCGTGCCGCTCGTCCTGAAGCGCCTCAAGGACGCCGGCCTCCTGCACTCCGACGCGCAGACGGTCACCGGCCGCACAGTCGGCGAGCATGCCGACGCCGCCGAGGAGACCGCGGGCCAGCGCGTTGTGCGTCCGCTGGATGACCCGATCAGCGCCACCGGCGGTCTGGCGATCCTGCACGGCAATCTCGCCCCGGAGGGGTGCGTGGTCAAGCTCGCGGGCTACGAGCGCCGCAAGCAGACCGGCCCGGCCAGGGTGTTCGAGTGCGAGGAGGACGCGATGGCCGCCGTGACCGCGGGGTCGATCAAGGCCGGCGACGTCGTCGTCATCCGCAACGAGGGGCCGGCCGGCGGGCCGGGTATGCGCGAGATGCTGGCGGTCACAGCCGCCCTCGTCGGCGAGGGCCTCGGCGAGGACGTCGCGCTGATCACCGACGGCCGCTTCTCGGGCGCCACACGCGGGCTGATGGCCGGGCACGTGGCGCCGGAATCGGTCCGTGGTGGCCCGATCGGGATCGTGCGAGACGGCGAGCAGGTGACTCTCGACGTCGAGGCGCGGCGATTGGACGTGGATCTGTCCGACGAGGAGATCGCCGCGCGTCTGGACGCCTACCATCCTCCTAAGCAAACGTCCACGAATGTCGCGCTGGGCAAGTACGCCAAGCTGGTCTCGAGCGCCGCCGAGGGCGCGGTCACGCGGTAGGGCGCCCGATCCGCGGCTCGCCTCCCGGCAGCGAACGTCAGTTTTCGGACAGCTTTGATGAAACAACGCTTGCAAACGGCGTTGTGTGCGCATGTGTATTTCAGGGTCGGCGCAGGCGATCGCTACGATTTCTCCGGAAAGGGTGATTCGTAGTGGCGTTTGAGTCTGAATCTCGCCCTGCGTTTGGTTCGAGTCGGCTTTCCGGCAGGGGGCATAGGAGAACCAGCGCACCAGGGCGGCGGTCTGCGCGCGGTCGCTACGCGGTGGCCGCGATCGTGCTAGCCGTGTTGCTGCTCGCCGCCGGAGCCGCGGTCGCGCTCGTCATCTCCAAGGCGACCCTATCCGCCGATTCAACGGCGCTTGCGAAGGTTGGACTGCCACTCGGCGGCGGCACGATCGAGAGCGTCAGCGTGGTCACCGGTCCGCACAGCCGGCCGGTCCAGGTAAACCTCAAGGGCCACCAGCTCTGGCCCCAGGCACAGATAGCAGCCGGCCAGCAGGTGTCGGTCGAGGTCGTCGTCAAGCGCCCCGGCTGGGTGTCCTGGCTGACCGGCAAGACGCAGCGCCTTCAGCTCACCTTGACGACCCCCAAGGCGACCGTCCGTCACCGTTACTTGACGGTTCGAAACAGCGCGCCGCTGCGGGTGGGCTTCACGCAGCCGGTCGCGACGGTCTTCTATGGGTCCTCCGCCAGCGGCCTGAAGACTCGCCTGCTCGACGGGACCCAGAGCCGGGTGACGCTCCCCAAGGGCTCCGAGGCCGGCTCATTGTGGGTCGCGGCCGTGCCCCGCACATGGGAGACGGCCAAGCCGCAGCTGATCAGCTGGTTCCCCGCGGGCTCGGGCGCCTCGGCCGTCGCCTATCCCTCGCCGGGGACCACCATCAAGCCAAATACCCCGCTCACGCTGACGTTCTCAAAGCCGATCAGCAAGGCGCTCGGGAACACGATGCCGCCGGTCACGCCGGCCACCGCGGGAGCCTGGCACACGCTCAACGACCACTCGATCGTGTTCCGCCCGGAGGGCTACGGCTACGGCCTCGGCGCTCACGTGAGCATCGCGCTGCCCCACGACGTCAGGCTTGTCGGCGGCCAGGACGGTGGGACCTCTGACGCCGGGCGCTGGAGCGTGCCGGCGGGGTCGACGCTGCGCCTGCAACAGCTGCTGGCCACGCTCGGCTACCTGCCGCTGCAGTTCAAGTCCAAGGACGCCGCCCCCGCGATGACGCCCAGCGCACAGGAGGACGCCGCCGTGAAACCGCCCGCTGGGGACTTCACGTGGCGCTACGGCAACGTACCCAGCGCGCTTCGCGGCTTCTGGGCGCCGGGCGCTGCCGGGGTGATGACCCGCGGTGCGCTGATGGCGTTCGAGAACGACAACGGCCTGACGGCCGACGGGATCGCCGGTCCGCAGGTGTGGAAGGCGCTGATCGGCGCCGCCGTCAACGGCAAGCACTCCACATTCGGCTATACGTTCGTGTCGGTGAGCGAGTCCTCCCAATCGCTCGACCTCTGGCACAACGGCCACACGGTACTGACCACCCCGGTGAACACCGGCATCGCGTCGGCGCCGACGGCGACCGGCACCTACCCCGTCTACGAGCACATCTCGTCGGGCACGATGAGCGGCACCAACCCCGACGGCAGCCACTACAACGACCCCGGGGTCCCCTGGATCAGCTATTTCAACGGCGGCGACGCCCTGCACGGCTTCACCAGGGCCCAGTTCGGCTTTCCCCAGAGCCTCGGCTGCGTCGAGATACCACCCGTCACGGCTGGGCACGTCTGGCCGTACACGCCGATCGGCACGCTCGTTCACGTCGTCTGACGCGCGCGGCCAAGAAGGGCATGACGGCGCCCGCGGCGAATAGCCTCGACGCGATGACCGACCCCTCGATCTCGGCTCCGTGGCTCGCGGCCCTGAACGAATTCGACCAGGACCTCAGACGCCGCGCGGTGGCGGACAAGACGCGCCGAGCGTACGCGATCGACAGCGGCCAGTTCGCGGCGTGGGCCAGCGAGCGGCACCTCCTGCCGGCCGCGGTGGACCTCCGTGCGCTGCGCCGCTACGCCGCGGGGCTGTCGGAGCGGGGTGCCGCGCCGTCCACCGTGGCGCGCAAGCTGGCGGCTCTCCGTGGCTTGTTCAGGGTTCAGATGGAGCTCGGAAAGCGCTCGGAGAACCCCGCCGACCTGCTTAGCTCGCCCAAGCGCGCACAGCGGCTGCCACGGGTCCTGCGGAGCGCCGAGATCGCGGCGCTGTTGGACCGGATCCCGGCCAACACGCCGCTCGAGTTGCGCGATCGCGCGCTGTTCGAGCTGGCCTACGCCTCCGGGCTGCGCGCCGAGGAGCTGGTGACCCTGGACGTCGAATCGATCGACTTCGACTCCGAGACGACCCGCGTGGAGGGAAAGGGGGGGAAGACCAGGCTCGTGCCAGTCGGCGAGCACGCGCTCTCGTCGCTGGATCGCTACCTGGCCAAGGGTCGCCCCGCGCTCGACACATCTGCCCCGGGTCGCGAGCGCCCGCTGTTTCTGTCAAAGACCGGCAGGCGGCTGAGCACCTCAGACGTGAGGCGCCGTCTACGGACCTGGGCACGTCAAGCTGCAGGCCGAGCGCCAGCGCTCGTCGACGCGCATCCGCACGCCCTGCGCCACTCGTTTGCGACCCATTTGTTGGAAGGTGGCGCGGACCTTCGAGCGATCCAGGAACTGCTCGGCCACGCGGCCATTTCGACGACGCAGGTCTACACTCGGGTAGAGTCGGCGCGCTTGAGATCGGCGTACGCGCGCGCCCACCCTCGGGCCTAGCAACCGCGAAAGCTAGGGGTACCACTGGACACGAACGTCAAAGCGATCGAGCTTCAAGATCTGTGGAGGCGCTACAAAGCCTCCGGTGATCAGCGTGCTCGTGAGCGTCTGGTGGTGGCCTACTCGCCGCTGGTCAAGTACGTCGCCGGGCGCATGAGCTCGGGACTGCCGGCGCACGTCGAGGAGTCCGATCTCATCTCCTACGGGTTGGGCGGGCTGATCTCCGCGATCGAGCGCTTCGACCTCTCGCGCGAGATCAAGTTCGAGACCTACGCGATCACCCGCATCCGAGGCGCGATCATCGACGAGCTGCGCACGCTGGACTGGGTGCCGCGCTCGGTCCGCGCCAAGGCCCGCGAGATCGAGCGGGCCAACATGAAGCTCGAGGCCCGCTTCCAGCGCGCCCCCACCGACGAGGAGATGGCGACCGAGCTCGACCTCAGCCTCGACGGCTTCCACGAAGCCCTGGTGCAGATCTCCAACTCGACGATCGTCGCGCTCGACGAGCTGTGGAGCGTGTCCGACGCCACCGGCGACGCGATCTCGCTGCTCGACACGCTGCCGGACCGCGGTGCGCCCGATCCGCAGCAGCTGGTCGACCAGAGCGAGCTGCGCGACCGGATCGCCGACGCGATCGCCGCGCTACCCGAGCGCGAGAAACTGGTCGTGGCGCTGTACTACTACGAGAACCTGACGCTCCGAGAGATCGGCGAGGTGCTCGGGGTCACGGAGTCGCGCGTCTCCCAGCTGCACACCAAGGCCGTGCTGCGGCTGCGCTCCAAGCTCGCGGGCGAACTGGAGTAGGAGGGGCCGGGCTTCGCCCGGCATCCGTGGGACCGGTTACGCCGGGCATCCATGCCCGGCGGGCGGTATCTTCGTCCTTCGGCGTCCTAGAGAGAGGAGTAAGGCATGCACAAGCCCGCGGATCGCATCCGCAACGTGGCGCTCGTCGGCCACCGCGGTAGTGGCAAGACGTCCCTGCACGAGGCGTTGCTGTTCCAGGCCGGAGCCATCAATCGGCTTGGGTCGGTTGTGGACGGAACCACCGTGTCGGACGCCGATCCCGACGAGAAGGCCCGTCAGATGTCGATCTCCGCGGCGCTGTCGTCGTTCGAATGGCAGGAGCGCAAGGTCAACCTGCTCGACACCCCGGGCGACCCCAGCTTCATCGCCGACGCGCTGGGCGCCCTGCGGGTCTGCGAATCCGCCGTGTTCGTGGTCAACGCCGTAATGGGCGTCGAGGTCCACACCAGCCGTCTGTGGCAGCGCGCCGCAGAGCTGGACCTCGCCCGCTTGGTGTTCGTCAACATGCTCGACCGCGAGCGCGCGGACTTCTTCAGGACGCTCGACTCTCTGAAGTCGGCGTTCGGCTCGCACGCGGTCGCCACCGAGATCCCGATCGGCTCAGAGCACGACATCTCGGGCGTGATCGACCTGATCGACATGAAGGCCTACCGCTACGACTCCGCCGACCGCGGTAGCTGCTCGGAGATCCCGATTCCCGACGAGCTGGCAGACCAGGCTCAGGAGTACCGCGAGAAGCTGATGGACGAGGTCGCCGAAAACTCCGACGCGCTGATGGAGCGCTACCTCGAGGGCGAGGAGATCTCCCACGAGGAGATCGTCACGACGCTCAAGGAAGGCACCAACCACGGCGCGCTGTTCCCCGTCACCTGCGGCGTCGCGACCCAGAACCTGGCCACCAACCGGCTGCTTGACGCGATCGTCGAGGACCTGCCCTCACCCGTCAAGCACGGCGGCCTGGACGCCGGCGAGGTCACGCTCGAGCCCATCGAGGACGCCGAGCTGTTCGCCTACGTGTTCAAGACCCGCGCCGACCCGTTCGCCGGCCGCATCAACCTGTTCCGCGTCTACCAGGGCGTGCTGAAGCAGGACTCCCAGCTGCTGAACACGCGCACGCACACCAAGGAGCGCATCGGGCAGCTCGTCACCTTCGAGGGCGGCACCACGGGGCACACCACCGAGTTCGGTCCGGGCGACATCGGCGCCGTCGCCAAGCTCAAGGAGACCAAGGCCGGTGACTGGCTGGCCGCGCGCGACGAGCCCATCCAGATGCCGAGCATCAAGCTCCCTGCGCCCGTGATGGCGTTCGCGGTCGAGCCCAAGAGCAAGGGCGACGAGGAGAAGGTGTTCACTGCGCTGCGGCGCCTCCAGGAGGAGGACCCGACGATCGACCTCCATCGCGACCCGCAGACCGGCGAGCAGATCGTGGCCGGCCTCTCGCAGGTCCACGTCGAGGTGATCGTCGCGCGGCTGAAGTCGCGCTTCGGCGCCGAGGTCAACCTCAAGCCGCCACGAGTGCCCTACCAGGAGACGATCCGCAAGCCCGCCAAGGCACATGGGCGCCACAAGAAGCAGACCGGCGGCCGCGGCCAGTTCGGCGACTGCCACATCGAGATCGAACCGCTCGAGCCCGGCAGCGGGTTCGAGTTCATCGATGCGATCAAAGGCGGCGTGATCCCGCACGGCTTCATCCCGGCGGTCGAGAAGGGCGTCCAGGAGGCGATGCAGGAGGGCGTTGTGGCCGGTTACCCGGTCAAGGACGTTCGTGTCCGTCTATACGACGGCTCCTACCACACCGTCGACTCGTCCGAGATGGCCTTCAAGGTGGCCGGATCGCTGGCCATGAAGCAAGCCATGGAGCAGGCCGGGCCGGTGCTGCTCGAGCCGATCATGCTTGTGACCGTCAACGCCCCGGAGGACTCGGTGGGAGACGTGATCGGCGACCTCAACTCCCGTCGCGGCAGGCCACTTGGGATGGAGCCCGTCGGCGCCGGCATGACCGAGGTCAAGGCCGAGGTGCCGATGTCCGAGATGCTGTCCTACGCCCCGGATCTGCGGTCGATCACGGGTGGTCAGGGCGAGTTCACGATGGACTTCCTGCGTTATGAGGAGGTTCCCGGGCATCTGGCGGGCAAGGTCGTGGACGAGGCCCGTGCCGAGAAGGAGGCCGTCAAGGCCTGAGTGCGATGCACTGAACGCCGGAGCGAGGTCTTGTACCCTCGGACTCCGTGGCTACCAGGGACATTCGGACGACGAACTCGCATACGTCATGTGACGTGTGCGGGCGAACGCTGCTCAGAGGCGAGCGAGCGGAGGTCTACCTGCACGGCGGGATGCGCCGCGAGGTGTGCGAGCTTTGCACCTCGCGCGCGCTTCACGAGGGCTGGATCCGGGAGGGCACCATGCCCCCGGGCGACGGCAGGGAGGGCCGCCCAGACCGACGCCGGTCGTTCTTGAGCCGCCTGCTCGCGAAGCGAGAAGCCCCCGCCAGGCGCGAGGAGCCTGCTGCCGCCGACCCGGTGGAGCACGAGGAGCGTGCGCCGGAGCCCGCGCCACCGCCAGCGCCTGCACCGAGACGTGAGCGGGTACGCGAGCGCCTGCGGGAGCCCAGGCACGTCCGCGCGATCCCGACCAGCGCCGAGCACAAGATCGCCTCGGCGGTCGAGCTGTTCAACGGCTCCGAGCACCGCCGGACGATCGCCGGTGTGGCCCGGTCCCTGGGCGCTCCGACCGTGTCGGTGCGCCCCGCCGAGGAGGGTTTGAGCCTCGTCAACGTGGTGGCTTCGTGGGAGCTTTGCTGGTACCGCTACGAGGTCGATCTGTCCGAGGAGGTCCCCACCGTCCGGCTGACCGCGCAGGGGTACGAGCTCGACGAGCTGCCGGCCGAGGAACGCAGCCCCAACGCCGTCTCGGACGAGCGCGGCTCCCTTTCGTTGAGCGCTTGAGTCGATGCCCGTAGACGAAGGTACGATGGCCCTCGATCGGGGCCGTCGTTAGCATCCGGGGCCGTGATCTACTGCGTGGTCCCAGACGCGCTCGCAAATGAGCTCTTCGACAAGCTGACCGAGTACTACGCCGACGACCCGAACGTGACCGTGATCGTCGACCGGCGCAAGGCCTCTCGCCGCAAGCCGGGAGCATCGGACGCGGCCCACAACAATCGCGAGGTCCGCGACCGTCGGCGTCCCCGGGTAACCGGCGAGCTGCCGGAACTAGCGACCGAGTGATTTGAAGGTCGTCGTCAACGTCGACGGCGGAGCTCGCGGCAACCCGGGGCCGGCCGCGATCGGGGTCGTGGTCTCGGACCCCGACGGGACCGTGATCGACGAGGTTGCCGAGCGGATCGGCATCGCGACCAACAACGTCGCCGAGTACCGGGCGGTGCTCAAGGGCATTGAGCGCGCCCAGGCGCTCGGCGCCGGCGAGGTCGAGCTGATCGGCGACTCCGAGCTTGTCGCGCGTCAGCTGACCGGGGCCTACAAGGTCAAGCACCCCTCGATGAAGCCCTTGCACGCGCAGGCATTGGCGGGGCTCAGCGGCTTTGACAGCTGGCGGATCCGCACCGTTCCGCGCGCTCAGAACGCCCGCGCCGACGAGCTCGTCAACGCCGCGCTCGACGCGGCCGCTTAGGCGATCCGTTGGTGTCTCGTTAGCCGCCGGACCGGCGCGGCAGCCGCCCTTGTAACCTCTGCGCGGTGACCGATGCCCTGATCGAGCTCAGCGAGCGGCTCGAGGACGCTGCCGACCGGCTTCGAGCGGGCGCGCTCGAGCCCGACGCGGCACTGGCGCTGATCGAGGAATGCGCGCGGATGGCTTCGGAGGCCGCCGCGCAGGTGGACGAGCAGGCGCGCGCAGCGCTTGAGCCTCTGCCCGACCTTCCCGGCCAGCTGCCGCTGCCGACCGCGTAGACCCTTGCCGCGCGCCGCAGTCGTGGCGTCTTCGTATCCCGACCACCTGCGCGCCGAGGTGGAGCGGTATCTCGAGACGCTGCGGTTCTCCACCGAGCCTGCGTCAACCGGGCTTGACGAAGCCATGCGATATTCGCTGCTGGCCGGTGGCAAGCGGATCCGGCCGGTGCTGGCACTGGCCACGGCGCGGTCGATTGGGCGGCAGGCGGAGTGGGCGCTCCCGCTCGCGGCGGCGATCGAGCTCATCCACACGTACTCGCTGATCCACGACGACCTGCCGGCGATGGACGACGACGACCTGCGGCGCGGACGCCCCACCTGCCACCGGATGTTCGGGGAGGATGTCGCGATTCTGGCGGGCGACGGGCTGTATGCCGAGGCGTTTGCGCTGCTGCTCGAGCGCCAGGAGGCCGACCCGGCTCGGCTGCTGGAGACGGCCCGCGAGCTGGCCGCCGCGACCGGGGTTCAGGGCATGGTGGGCGGCCAATACATCGACGTGGCGGGGACAGCGGCGGACGATGCGGCCGGTCTGCGTCACCTGCATGAGATGAAGACCGGGCGGCTGATCGCCGCTAGCATCGACTGCGTTCTGCTCCTCGACGGCACGGCCCAACCTGCCACAATCTCGGGACTGCGTACCTTTGCCGGCGAGCTGGGTGTCCTTTTCCAGATCGTCGATGACATTCTTGACGTGACTGGATCCCAGGAGGCGCTCGGCAAGACCCAAGGCAGTGATGAGCGGCTAGGCAAGCGGACCTACGTCACGGAATTCGGTCTGGACGGGGCGCGTGGCCTGGCGGGCGAGGCGCACGACCGCGCCCGTGCGGCTTTGACCCAGTCAGGGCCGATCGACGCCGCCGAGCTGGAGCAGATCACCGACTTCATCGCGACCCGCACCTTCTGATGACTGAGTTTCTCCATCGAATCGACAAGCCCCAGGATCTGCACGGTCTCGACGACGACCAGCTACAGGCCCTCGCCGAGGAGGTCAGGGCCCACATCATCGACACGGTCGGCGAGGTCGGAGGCCACTTCGGCGCCAACCTGGGGACGTGCGAGATCGCCGTCGCGCTGCACTCGCTGCTGGACTCTCCGCGCGACAAGATCCTCTGGGATGTGGGCCACCAGGCCTATCCCCACAAGGTTCTGACCGGTCGCCGCGATCAGCTGCAGACGATCCGGCGCTACGAGGGTCTGGCGCCGTTCTGTGCGATTCACGAGTCGCGCCACGACATCATGGGTGCGGGGCACGCCTCCACCGCGATCGGCTACGCCGTTGGAATCAAAGAGGCGATGCGTGCCGGTCACGGCGAGGACGGCAAGGTCGTCGCCGTGGTCGGAGACGGGGCGATGACCGGCGGCGTGGCGTTCGAGGCCGTCCACCAGGCCGGGGGCAACGGGACCCCGATCGTCGTCCTGCTCAACGACAACGGCATGTCGATCGCTCCCAACGTGGGCGCTCTCTCCCGCTACTTCAACCGCGTCCGCCTGAACCCGAAGCTCTGGCACGCTCGCGAGGACGTCGAGGACGGCCTGACCAAGCTCCCGGCCCTCGGCGCCACGTTCGAACGCCTCGGCCCGCACGTCAAGGAGTCGATCAAGGCGTTCTGGGCGCCCGGGCTCTGGTGGGAGGAGCTCGACTTCGCCTACATGGGCGTGATCGACGGCCACGACGTGCGCGCGCTGCGCCGCGCGCTCCGCGAGGCGCTCGCCGCCGAGCGGCCCGTGGTGGTCCACTGCGCGACCGTCAAGGGCAAGGGCTTTGCGCCGGCCGAGGAGGGCGGGCTGGAGGGGATGGAGAAGTGGCATGCGGCCAAGCCCAAGTCGATCGCACACGGCGCCCCGGCGGCCCAGGCCCGCAAGCCGTTGAGCGCGAAGCCCGCTCCCCCGCAGTACACGCAGGTGTTCGGCAACGCGCTCGTGGACGAGTGCCGCCGCGACAACCGGGTGATCGGGATCACCGCCGCGATGAACTCGGGGACCGGGCTGAACATCCTCCAGCGCGAGCTGCCCGATCGCTACTACGACGTTGGCATCGCCGAGCAGCAGGCGGTTCTGTTCGCCGCCGGGCTGGCGCTTCAGGGATGCAAACCCGTCGCCGCGATCTACTCGACGTTCCTGCAACGCGCGTACGACCAGATCGTGCACGACGTATGCCTCCAGAAGCTCAACGTCACATTCGTCATGGACCGCGCCGGGCTGGTGGGAGACGACGGCCCCACGCACCACGGGGCGTTCGACATCGCCTACCTGCGCTGTCTGCCGAACATCGTGTTGATGGCTCCGCGCGACGAGGCGATGCTCGTGCACATGCTCCGCACCGCCCTGACCTACGACGACGGCCCGATCGCGCTGCGCTATCCCCGCGGCGAGGCCGTCGGCGTGCCATTGCCCGAGCGCCCGCAGGCGATCGAGATCGGCACCGGCGAGATCTTGCGCGATGGGGACCGGGTCGCGCTGCTCGGCTACGGCACCGGCGTGGACAAGGCGCTGGCCGCCGCCGACATCCTGGCCGATCACGGCATCTTGGTGACAGTCGCCGACGCGCGGTTCGCAAAGCCGATCGATGCCGGGCTCGTCGCCCAGCTCGCCGCCGAGCACGAGCTGCTCGTGACGGTCGAGGAGGGCGTGCTCGCCGGCGGGTTCGGCTCGGCGGTATGGGAGACGCTCTCGGACGCCGGCTCCAGCGCGCGGATCCTCCGGGTCGGGCTTCCCGATCGCTACGTGACCCATGGTGCTCCCCGCTTGCTGCACGAAGAGGTGGGCTTCACCGGCGAGCGCATCGCCGAGCGGATCGAGGCAGCGGTCGCCGAGCACAGCGGCGTCGCCTAGTAGGCGTCGCCCAGTGGGCGCCGTCTAGTGGGGCACTAGTACACCCGTCCATCAAGCGTCTAGTTGCGCCACGCGGGGTCCAGTCGGCGGGCCGACATGCCGACGACCGGATCGATGCCCGCGGAAGCCCTCAGAGTCGCGTATGACAACGTGCCGGAACCGGCCGGTGACGTGCTGCTGTCACGTCAGCCGGTTGTCGACGCTTCGATGCGGGTCATCGGGTACCGCGTCGCCTACGCCACGCTGGCGAGCGGAGACTCGGTGGCGTCGGGTCCGGGATCATCCACGCGGCTGTTCGGCGATGTGATCAGCGCCGTGGGCCTCGACGAGCTGGTCGGCTCGAACGTGGCCCATCTTCCGGTGTCCCGCGAACTGCTGGTGACGCTTGGGATTCCGCCGGTTCGGCCTGATCGCGTCGTGCTGCGGGTGTCGTATGAGACGGCCTCCGACCCCGAGCTGCAATCGATCCTTTCGACGCTGGCGAGTCGCGGCTTCGCGCTCTCGCTCGCCAACCTGCCTGGGCCCCACGCCGACCTGTCGCTGCTGGACGTGTTCAGCACCGTGGAGGTGGACTTCGGCGGCTGGGACGAGCTCGACGCGGCCGCAGTGGTTCCCAGGATCCTGGCAGGTCACGGAGCGCCGCTCGCCTCCGGGCTGATGAACCACAGCGACTTCGAGCTTGCCAAGGCGCTCGGCTTCCAGCTTTTCGTCGGACCGTTCTTCGCCGCTCCTCGGGTCGCCTCCGCGCGCCAGGTTCCGGTCGGCGCGCTTCAGGGCCTGGCATCCATCGCCCGCCTCCAGGGGGAGGCCCAGATCGAGGACCTCGAGCAGATCATCGACCGCGACCTTGGTCTGAGCGTCAAGCTGCTGCGCTACATCAACTCCGCCTACTTCGGCGTGCGGACGGAGATCCTCTCGATCCGCCAGGCCGTGATGATGCTGGGATCGCGTGGGGTGTCCCGCTGGGCGCTGCTGATCTCGCTGGCCGGCGGCCCGAGCACTCCCCGCGAGCTCTCGGTGCTGGCGCTCACCCGGGCGCGGATGTGCGAGATCCTCGGCTCCGGACGCTCGGAAATCGGCGGCGATCAGCTGTTCACGACCGGGCTGCTTTCGGTTGCCGACGCGCTGCTGGGGCTGCCGCTGGAGCAAGTGGTTGAGGAGCTGCCGCTGGCCGACGAGGTCACGCAGGCGCTGCTGTGGCGGGCCGGCCCGGCCGGAGCCATCCTCGACGCGGCCGTGGCGTACGAGCGCGGAAGCTTCGGCGCAGACAGTCTTCAGGGCCACCGGAGGGGCGCGGGAGACGCCTACCGCCAGGCGCTGCGCTGGGCGCAGTCCACGGTTGCGGAGATCGCGTAGAGCGACCGACAACTTCGGCACGCAGGGTGCCCGGAGAAATGAAACGGCCCGCCGGTGGCGGGCCGTTTCTGCGTGGAGAGGAGAGATGTCTCCGTGCGTTGGTTGGTGGGAGGAAGTTTCTTGTCGCTCCTCAGCGCCCGTCGGTGCTAGGCGGTCCCCACGTACCGGGTGCCGAGGTTCAGGCACACCTGCAAGCCGGTCATTACCGCGAGGAAGATCGCTGCGGTCGCTTCGCCGGCGGCGGCGACCCCGAGCGCGGCCGCGGCCGTCGACACCGCCAGCAGGCTGTCGAGGTGCGCACGCCAAGCGGTCGCGTACCGTCCGGGGGCGATGAACGTCAGGCCGAAGCCGATCTCAATCGCGCCCAGCGTCGCTGCCAGCACAAGCCCGGCGACCTGGAAGTGTAGGACGGCCGGTGCCAGCAGCGTCACCATCCCCAGCAGCACGGCGATCGCGCCATGGGCGGGCAAGCTGACTTGTCGGCGTAGGTAGGTCATAAGACCATGGTGAGACACTCGCGACGCAAACTCTGTGATCTCGATCACGTACCGTGTTCGGCGCCCATGAGACGCGTCCGCCTCGACACCTTGCTCTCGGAGCGGGGGATGTTTCCGTCCCGTTCACGCGCCGCCGCGTCGGTGATCGCGGGTGACGTGCTCCTGCTCCCGGGGCGCCGGCGCGCCGACAAGCCCGGGCAGCTGGTCCCCGACGACATCGAGGTTGAGTTGCGGGACGCGCCGCAGTACGCCTCACGCGGGGGGACCAAGCTGGCTAACGCGCTCGATGCGCTGCCGATCGACGTCGCAGGGCGCCAGGCGCTCGACGTGGGCGCGTCGACCGGGGGGTTCACCGACTGCCTGCTCCAACGCGGCGCGGCCCACGTCGTCGCGCTCGACGTGGCCTACGGTGAGCTCGACTGGCGGCTGCGCAACGATCCAAGGGTGACGGTGATCGAGCGCCGCAACGCCCGCTCGCTGCGCCCAGACGAGCTTCCGTACGCGCCCGACCTGATCGTGATCGACGTGTCGTTCATCTCGCTGGCGAAGGTGCTTCCGGCCGTGCTGGCGTGCGCGGCGGGGCACTTCGACTGCCTGGCGCTGGTCAAGCCGCAGTTCGAGGTGGGCCGCGAGGGAGTTGGCAAAGGCGGCGTGGTGCGAGATCCGGCGGTGCGCCGCGGTGCACTGCTCAATGTGGCGCGTGCGGCCTCGGAGCTGGGGGTTGCTGTGGCCGGGTTTGCCAGCTCGGGCCTCCCGGGTCCGAAGGGGAACCTCGAGACGTTCGTGTGGCTCTCAGACGGGGCGCGGGAGGCGGTCTCGGACTTCGAGCGGGCCGTCGCGGAGGTCGAGCCGTGAACCCCGTACGCACCGCGACCGTCTTCACCCACCGGCGTCCCACCGAGACCGGCCCGGCGATCAACATCCTCATCGAGATGGCGCGCGATGCCGGCGCCGTGTTGCGGTTCGACGCCGCGGAGACCCGCAAGCACCGGCTCGAGCTAGCCGAGGGCCTCGAGCTCGACGCGCCCGTGCGCCACGACGTCGACATCTGCTTCGCGCTGGGCGGCGACGGGACGATCCTCAGCGCGCTGCGCACGTACGCGGGCACGAGCGTTCCGGTGTTCGGCGTCAACTTCGGCGAGATCGGGTTCCTCGCGACCGTCGACCGCGACGCCGCGCGCTCGGGATTCAGGCGCGCGTTCGCGGGCGAGTTCGAGGTGCTTGGGCTCCCCGGCATCAGTGTCTCGGGCGGCGACGAGGAGTGGCTGGCGATGAACGACGTGTCGATGCACCGCCAGCCCGGCAACCGGGTCGCGGACCTCGCGTACGGGGTCGGCACCGACGAGGTCGGCCGCGTCCACTGCGACGGCCTGGTGGTCGCCACCCCAGCCGGGTCGACCGGCTACAACCTCGCCAACGGCGGTCCGGTCATGGCCTGGGGCGTCGAGGGGTTCGTGGTTTCGTTCATCGCGCCGCATTCGCTGACCGCACGATCGCTGGTCGTGGCGCCGACCGACGTGCTGACGGTCCACAACCGCTCTCGCGAGGAGCCGGTGGACGTGACCGTCGACGGGCGGCCGGTGAGCGTGCTCGCCCCCGGTGAGCAGGCCGAGGCGCGATTCGTCGACAACCAGGGATCGCTCGCGCAGGTCGCGGGCGCGACGTTCTACGAGCGCCTGCGCCAGAAGTTCGGGCGGCTGGCGACCGCGACGTAGCCCGACGCTGCGGGAGGAAAACGCCCCATGCGACGGCCCCGCGCCGGCGCGTGGGTCAAAACCATCGCTGAGCGGGGTTAAAGCCCCACGCGATCTCCCGAACCGCTCGCGTGGGTCGTTTTTCACCGCGCGCGCGACCTCCGTTCCCCCGCCCCCGCTCGTCGCATGCGACACCCCCGATCCGTCGGCGGCGCCTGGTAAACCGGACGCCATGCTGCATGAGCTGCGCGTGGAGAATCTCCTCTTGCTGGACCGGGCCGAGCTTCGCCTGTCTTCCGGCCTGAACGTGCTCACAGGCGAGACGGGCGCAGGCAAGACCCTGCTGGCCCAGGCGCTCGACCTGCTGCTCGGAGGGCGTGCGGGGAGCGGCATCGTTCGAGGCGGCGCCGCCGAGGCATACGTGGAGGGCGTCTTCTCGCGGCCTGACGCCCTCGATCCCGAGCTGGCCGAGCGGCTCCCCGACGATGCCGAGGAGATCGTGCTGGCCCGCAGGGTGTGGCCCGACGGCCGCACTCGCGCATACGTGTGCGGCAGGTCGGCCACGGTCGCCGACCTGCGTGATCTCGGAGGTCGCCTGGTCGCCTTCTACGGACAGCACGAGCACCGCAAGCTGATGCTCTCCACCGCACAGCTCGACATCCTGGACGCTCACTGCGGCCCACCCCAGATGCAGCTCCGAGAGCGGCTGGCCGCGACCTACGAGCGCGTTCGTGCCACCGAGCAGCGGATCGCCGAGCTGCGAGAGATGGCCGGCGCGCGCGAGCGCGAGCTCGACCTGCTCGCATTCGAGCTCGACGAGATCGAAGCGGTCGCCCCGAGTGAGCAAGAAGAGGCAAGCCTGGTGGCCGACCGTGACCGTCTGCGCCATCTTGACGCGCTTCGGCTCGCGGCGTCGGCGGGAGCTGAGGCGGTCTCGCCCGACGGCGGGGGCGGGGTCTCGGAGCTGCTTGCCCAAGCCGAGCGACAGCTCGAGAGCGTCGCGGGAATCGACGCACGGCTACAAGCCATGTCCGAGCGACTTCAGGCGCTGCGCTACGAGGCCGAGGACCTCGGCCAGGAGCTGCGCTCCTACCTGCTGGACCTCGACGGAGACGGCGGCGAGGGCGGCGGTCCGGCGTCGCTGGAGCAGGTCGAGGAGCGCCTGGCCCTGTTCGCCCGGCTGCAGCGCAAGCACGGCGGCACGATCGCCGAGGTCCTGGCCCACGCCGAGCGCTGCCGCGCCAGACGCGAGCAGCTCGAGCATGCGGACACAGCACTGGAGGCTGGGGAGGAGGAGCTGGCCGAGGCCCGCGCCGAGCTCGACGCGCTGGCGGCTCAGCTCTCCGAGCGCCGAAGGAAAGCCGCGCCCGCGCTCGCCGAGGCGGTCCGGGTGCGACTGGCCGAGCTCGCGATGCCCGACGCGACGTTCGAGGTCGACCTGCGCCCGCGTCCCGACGGATGCGGCCCGCGCGGAGCCGATGTCGTGGAGCTCATGATCGCGGCCAACCCGGGGGTGCCCGCGGGTGCATTGCGTGAGATCGCCTCGGGCGGCGAGCTCTCGCGGGTGATGCTTGCGCTGCTGACCGTGGCGCACGCGGACGCAGACGCCGGCGGCTCCCGCGAGGGAGAGGGGCCTCTGCTCGTGTTCGACGAGATCGACGCCGGCATCGGCGGGCATACGGCACGCGCAGTCGGCGAGCACCTGCGCGACCTGGCCGCAGGCCGCCAGCTGCTGTGCATCACCCACCTGGCGCAGGTCGCGGCGCTCGCCTCGCGCCACTTCACAATCGCCAAGGACACCGGCACCGTACCCGCCACCACGAGCGTGACCGAGCTCGGCGGCGATTCGATCGTGGGCGAGCTCGTGCGGATGCTCGGTGCGGGGGAAGGCGACCGCGCCGCCAAGCAGCACGCCCGGCAGCTGCTCAAGGCCGCCGCCTGAGCGGTGCCTTGCGTCGGCTCAGCGAGATCCGATCCAGCACGTTGCGGAGTCTCGGGGGCAGAGCGCTGACCGAGGGCGGGGACTGTCCGCGCGGGCCGCTACCGTCAGGTCCGTAAGCAGAGGCTAGACTCGGGAGTCAGTTTGATGGCCCCAGGTGAGACGCGTTTCATCTTTATAACCGGCGGGGTCGTCTCGTCGCTTGGCAAGGGCATCGCCGCCGCTTCGATCGGGCGGCTGCTGGTGGCCCGCGGGCTGGACGTCCAGCTGCAGAAGTTCGACCCGTACATCAACGTCGACCCGGGGACGATGTCGCCCTACCAGCACGGCGAGGTGTTCGTGACCGAGGACGGAGCCGAGACCGACCTCGACCTAGGCCACTACGAGCGGTTCACGAGCGCGAACACGAGCCGCGCCTCGAACGTCACCGCGGGCGGGATCTACAACACCGTGATCCGCCGCGAGCGTCGCGGCGACTACCTCGGCGCGACCGTCCAGGTGGTCCCCCACATCACCGACGAGATCAAGCACCGCATCAAGCTGATGGCGGAGTCCAGCGACGTCGACTTCGTGATCACCGAGATCGGCGGCACGGTGGGCGACATCGAGTCGCTGCCGTTCCTCGAGGCGATCCGGCAGTTCCCCGTTGATGTGGGACGGCGGCGCTGCATGTTCATCCACCTGACGCTCGTGCCCTACATCAGCCACGCCGGCGAGCTCAAGACCAAGCCCACGCAGCACTCGGTCAACGAGCTGAGGCGAATCGGAATCGCCCCCGACATGGTCGTGTGCCGCTCGGAATCGGAGCTGTCGCACGACATCCGCCGCAAGATCGCCTTGTTCGCCAGCCTCCCGGTCGACGCGGTTGTGTCGGCCCGCGACGTGCCGGACATCTACCAGGTGCCGCTGGTGTTCAACTCTCAGGGCGTCGACGACTACATCCTCAAGGAGCACTTCGGACTGGAGGCGCCCCCGCCGGAGCTGAGCGGCTGGGAAGCGATCACGCGCCGCGCCAGCGAGCCGGGCCGCACCGTGCGCATCGCGCTCGTCGGCAAGTACGTGCAGCTCGAAGACGCCTACCTGTCGGTCGCCGAGGCGCTCAAGCACTCAGCCATCCACCACGGCTGCAAGGTCGAGATCGACTGGGTCGACTCCGAGACCGTTGGCGACCCAAAGGTCGCGGCGCTGCTCGACAGCGCCGACGGCATCCTGATCCCCGGAGGCTTCGGCGGCCGTGGCTGGGAAGGCAAGATCCGTGCCGCCCGCACGGCCCGGGAGCGCAAGATCCCGTATCTGGGCATCTGTCTGGGGATGCACGTCGCGGTCAGTGAGTTCGCGCGCCACGTGGCCGGGATGGACGGCGCCAACTCAACCGAGATGGACCTCGAGACGCCGTTCCCGGTGATCGATCTGCTGCCCGAGCAGAAGGAGATCGCCGACATGGGCGGGACCATGCGCCTGGGAGCCGATCCGGTCAAGCTGCACGAGGGCACGCAGATCCGCAGGCTGTACGACGAGCCGGTGGTCTACGAGCGTCATCGGCACCGCTACGAGGTCAACAACCACCTCCGCAAGCGGCTTGAGACGGCCGGCCTGGTGTGCTCGGGCACGTCGCCCGACGAGCGTCTGGTGGAGGCGATCGAGCTCTCCCAGGAAGATCACCCGTTCTACGTGGCCTCCCAGTACCACCCCGAGTTCAAGTCGCGCCCCGAGCGCCCGGCGCCCCTGTTCAGGGAGTTCGTCGGCGCCGCTCTGACCCACGCCGCGGGCACTGCCGAGGACCAGCCGAGCACGGCTCGGCGCGCCGAGACGGACCCGTCTCGCGCCGGCGCCCTGTGAGGCGCGCCACCGACGCCGAGCGCGAGCGGCTTCACGACACGTTCGCGACGCTGTGTCGGATCGACAGCCCGTCGGGCCACGAGCGGGCCTGCGCCAACTGGGTGTCGGCGGAGCTCAGGCGAATCGGGCTCGACGTCGACGAGGACGGCGCCGGCCCCGCAGCCGGATCCGACGCGGGCAACCTGGTGTCGCGGATCGAGGGGAACGAGGGCCGCAGCATCGCCCTGTGCGCGCACCTGGACACCGTCCCGCTGGCCGCGCCGGTCGAGCCGGTGCTCGTCAACGGCGCCTGGGAGAACGCCAACGACGGCATCCTCGGTGCCGACAACAAGGCCGCGGTCGCCGTGATGCTCGAACTGGCGCGCCGGCTGAAGGCGGCGCCACAGCCGCCTGCCGTCGGCATCGAGCTCATCTTCACCGTCTGCGAGGAGGTCTCGCTGCGTGGCTCGCGCGAGTTCGACACGAGCAGGCTTCGCAGCGGCTTCGGCTACGTGTTCGACCACGCGACGCCGATCGGCGAGATCGTGCTCGCCTCGCCGACGCACTACCGGGTGTTCGCCGAGGTGCACGGGCGTGCCGTACACGCGGGCATTCGCCCGGAGGACGGACGCAGCGCGATCGCTGCGGCGGCGTCCGCGATCGCGGCGATGCGCCTGGGCCGTCTTGACCCCGAGACCACCGCGAACGTCGGCACAATCGCCGGCGGCAGCGCCATCAACGTGGTGCCCGATCGCTGCACGCTGGAGGCCGAGGCTCGCAGCCTCGACGCCGGTCGCGCGGAGGCCGTTGCGACCGAGATAGTCGATCACCTCCAGGACGCCGCCAACGCCCACGAATGCGATCTCGACGTGACGGTGCAGCGGATGTTCGAGGGCTATCGCACCCGTCCCAAGGCGGCGCAGGTGACGCTCGCCGAGCAGGCGCTGCGCGCGTGCGGATACGAGCCCAGCCATATCGTCACCGGCGGCGCGTCGGACGCGAATTCGTTCGAGACGCAGGGATTTGCGTGCACGAACCTCGCCAACGGGACCGAGCGCAACCATCAGCCCGACGAGCGGGTCACCGTCGAGGCGCTCGAGGGGATGTTCGACGTCGCGATCGCGCTCGTGGAAGAAGCCTCTCTGTGAATGAGTTTGAGCCGATCGGCGCCGAGGTCGTCTGGGAGGGAAAGCTGATCCGGGTGGGGGTGCAGCGCTTCCGTCACGCCGACGGGGGCGAGGTGACCCGCGAGAAGGTGTGGCACCCGGGTGCGGTCGGGATCCTGGCCGTCGACGCGCAGAACGTGTGGCTTACTCGCCAGCCGCGCGAGGCGGTCGGCGAACCCGCATCGCTTGAGATCCCGGCCGGCAAGCTCGACGTGGAAGGGGAGTCGCCGCTCGAGGCCGCGGCCAGGGAGCTCGGCGAGGAGATCGGCAAGCGGGCGGCCAACTGGGACGAGCTGATGTGGTTCTACACCAGCCCCGGCTTCAGCGACGAGCGCATCTGGCTGTATCTGGCGACGGGCCTGTCCGACGACCCTGACGCCGAGCCCGACGAGCACGAGCGGATCGAGATCGTGCCGTGGAGGCGCGAGCGCCTCGATGAGGCGATCGCGGCGTGCCGCGACTCGAAATCGCTGATCGCGCTGCTGTGGCTCAAGAGCCACCCGGAGGTCTGACCGAACGCTGGCAGACGAAGGAGCGGCATTCCGAGCCGCGAAGTACCCGGCATGGTCACCAGCGAGCCCCCAGCGACCACGCCTCGCCTCAACGATCTCGTGCTCGACTTCCTCGCCTACCTGGAGCTCGAGCGGGGCCTGTCTCGCAACACGCTCGAGGCGTACCGCTCAGACCTCCAGCAATACGGCGAGTTCCTCTCGCGACGCGGCATCGACCCGTTGGCGGTCGTGCCTGCCGACCTGGCGTCGTTCGTGTCCGAGCTCGCCGACGGCCGGGAGCAGCGGCCCGCGGTGGCGCCCGCGACGCTGCAGCGCAAGATCGCCTGCCTGCGCTCGTTCTACCGCCACCTGCGGCGCGACGGGATCCTCGACCATGATCCGACCTCGGAGCTGCGCGCGCCACGGTCCCGTCAGCGGCTTCCCAAGGTGCTCAGCCGCGACGAGGTGGCACGGCTTCTGCAGCAGCCCCGCGGCACCTCCCCGGGGGCGCTTCGCGATCGGGCTCTGCTCGAGACCATGTATGCCTGCGGGTTGCGGGCATCGGAGGCCATCGGGCTCGAGCTGTCGGACGTGGATCTCGAGGCGGGGATCCTGAGGGCCCGGGGCAAGGGCTCCAAGGAGCGGATCGTGCCAATCGGGACCAAAGCGATCGACAGCCTCAACGACTACCTTGACAAGGCCCGGCCGCGCCTGGTCGGAGACCGCGACCAACCGCGGCTGTTCGTGAACCTCCGCGGCGGAGGGCTGTCGCGCCAGGGGCTCTACAAGATCGTCCAGGGCCATGCCCGCAGCGCTGGCCTTGAGCAGCGTATGAGCCCACACACGCTTCGTCACACCTTTGCCACGCACCTGCTTGCGGGTGGGTGTGACCTGCGCTCGCTTCAGGAGATGCTCGGGCACGCCGACATCGGTACCACCCAGGTCTACACGCACCTGTCGGCCGAGCGGCTGCGAGACGTCTACTTCGACGCGCATCCGCGAGCGCAGATCAAGCGGGCCTGACAGCCTCAAGCGGACCCGACAGCGCACGCGCTAGCCTGATCGGCCCAATGGGCCTGACGCATTTCGACGAAGCGCGTGCGATCGACCGTGAGCTCGGCCATCTGCGCGGCCGCTGGACGCTGCTGGGCGACGCCGCGGGATGCGTCAACGCGGGCGTGCGCCGGATCGAGGTCCCGGCCGGCGGGTGGACGACCCCGGCGCACGAGCACGGCCGCGAGGAGGAGATCTTCTTCGTTCTCGCCGGGCGAGGCATCTCCTGGCACCGAGGACGGACCACGGAGGTGGGGGAGGGCGACTGCATCGTCTACCGGGCGCACAGCGGGGCCCACACCCTGCATGCGGTCGAGCCAGTGGACGTGCTGGTGTTCGGCCCGCGCGAGTACGACGAGAGCGTCGGATTCCCGCGGCTCGGGATGTCGCTAGTCGGAAGCAGGGCCGTCGAGAGCGTCCCGTACCTCGTGGACCGAGCGCCGATTCAGTTCGTCCGCGAAGCCGAGTTGGGGCCGCCCGAGCTGCCCGCGCAGCCGGGGCCGAGGCCGGACTCGGTCGTGCATCTCGATGCCGTCGAGCCGGTCCGCGTGCAGCGCGGCCGCGTGGCGCGCACACGCCGGCGCGTGAGCCACGCCGCGGGCTCTGTCACGACCGGGTTGCAGCACGTCGTCGTCGAACCCGGCGCCGAGTCCGGTCCGCAGCATTGCCATTCGGTCGAGGAGGAGATCTTCGTGATCCTCGGCGGCGACGGCGCGCTCGTGCTCGACGAGGAGGAGACGCCCGTCGCCAGAGGGCATGTGATCTCGCGACCGCCGTCCACCGGCGTCTCGCACATGTTCCGCGCGGGCGACGGCGGCCTGACGTATCTGGCGTACGGCACCCGCGATCCGGCGGACGTCTGCTACTACCCGCGCTCGAACAAGATCGCGTTCCGCGGGGTCGGCGTGATCGCACGGCTGGAGAAGCTGGACTACTGGGACGGCGAGGATTGAGCGTTGCCCGGTCGCGCGTTGACCTGAGATGCCCGAGCTACCCGAGGTCGAGACGATCCGCCGGCAACTCGCGCCGCACCTCGAGGGGCGGACGATCCTGGATGTCGAGATCCTCGACTTTCGCTGGACCCGTCCCGAGCGGCCCGAGGAAGTCGAGCGGCAGCTGCGTGGTGCCGTGGTGCTCGGACTCGAACGTTTCGGCAAGTACCTCGACTGGGTGCTATCGGGCGAGCGTCACCTGCTGATGCACCTCCGGATGACCGGTGCGCTGCTGTTCGATCCTGCCGCGGAGCCGGTACACACGCGCGTGCGCTTCGAGCTCGACGGCGGCCATCGGCTCATATACGTCGATCCGCGCCGGTTCGGGACCGGCCACCTCTTGCACGGCGATGCCGCGCGCGATGCCTACATCGCGGCGCGGCTAGGGACCGAGCCGTTCACGGCCGAGTTCACCGCCGCCCACCTGCGTGACCAGGCGCGCGGCCGCAGCGCCCCGATCAAGTCATTCTTGCTCGACCAGCGCCGGATCGCCGGCGTCGGCAACATCTACGCCGACGAGGCCCTGTTCCGCGCCGGGATCCACCCGTTGCGGGAGGCGGGGCGGCTCACCGGGCCGCAGTGGGAGCGGTTGCGTGAGGCGATCGAGGAGGCGCTGGCAGCCGGGATCGAGGCCAAGGGCGCGTCGATCGACGACTTCCGCCACGTCGACGGCGCGCGCGGCTCCTTCCAGGATCAGTTCCTCGTGCACCGGCGGGAGGGCGAGCCGTGCCCTCGTTGCGGAAGACCGATCCGAAAGATCACCGTAGGTGGCCGCGGCACCTACGTCTGCGAGCACTGTCAGCCCAAGCCCAGGGCGAGGCGCGGGCGGCCCGCTCGGGCGGCCGCTATGCCGCGATCAGGTCCTTGAGCTTCCCGGCGCGGTCGGCGGCCAGCAGCTCGTCGAAGCCGCCGATCGTTTCGCCCCCGATCACGATCTGGGGGAACGTGAACATCCCTGTCCGCTCCTGGAGCTCCGCCCGGCCGTCCGGGTCCTTTGCCAAATTGATCTCTTCGTAGGCAATCCCGCGACGTGCGAGCAGCGTCTTGGCGCTCACGCACCGGGAGCATTGATCGGTCGTGTACATGGTGACTTGGGGCATTGCTTCAGAAAGTATAGCCTCGGCTTGAGGGGGCGTCGGAGGGGAGTATGCCCGCGCCACTGAAGACCGAAGCCATCGTGCTGCGCTCGATTCGCTATGGCGAGGCGGACCGCATCCTGCACCTGTACACGCCCCATCAAGGCCGCATCTCCGCGATCGCCAAGGGGGTCCGTCGTGCGCGTAGCCGGTTCGGGGCGCGACTGGAGCCGTTCTTCCACGTTCGCATGGTGCTCCATGAGGGGCGCGGCGACCTCTACACCGTCACCGCCGTTGACACCGTCGCGACCCACTCGGCGCTGCGCGACCACGCCGCCACGCTCGACTGCGCTGCGCGCGCCTGCGACGCCGTCGCGCGCCTGTTCGAGACCACCGACCCGCACCCGGAGGTGTTCGTGCTGCTGGCAAACCAGCTCGCGCTGCTGTGTGCCGATCCGGCGCGCGCGGTCCCCGCGACCGGGCTGGCGTTTCGCCTCAAGCTGCTGCTCGCGGCGGGAATCCTCCCGCACCTCGGGGCGTGCGCCGGGTGCGGCGAGTCCGAGCACCTGCAGGGCTTCTCCGCCGCCGCGGGCGGGGTCGTGTGCGGCTCGTGCGAGGCGGCGGCGTTCCCCCTGGACGAGGATGCCTACGGGTTCTTGGTGACCGCGGTCGGCCAGCCGCTGGCGCAGGCCCCGGCGGCGTCTGACCGCGCCCTGCGCCAGGCCGAGCGAGCGATCATCGAGACTGCCGAGCACCACGGTCACGTGCGGCTGCGCCCGCTGCTCAACGGCCGCTGATCCCAACGTGTCAGAACTTCTAAACAACGACCTTCGCCACGGCGGGGCGCTGTCAGAATCGGGGTATGAGCGATGGTGTGATCCAGGCCGGCTCGGGACATCCCAGGGGCCCGGTCGCCGATGCCTTCCAGCAGCGCATCCGTGAGCGCGAGGAGCGCGAGCTCTCGCCGCTGGCCACCCGCTCCTACCCGGCGCAGCGTATGCACCCCGAGCCAGACTGCGGGCTCCGCACGCCGTTTCAGCGCGATCGCGACCGGATCGTCCACAGCAAGGCGTTCCGCCGCCTCAAATACAAGACCCAAGTATTCGTCTCTCCGTCAGGCGACCACTACCGCACTCGCCTGACGCACACGCTCGAAGTGACGCAGGTATCTCGGACTGTGGCCCGCGCGCTGGCGCTCAACGAGGACCTGGTGGAGGCGATCGGGGTCGGCCACGACCTCGGACACCCGCCGTTCGGGCACACCGGTGAGGACGCCCTCGATCGCTGCCTGGCTGAGCGTTTCGGGTCCTCCTTCCTGCATCACGAGCACTCGCTGCGCGTCGTCGACACGCTCGAGCGCGACGGTCAGGGCCTGAACCTGACGATGCCGGTTCGCGATGGGATCGTCAGCCACTCCGGCAGGGCGCCGGAGCCGGCCACGCTCGAGGGCAAGATTGTGCGCCTGATGGACCGCGTCGCCTACATCAACCATGACATCGACGACGCCGTCAGAGCTGGCGTGATCACCGCCAACGACCTGCCCCAGGGACCGATCGAGATCCTCGGCGACACCGGCTCGCGGCGAATCGACACGCTGGTCCACGACCTTGTGGAGCACTCCGAGCAGGCCGGGGACATCGTCCAGGGCGAGCTGGTCGGCTCGGCGATGGCCGAACTGCGGGCGTTCATGTTCGAGCGGGTGTACCTGGGCCCCGAGGCGACGCGCGAGCATGCCAAGATCGAGCTCGTGATCCGCTCTCTGTTCGATCACTACTGCGCTCATCCCGACGAGATCCCCGACTCGATCCCCGCCGGCGCGCTCGAGCGTCGCGTGACCGACTACCTGGCCGGGATGACCGACCGGTTCTGCATCCGGGCATTCGAGCGGTTGAGCATCCCGGTCGCGTTCGCACCGTGACGCGCTACACCGACGACTCCCGCGAACGCGTGCGCGAGGCGGTCGACATGGTCGCGCTGGTCTCCGCACGCACCGAGCTGCGCCGGGCGGGCGTCAACAGCTATTTCGGGATCTGCCCGTTTCACGAGGAGCGCACCGGCTCGTTTCACGTCAGCCCCGACGAGCGGCTGTATCACTGCTTCGGCTGCCAGGCGTCGGGCGATGCATTCAAGTTCGTGATGGAGACCGAAGGGGTCGACTTCGCCGGCGCGCTCGAGACGCTCGCCCAGCGGTTCGGGGTCGAGCTCGAGGTGGAGGCGGAGGATCCCCGGGCGGCCGCCCGGCGCCAGCGGCGAGACCGGCTGCAGTCGCTCGTGGAGCGGGCGGCGGTCTACTACGCCAGATACTTGTGGGAGGCGCGCGAGGCCGCGGACGCTCGGGATTACCTGCTCGGCCGCGGGCTGCGCGAGGAGACGCTGCGCGAGTTCCGGGTCGGTTACGCGCCCAGCGCCTGGGACCGCATGATGCTGGCGTCGCGGCGAGCGGGGTTTACCGACGAGGAGCTTGAGGCCGTCGGTCTCGCGCAGCGCTCGAGGCAGCGCCCGGGCCAGATCTTCGACCGCTTCCGCGGGCGGATCATGTTCCCGTCGGCCGATCAGCGCGGGCGCGTGGTCGGCTTCGGCGCCCGCGCGATGCGCGACACCCAGCGTCCCAAGTACCTCAACTCCGCCGAGAACGAGCTCTATCGCAAGCGCGAGCAGCTGTTTGGGATCGACCTGGCCCGGGCGTCCGCGGCCCGAGCGGGCCGGATGATCCTGGTCGAGGGCTACACCGACGTGCTGGCGCTCCATCAGGCCGGATTGAGCAACGCGGTCGGGATCATGGGAACGTCGCTGACCGAGGAGCAGGTCGGGATCCTCGAGCGCGTGGTCAGCGTGCTCGAGCTGTGCCTGGACGCCGACCGGGCGGGGCAAGACGCCATGCTTCGCGCGGCGCGCCTGGCGGAGTCGCGCAAGCTCGAGCTTCGCGTGGTGCCGCTTCCCGAGGGCACCGACCCGGCGGACCTGATCGCGAGCCAGGGCGCCGAGGCGCTGCGAGCGCTGGTGGAGCGATCGGCCCCGTTCATCGTCTTCCAGGTCGAGCGGATCCTCGACCGCACCGACACCCGCACTGCCGAGGGCCGAGACCGGGCATTGGCCGAGCTGCGCCCGGTGCTGGCCGAGCAGCCGGCGAGCCTGCTGCTCGAGGACCTGCTGCGGCGAATCGCGGGCCTGCTCGATCTGTCCGAGAAGCGCCTGGCGTCACTGATCGCGGAGTCGGGGCGAGCGCGGTCTGCGGAGCGGGTGCCCGGTCCTTCGTCGGTCCCCGTGATCGACGAGGTCGTCCGCGCCGAGCGCGAGTTCCTCGTGCTGTGCGTGTCCTTGCCGGCGGACGGGGAGAGGATGCTTGTTTCGATCGACCCCGAGCTGTTGCTCACCAGCGAGCCGCTCCGCCGCGCTGCCCGCCACCTCGCCGGCCGACTCACGTCCCCACTCGCGGACCTGCCGCGCGATGACGAACAGCTCGCCACGACCGTCGCTGACCTCGTGGCACGTGCCGGAAGCGCCGGCCCGGTCAGCGTCGAGGCGCTCGAGCACGCCCGCCTGCTGCTCGAGCTCGGCCGCGTTGAGCGCGCGATCAGACGCGCGCGCGGCGCCGGCTCATCGGGGATCTCCGACCTGGCCCGCGAGCGCGAGCAGGTGCGCCAGCAGATCCGTGCGGTCACCGGCCGCATGGAGCGCGCGGTTTGACAAAGTTGTAGCAGTCCTCAGCCAGAATCACGCTATTTCCAGGGCTTTCCGTCCGATTCCGCTGCGAACATATGTTCGATCAGCAAGCGGAACAAGGGATCGAGATGGAGAAGAAATCGCTGGAACTGCTGTTGGGCCAGGGGCTCAGCGTCGAGAAGATCGCCAAACGGTTCGGCAAGGACTCATCAACGGTCTCGTACTGGATGGGCAAGTACGGGCTCGAGGCTGTCAACCGCGAGAAGCACGCCGCCAAGGGCGGGCTCGAACAAGAGCGCCTGTCAGCGCTTGTGGCAGCAGGCAAGACGATCGCTGAGATCGCCGCGGACGTTGGCCTGAGCAAGACCGCAGTTCGGCATTGGCTTCGGCGCTACGGGCTGAAGACGATGCACGGTCGCGGGCGGCGCCCCGCCGGTGAACCCCGCGTCGCGTCGGACGGGGCGCCGCGGCTGGTCGTGCTCGACTGCCGCCACCACGGACAGACCCAGTTCGTGCTGGAGGGCCGCGGTTACTATCGCTGCCGGCAATGTCGCGTCGAGACGGTGACAAGGCGACGCCGCAAGCTCAAGGTGATGCTCGTGGCAGAGGCTGGGGGTGGCTGCGCCGTCTGCGGATACGATCGCCACCTTCGGGCCCTCGCTTTCCATCACGTTGATCCTGCCGACAAGCGGCTGCAGATCAGCTGGAACGGCGTGACCCAATCGCTCGAGACGCTGCGGACCGAAGCGCAGAAGTGCGTGCTGCTCTGCTCGAATTGCCACGCTGAGGTAGAGGACGGGCTCATCGAGCTTCCCGCTACAGTTTCCGCCCAACTGCGCGATATTCCACTGTAGACCAGGCCGTACAGCTCGTACCGGCCCTCGGATCCATCGGTCTGGGGTAGCTCAATTGGCAGAGCAAACGGCTGTTAACCGTTAGGTTGCGGGTTCGAGTCCCGCCCCCAGAGCTTGACCACAGTGACGAAGGGCCTCGGCAAATCCGCCGGGCCTTTCGTGCTTAACGCTGTGGACGCGGCCGCCCGAACGGCCCGGGTACGATCCGAGCCATGAAGCTCTACGTCTGCTACGGCACCTGGAAGCCGGCCCCGCGCCCAGGTGGCCACCCCTGCGGTCGCGCGTACCACTCGCTGAAGGACGCGGGTCATACGCCCGAGGTGATCAAGTCCTACGGGCTCGGAGTTCTCCCGGACGCCCTGAACCAGACCCCCGGCCGTAAGGAGGTTCAGCGCCTCACCGGCAACCAGTGGGTACCGGCTCTTGTCACCGACGACGGCACGGTGATCCAGGGATCGCGCGAGATCGAGGCGTGGGCGAAGACCAACCCAGCGCAGGCGGCCGGCGCCGCAGCCGCCGGCGCGGCGAACTGACATGGCCGACGCCGGCGAACGCTGGCAGGCGCCGTCGGTCACGATCGAGGACCTCGAGCGCTGGGAGGACAACGGCGCGATCTGGCGGCCGTTCGAGGTCACCGACACGCACGCGGTGATCGACCTCTGCAGCTGCACGGGCGAGGCGATGGAGCGCGTGCAGAGCGACGTTAACGAGGTAATCGAACTGGCCCGCGCCCGCGCGCACGTCACCTAGTCACCCGACGAGGAGCACCATGTCGACATCGCCGCAGGACTTCAACGCCCGGATCATCGAGGAGTTCCGGGCAAACCAGGGTGTGGTTGGCGGCCCATTCGAAGGGGCCACACTGCTGTTGCTGCATCACGTCGGCGCCAGGTCGGGCAAGGATCGCGTCAACCCGCTGGTCTACAACCGAGACGGGGATCGCTACGTGGTGTTCGCCTCAAAGGCCGGGGCACCCACGAACCCGGACTGGTACCACAACCTCAAGGCCAGCCCGAACGTCGCGATCGAGGTCGGCACCGACACGATCGAGGTCGCCGCGAGCGAGGCAAGCGGCGACGAGCGTGACCGCCTGTTCCGCGCCCAGGTGGAACGCTCTCCCCAGTTCGGCGAGTATCAGAGCAAGACGGATCGCGTTATCCCGGTGATCGTGCTGACGCCGACCGCCTGACCCGGCTGACCGGCTGACCACCCGCCACTCGGCCGGTGCGCGCAAGCTCCTCAACCAACTCCGCCGCCCGCTCAGCGCCATCGCTCGCAGCGGCCGCCGCCGCCAGCTCGCGCGCCCGGACCGCCAGCGACGGCTGCGCCAGGGCGCGCCGCACCGCAAGTCGCAGCGTCGCCGGGGTGAGCAGCCGCCAGGGCAGCCGCACGCCAACACCTGCCCAGTCGGCCCGCGCCGCGTTCTCGGCCATGTCGCCCGCGTGGGGCACGCAGACCACCGGGCTGCCGGATGCCAGCGCGCGGACCATGGTTCCGTGACCGGCGTGGCAGATCACGAGCGCACACCGCGGCACCGTGCGTGAGTAGGACACCCACTCCACGAGCCGGGCGTTGGCCGGCACGGGCAGCGGCTCGTACACCGGCCTGCGGTTCCAGGTGGCGAGCACGCGAACCGACTCGTCGGCCAGTCCGGCTAGTGCGGCCCGCAGCAGCCGATGCTCGGGGTCCTGGGCGGTCGAAGGCGCGACGAGCACCAGCGGGGCGTCGCCCGGCGGCGGCTCGACCTCGCCGAACGGCGGCTCCCACATCACCGGTCCGACCACCTTCACGTTCTGCGGCCACACGCGGCGATACTCGAGCTGCGCGAACGTGCCCACCATGCACAGGCGCTGACTCAGACCGCCGTGCAGGCGCTGCACCGGCCCTAACCCCAGCCGTGCGCGCGTGTCGTTGAGCTCACGCCGGCCCCGGCGGAGCCCCGACTGGACGACAGGTTCCATCAGCCCCCACGCCCGCCGTCCCGCGCGAGTACGAGGCATCCGCGCCCCGAGCGCGTACGGCGGCTGCCCCGGAGCGCTGTCCGGATATAGGTGGGGGATCAGCGTCGCGGCCGGGATCCCCTCTAGCTCAGCTGCCATCGC
This sequence comes from Solirubrobacteraceae bacterium, assembly GCA_035693425.1. Taxonomy (GTDB): domain Bacteria; phylum Actinomycetota; class Thermoleophilia; order Solirubrobacterales; family Solirubrobacteraceae; genus Palsa-465. Next base: position 32,366 of record DASSGR010000015.1, read on the forward strand.
GGGCGCGAGCGTGAGGATGTCGTGCACGAGCACGTCGGGCGAGAACTCCGCGACCGCTGGGCGCGTTTGTGCGGTCGCCGCGACGACTGCTTCGTAGGGCTTGAGCGGCCGCTCATCGGTCGGCCACACCGGATACTCCGGGGCGGCCACGAACGCCATCCCCTCGGCCTCGACGTGCTCGCGCCAGCGCCCCCACGTCTCGAGCACCACCTCGTGGCCGCGGGCCGCAAGGCGCGACCCGAGCGCGAGCATCGGGAAGGCGTGGCCCGGGTCGCCGAAAGCGCCGAGAAAGAACTTCACCCGGCCAGCTCTGCGACTGCGCGCAGCTGCTCGATCCGGTCGTCGGCGCCGAACGCCATTGGCGTGATCATCAGCGTCCCGACGCCGCCGTCACGGAACGCGGCGAGGCGATCCCGCACCGCGTCGCGTGGCCCGGCCAGCGAGACCATGTCGATCAGCTCGTCGGGGATCGCCGCGCCGGCCTCCTCGCGCTTTCCGTCCAGGTACAGATCCTGGATCTCCTTGGCGGCATCCTCGAAGCCGTAGCGCTGGACGAGCTTGTTGTAGAAGTTCTGGTCTCGCGAGCCCATCCCTCCGATGTACAGGGCGAGCACGGGACGCATCAGATTGCGCGCCATCTCGCGGTCGTCGGAGATGTAGGCGTTGACGGTCGGCGCCATGTCGAAGCCGTCGAGCGAGCGCCCCGAGCGTTGCGCGCCCTCCTCGAGCAGCGCCCGCAGCTCGGACACGTGCTCGGGGGAGAAGAACGTGGGAATCCAGCCGTCGGCGATCTCCCCGGCCAGTGCCGTGTTCTTGGGCCCGATCGCGGCGAGGTAGATCGGGATCCGGTCCTGGACGGGCGCGATCGTGAGTTTGAGCGGCTTGCCGGGGCCGTCGGGAAGGGGGAGCTCGAGCGTCTCGCCGTGGAACTCGAGACGCTCCCGCGAGAGCGCCTTGCGCACCACCGCGACGTACTCGCGGGTGCGCTGCAGCTGACGCGCAAACCGCTGGCCGTGCCAGCCTTCGGCGACCTGCGGGCCCGACGACCCGATCCCCAGCAGCATGCGCCCGCCGGACAGCTCGTCGATCGTCGCCGCCGTCATCGCCGTCATCGCGGCGCTGCGGCCGGGCATCTGGAAGATCGCCGATCCGAGCTTGATCTTGCTGGTGCCGGCTGCGAGCCAGGCCAGCACGGTCGCGGCGTCGGACCCGTAGGCCTCGGCGGCCCAGACCGAGTCGTAGCCGAGTCGCTCGGCCTCCTGCACGACCCGCAGCTGCTCTGCGGGACCCATGCCGAGCCCCCAGTATCCGACATGGACTCCGAGCTTCATATGCAAGGTTCCTTTCGCGCCGAGGAGATCGCTTGTGGGCCCCGACGGCCGCCGTTAGATTGGCGGGGCCGCCGTCGGGAGGCGGTGAACCCTATGCGAACGAGGCGTGCAGCGACAATCACCGACCTGCGCCGAGCGGTCGACTGCCTGCCCAGGGCGACGCGGATCGCGATGCTCGAGGGGATTCGCTCAAACGCGATCATCGTCGGCGCCTACACGGGTCCCGACGGGATCTGCCCGATGCTGGCTGCCCACCGCGCGGGCGCCCGGACCGATTTCATCTCTTTCGCCAAGGCGTGGGACAGGTTCGCGCTGAGCGGCTCCCGCTGCCGCCGCGCCCGCCGCGCCACCCGGCGAGAGCTCCTGGTCCTGACCACCCAGCTCGAGGCGCGCCTGCTCGACGACGAAGCGCCCGCCTCGGATCTGGCCGCCGCGATCTCCGAGCACGAGGCGCTGGTGGCATCGAGAGACCGGCCCGGGGATCCGGACCGCGCCCCCGAACTGCGCAATCGCCCCGGCTGGGCGTGGATGCGCGTGATGCGACGCTACGACGAGTACGAGCGCGCGATGGAACTGCTCGAGCAGGAACAGCGCCGGATCGCCGACCGCGAGCCGGCCGGCGCGAGCGGATGACCTCGATCCGCGCGGGGCGGCGAGACGTCGAGATCTCGCGTCCCGACAAGGAGCTGTTTCCCGGCATCGCCAAGCTCGACCTCGCCGGCTACTACGCGCTCATCGCCGACACCATGCTTCCGCTGGTCGCCAACAGGCCGCTGAACCTCGAGCGCTATCCAGACGGCATCGGCGGCAACAAGATCTTCCAGCAGCACGCCTCCAAGCACTTTCCGGACTGGGTCAAGCGTGTCGAGACCCCCAAGTCCGGAGGCACCGTGCAGCACGTCGTGGCCAACGACGCCGCGACGCTCGTGTATCTGGCCAACCAGGGCGTGATCACGCTGCACGCGTGGCTCAGTCGGCGTGACCGCCTCGATCGGCCCGATCGGCTCATCGTCGACCTGGACCCGAGCGTCGAGGACCACGCCGCCATGCGCAGGGCGGCGATCGCCGTCGCCGACCTGTTTGAGGAGCTCGGACTGCGGCCCTGGGCGATGACCAGCGGCTCGCGGGGCTTCCACATCGTGCTTTCGCTGGCACGGCGCGCCGAATATCCCACGATGCGCGAGTTTGCGCGCGACTTCGCCACGCTGGCGGAGCGCCGCCACCGCGAGCTGTTCACGACCGAGCAGCGCAAGGCCAAGCGCGAAGGCAAGATCCTGCTCGACGTCGGACGCAACAACTTCGGCACCACGTCGGTTGCGCCGTACTCGGTCCGCGCCCGGCCAAACGCTCCTGTCGCGACGCCGCTTGAGCTCGCCGAGCTGTCCGACAGCGCCACCCTGCCCGGCCGCTGGACGATCAAGACGATCCCCGAGCGGCTGGACAAAGACGGAAACCCCTGGCGGGACATCGGCAAGCACGCCGAGTCGCTCGGGGCGGCGCGGGAAAAGCTGGACGCCGCGCTGAGCGAGACCTGACGTCGTCGATACTTGCTGCGTGGCCGAGCAGCCTGCGATCGACCCACCCGTCGCCGACAACGCCGACGAAACCGAGCTCGCTGAGCACCGCACCACACCCGTCGAGCTGCTGTGGGATCTGGTGTTCGTGTTCGCCGTCACGGAGGTCTCGTCGCTGATGTCGCACGATCTCACCTGGGGGTGGTTCGCGCGCTCGATGCTGGTGCTGGCGCTCGTCTGGTGGGCGTGGTCGGCGTTCGTGTGGGCGGCCAACGCCCAGAACGCCACGTCGGGCACGGTGCGTGCGTGCCTGCTCATCTCCACCGCGGTGATCTTCATCACCGGGCTCGCGGTTCCGGGGGCGTTCGGCAGCGACGGGACGGTGTTCGCGGTCAGCTATGCGATCGTCAGGTTCCTGCACCTGGCGCTGTACGCCGACGCGTCGCGCCAGGGCAACGCCTCGTGGTCGGCGATCGCGGGGTTTGCCGTGACCGTCGCGATCGGGATGGCGCTGCTGATCGCCGGCTCGTTTACGCACGGCGGCACACGGATCGTGTTGTGGGCCGCAGCCGTCGCGATCGACTACGCCGGCCCGGCGTGGCTGACGCGAGAGCGCCTGCGCGGCCTGCAGCACGTGGCCGTCGCGCACTTCGCCGAGCGCTACGGCCTGTTCGTGATCATCTGTCTCGGCGAGTCGATCGTCGCGATTGGGCTGGGGGCGGCCACCGGCCATCCCCACCTGGGCGCCCAGCTGATCATTGCCGTGACGCTCGCCCTGCTGATCACGATCGGGATGTGGTGGACGTACTTCGACCGCTACGCGGCGACTGCTGAGGAGCGGTTGCGCGAGCACGACGATCCGGTGCTGGCGGCCGCCGACGGCTATAGCTACCTTCACCTGCTGATCGTGGCCGGGATCATCACCTTCGCGGTCGGCGCCCGGGTACTCGTCAGGCATTTCGGTGTGTCGATCCCCGATGCGCCGCGCCTCGCGCTGTGTGGCGGCGTCGCGTTGTATCTCGTCGGTCACGTCGGTTTTCGCTGGCGGCTGAGCGGAGAGCTCGAGCACGAGAAGCTCGCCCTCGCCGCGGCCCTACTGGTGCTGTACGCGGTCGGATCTGGGCTCGCGGGATGGGTGCTCGCTGCCGCCATCGCTGTGCTGCTCGCCGGCCTCTGCGCGGTCGAGACAACAGCCGCGCAGGGCTCGTTTTTTGCCGGCGACCGGGCAGGGAAGCATCAGGCGAGCGAGGACCCCGTGCCGCCACTGGCCGAATGAGAGGAAGAGACCGATGAGCACAGACACCAACGTCGAGCTGCACGGCGCAATCGATGCGGCGTTCGAAGAGGTGCTGACCCCTGGAGCGCTCGCGTTCGTGAGCGCCCTGCAGCGCGAGTTCGGGCCCCGCCGCCAGGAGCTCCTCGACGCCCGAGCGCGGCGGCGCGCGCGTCTGGCGGCCGGCGAGATGCTCGACTTCCTGGACGAGACCCGGAAGATCAGGGAGTCGGATTGGCGGGTGGCGCCCGCCCCCGATGACATGCAGCAGCGCTGGATCGAGATCACCGGCCCGACCGACCGCAAGCTCGTGATCAACGCGCTGAACTCGGGCGCCGACGGGTTCATGGCCGACTTCGAGGACGCTAACGCGCCGACCTGGCGAAACATGGTTGAGGGGCACATCAACCTCCGCGACGCGATCGACGGCACGATCAAGTACCGCTCGTCCGACGGTCGCGACTACCGGCTCGAGGACGACCCCGCGACCCTGCTGGTGCGTCCCCGCGGATGGCACCTGCCCGAGCGCCACATGCTGGTCGACGGAAAGCCCGTGTCCGGCTCGCTGTTCGACTTCGGCCTGTACTTCTTTCACTGTGCCGGTCGCCTGCTGGGCAACGGCAGCGGCCCGTACTTCTACCTGCCGAAGATGGAGTCACATCGCGAGGCGCGCCTGTGGAACGACGTGTTCTGCTTCGCCCAGGACGAGCTCGGGGTCCCCAGGGGCACGATCAAGGCAACGGTGCTGATCGAGACGCTGCCGGCGGCGTTCGAGATGGACGAGATCCTCTACGAGCTGCGCGATCACTCCGCCGGCCTCAACGCGGGTCGCTGGGATTACATCTTCTCGTCGATCAAGTGCTTCCCCGATCGGCCCGAGATGGTGCTTCCCGACCGCGTCGACGTGACCATGACCGTGCCGTTCATGCGCGCTTACGCCGAGCTGCTGGCGGCCACGTGCCATCGGCGTGGTGCCCACGCGATGGGCGGGATGGCCGCGCTGATCCCCTCGCGCAAGGACGAGGAGGCCAACGAGAGGGCGCTTGCGGGCGTGCGTGCCGATAAGGAGCGCGAGGTCGGCCAGGGCTATGACGGCACCTGGGTGGCCCATCCGGACCTCGTGCCGACCGCTCGCGAGGTGTTCGAAAACGGACTGCACGGCGCCCCCAACCAGTTGGAGCGCCAGCCCGAGGTTCACGTCACCTCGCAGCAGCTGCTCGATCTGGCGGCCACGCCCGGGAAGATCACCGAGGCGGGGCTGCGCACCGACGTCAACGTCGGCTTCCAGTACGTCTCGTTCTGGCTGAGCGGTCGCGGGGCGGCCGCGATCAACTCGCTGATGGAGGACGCCGCCACCGCCGAGATCTCGCGATCGCAGATCTGGCAGTGGGTCCACCATGGGGCTCAGCTCGACGACGGGCGCACCGTCACGGCCGACCTCGTCCGCGAGGTGCTCGACGAGGAGACCGCGAAGATCCGCGAGGCCGTCGGCGAGAAGACGTGGCAGGCCGGCCGTCCGGCAGAGACACGCCAGATCTTCGAGCAGACCGCGCTGTCCCCCGAGCTGATCGAGTTCCTGACGATCCCGGCCTACGAGTACCTCGACTGACCGTCCTGGAGATCACCTATCTGGATGGCGCGGCCGTCGAGGCGGCCGCGCTGACTGATGACGAGATCCTCGATTGCATCCGCGGCGTGCTTGCCGAACAAGGTCGCGCACAAACGGTGATCGAGCCGCGCGCGCACCTGTTCCCGCGCGGCGCGAACGGTCACTTCAACGTGCTTCGGGGGGCGACGGCGCGCCATGCGGGTGTCAAGGTCGTCGGCGACTACGTCGACAACCACCTGCGGGGCTTGCCGTCCGAGCTGGCGCTGCTGCTGCTGATGGACCCCGAGACGGGTGTCCCGGTCGCGATCCTCGACGCGACCGCGATCACCGAGATTCGTACCGGAGCGGTGACCGCGATCGGCGCCGAGTGCCTGGCTCGCGCCGGCGCTCGCACGCTGGGGCACATCGGCGCCCGCGGCACCGCTTACTGGAACGTGCGGCTGCTGTGCCGGGTGCTGCCCAGCCTGGAGGTGATTCGCGTGCACTCACGCCGCCCCGAGAGCCGCGAGGCGTTCGCGCATCGTCTGCGTGAAGACCTCGGGCGCGACGTGCGGGTCACCGACAGCTGGGAGGAGTGTGTGCGCGGCGCCGACGTAGTGGTCGAGGCCAGCCGGTTGAGCGAGCCCGAGCCATTGCTGCGCACGGCGTGGATATCGCCGGGTGCGCTGGTGATTCCCTACGGGACGGTGAGCGCGGTGCAGCTCGACCTGGTCGACGTCATGGACAAGGTCGTGGTCGACGACTGGGGCCAAGCCCGCGTCGGTCCCCTGGGCGCTCTACGGGCGCACGTCGACTCGGGACGGCTGTCGGAGGCCAACCTGTATGCAGAACTCGGTCAGATCGTGGCCGGCGACCGTCCCGGACGCGAGCGGGACCGCGAGACGATCCTGTTCTGGCACCGTGGGCTGTCGATCACCGACATCGCGCTTGGCGAGGCGTTGCTCGCCAAGGCACGAGGCCGCCGGCTCGGGACGCAACTGGCCTACCGGTAGTGGGAGCCGGCGGCACCGGCTCCCACGCCCGGTCAAGCCGTAACCGCCTGCTACGGAACCATCCAGGAGAGCGGACCGGACTGCAGCAGCACCAGGCACGCCATCAGCAGGGCCAGCGCAACGCTCCAGCCGACCACCTTGCGGAAGATGTGCCCCTCCTGCCCCGCGAGCCCGACGGCGGCGGCGCCGATCGCGAGGTTCTGAGGCGAGATCATCTTCGCGAGCACGCCGCCGGAGCTGTTGGCCGCGGCCATCAGCGTCGGCGACAGCGACGACTTGTGTGCTGCGGTCACCTGCAAGGCGCCGAACAGCGAGTTGGTCGACGTGTCCGACCCCGTGACCGCTGTGCCGAACCAGCCGATCAGCGGCGACAGGAACGCGAAGAACCCGCCGGCACCGGCCGCCCACGTACCGAGCGTGGCGGTCTGGCCCGACATGTTCATGACATAAGCGAGTGCCAGGACCGAGCATACGGTCAAGAGCGCCCACTTGATCTGCGCGAGCGTACGTCCGTACACGCGCACACCGAGCGACGGGCGCACGCGCAGCACCAGCATCGTAAGGATCCCCGAGATGAGCAGCCATGTCCCTGCGGCGGTCAGGAAGTTGAGCTTGAACGTCTCGCTCGTCGGAGCCTTGCCCTTGGAATTGAGCACGTTCAGGCCGGGCCAGCTGAACTCGCTGGTGAGCTTGTCGAGCTGGTTCTGGATTGGGTGGATGCTGACCATCCCGAGCACCACGACGATGATGATGTAAGGCGCGAACGCCTGGAACATCTCGCCCCGCGTGGGCGGGCGGCCCTCCTCGGCCAGCTTCCTGCGCTCCAGCGCCGCATCGGAGGTCGATCCTCCGGCGATCGCGGGGCGACGGCCCGTGACCCTCGCCGCGCCCGTTTGCGGCGACCACACCGTCAGCAGCGTGACGACCGCGGCTGCGGAGCCGAGCGAAGCGATGATGTCGGTCAGCTCCATCGAGATGTAGTTGGACACGACGAACTGGAGCACCCCGAACACGAGTCCAGCGGTCAGCACCGCCGGCCAGGTCTCGCGGAGACCGCGGCGGCCGTCGACCATGAACACGAGCACGAACGGGATCAGCAGCGCCAGAAACGGCGTCTGGCGTCCGACCATCTGGCTGAGGTCATGGGTCGGCAGGCCCGACGTCTGGCCTAGCGTGGTGATCGGAATCGCGATCGCTCCGAACGCGACGGGCGCGGTGTCGGCCACGAGCGCAACAGCCGCGGCGCGCAGCGGCGACAGCCCGATGCCCATCAGCATCACGCCGCAGATCGCCACCGGCGTGCCGAAACCGGCCAGCGCTTCGAGCAGCGCTCCGAAGCAGAAGGCGATCATCACAACCTGCACGCGTAAGTCGTCCGACACGGTGCTGAACGCGCGCTTGAGCACCGCGAAGTGCCCTGTGGCGTCGGACATGTTGTAGATCCACAGGGCGTTGATGACGATCCACATGATCGGCCAGAAGCCGAACGCCGCGCCCTCGAGCGCGGAATCGCCGGCCTGCCCAACCGGCATGCTGTAGACCGCCACGGCGACCACGATCGCGACTCCCAACGTGATCAGCGAAGCCCACTGCGCCTTCATCCTGACGATCCCCAGGAGCACGAACAAAACGACCAGGGGCAGGAGAGCAAAAATCGACGTCCATCCCAGCGAATGGGATACGGGGTCGAGTACCTGCTTATACACCGGAACCTCCCTCTAGAGACACGGTTTGGCCTTAGCGTTACCCGCCTCGCGCCGTCATAACGCCCCTTTGACGTCCGCGGATGCCTCTGTAAGCAGGAGAAATGAGAGATGGCCCTGGCAGGATTCGAACCTGCGCGCGACCGGTTATGAGCCGGCTGCTCTAACCACTGAGCTACAGGGCCGGGCGCGGCGAACCTAGCACCTGCGCCGGGCGCCGAGTGACCGGCCGGTGGGATAATCTGATCGCATGTTGCTCGCCGCTGACGCCGCCACAGGTCAGACGCTGGCGCTCCTGGCCACGTTCATCGGGATCGGGATCCTCGTGAACGTGCTGATCATCTACATCATCGCCCAGGTGCTCGGCGAGCGTAAGCAGAACCAGGAACGTCAGTCCGGCAGCGGCACCGGCACCTGACGGTCGGGCCGCCGTCCGGGGGGTTGAGCGAGCTCCTTGAGCAGTCGCTGAAGGAACGCTGCAGGCAGGCGTCGAATCAGAGGCCTGCCCATGAAGCCAACCGTCACGCCGATCGCCACCCCCGAGTCGCCGCACGGGCACCAGGCGCTGTCCGCCTACATCCGTGCGCGCTTTGACGACTTCTCCCGTTCGCAGAAGGACGTCGCGCAGTACATCGTCGACCACCTCGACGAAGCTGCCTTCCAGACCGCCGAAGAGCTTGCCCGTCGCGCCAACACGTCCTCAAGCACCGTCGTGCGGTTCTCGCAGGCGCTCGGTTTCGAGGGCTTTCCCGAGCTTCAGCACGCCGCTCGCGACGAGTACCGCCGGCGTCGCGACGACGCCCCCAACGGCGTCGCCTCGGCCGCGCCGCTGTTCTCACTGGACCACACCGAGTTCGAGGCGGCGCTCGCCGCCGATCACGTCAACGTCGAGGACACCGCACACAAGCTGTCGCGATCCGATGCCGAAGCGGCGATCGACGCGATCGTCAGCGCCGAGAAGGTCCTGATCGCCGGCACCGACCAGATGGCGTTCTTCGCCAGCTACCTGCGCCACCTGTTGATGCTGCTCGACCTGCGCGCGGAGATCGTGGCAAGCCCGTCGCAGGAGGCGTTGGGCCGGCTGAGCCGGATCGACGAGCACACGCTGGTGATCGGCCTGTCCGCCGGTCGCCCGCACCCGCTGATCACGCGCACGATGAAGCTTGCGCGCCATCGCAAGGCGCCGACGCTGGCGATCACCGACGCGACGCTGTCCGAGGTCGCGAGGCTCGCCCGGATCCGCCTCTACTACTCGTCCAACACGCCGGCGTTCGTGCGCTCCCACACGGCGCTGCTGTCGCTGATCCAGTCACTGGCCTACGGCGTGTACGCGCGCGACGCGCAGCAGTACGACGGGCGGATCAAGGCGTTTCGCCTGAAGTAAGCGCGGGGGCGGGGCCTCGCGGAGGACTGCTCATGGCGCTCGTCCACCACGACCTCTGCTTCGGCTGCGGTCAGACCAACCTGTTCGGGCTGCTGCTTGAGGTCGAGCGGGTCGACGAGCGCCGCGTAGCGGGCCGCTGCTTCATCAAACAGGATCATCAGGGCCCCGATCGCCACTTCGCCCACCAGGGCGTGATCGCCGCGGCTCTCTGTGAGGCGATGGCGCTCGCCTGCGGCCCGCGGGCGCGTGCGGTCGCGCTGAACGTCGAGCTGGCGGCGGACGCACCCGTGGGAGCGTTTCTGGACGTCGAGGCCGTGACCGGCGAGCGGCGAGGCGACACGTTCGCCGCCGACGCCACCGCAGCCTCCGACGGGCGGCCAGTCGCGGTCGCGCAGGGCAGGTTCGAGCTCGAACAGCCCGTTTAGTCGACGCCGCGCCCCGGGTACGCCCGACCTGGCCAGATGGCACAGAACCTGACCACGCAGATCCTGAAGGAGCACCTCGCCGACGGCGACCTGCAGCCCGGCCGCTCGATCTCGCTGAAGATCGACCAGGCGCTGCTGCAAGACGCGACCGGAACGATGGCGCTGATGCAGTTCGAGGAGCTCGGCGTGCCGCGGGTGAAGGTCGACCGCGCCGTTCAGTACGTCGACCACAACGTCGTCGCGCTGGACTACAAGAACCCCGACGACCATCGGATGCTGCAGGCGCTGACCCGCAAGCACGGGCTGCATTTCTCGCGGCCGGGCAACGGCATCAGCCACTACGTGCACATGGAGCGCTTCGGCAAGCCGGGCCAGACGATGCTCGGCGCCGACTCTCACACCACCCAGGCGGGATGCATGGGGATGGTGGCGATCGGCGCCGGCGGGCTCGACGTGGCCGTGGTGCTGGGCGGCCATCCCTACGAGATCTCCTGCCCCGAGGTCGTCGAGGTGTACCTCGACGGAAAGCTCCACCGCCCCTGGGTGCAGGCCAAGGACGTCATCCTCGAGCTGCTGCGCCGACTGAGCGCCAGCGGCGGCAAGAACAAGGTGCTCGAGTTCACGGGCCCCGGGACCGCGGACCTGTCGATCCCCGAGCGGGCCACGATCGCCAACATGGTCGCCGACCTCGGCGGCACCGCCGGCGTGTTCCCGGGCGACGACCAGACGCGCGAGTGGCTCAAGCGCCAGGAGCGCGAGGACGACTTCGTCGAGATGGCCGCCGATGAGGGCGCCGAGTACGACGACCGCGTCGAGATCGACCTCTCAGAGCTCGGGCCGCTCATCGCCAAGCCCCACAACCCCGACAACGTCGTGCCCGTCGAGGAGGTCGCCGGAACCGAGATCGCCCAGGTCTGCATCGGCTCGTCGGTCAACTCTGGGTTCAACGACCTGGCGTTGTGTGGAGCGGTGCTCGCCGACCGCGACGGCCAGATCGTCCACCCCGACGTCGCGGCGACCGCCACGCCGGGCTCGCGCCAGATCCTCACGGCGCTCGCCGACTCCGGGGTCTACCGCCAGCTGTCCGATGGCGGGGTCCGGATGCTCGAGCCTGTCTGTGGCCCGTGCGTGGGCATGGGCCAGGCACCTCCGTCGGACGCCAACTCGTTGCGCACGTTCAACCGCAACTTCCCCGGGCGGTCGGGCACGCCCGAGGACTCCGTGTTCCTGTGCTCCCCGGCGGTCGCGGCGGTCTCGCTGCTGAGCGGCAAGATCGAGGACCCGCGTGAGTACGGCGACGCCCCCGAGTTGCTGCCGATGCCGGAGCTGCGGCCCTACGTCGAGGACGTCCACATCTTCGAGCCGGCCGACGAGAAGGAGGCCGAGAAGATCGAGATCCCCCGCGGACCGAACATCAAGCGCCCGCCCGAGCACAAGCCGCTGGGCGACTCGCTCGAGGCCAAGGTCGCGACAGTCCAGCCCGACGACATCTCCACCGGCGACCTGGCGCCCGACGGCGTGGAGGTGATGGCGTACCGCTCAAACGTGCCCGCGATTGCGGAGTTCACCCTGCGCCACCGCGATCCGGAGTTCCGCAAGCGGCTGAAGGACTGGGGGAGCGGCTTCATCGTGGCGGGCAACAACTACGGCCAGGGGTCCTCGCGCGAGCACGCGGCGCTGGCGCCGTTGCACCTCGGGGTCAAGGCGGTGATCGCCAAGTCGTTTGCGCGCATCCACCGCCGCAACCTGATCGCCCAAGGGATCGTCGCGCTGACGTTCGCCGACGAGAGCGACTACGACCGCGCCGAGGTGGGGCAGACGTGGACGCTGCGCAACCTCAAGCAGGAGCTTGCCGAGGGCGCCGACAAGATCATCGCCAAGATCGATGACGACGGCGAGATCACGCTCACCCACGACCTGTCCGAGAGCGAGCGCGAGATCCTGATCGCGGGCGGGCTGCTGTCCTACCTGCGCGACAAGTAGGTCAACGCGGGGCGATCAGGAGCGACTGGATCGCGCGCCCAACGCGCCCGTCCTTGTCGTAGAGGACGCTCTCCGCGGTGCCCACGCCCTCTCTGGCGATGTAGGTACGCGATTCGAGGGCGAGCCACTCCCCGGCCGGCTCGCGGTCGATGTATAGCGTCAGGTCGGGGTTGATGAACACGTACTCGTCCCACGACAGGATCGAGCTGATGCCGTTGCCGAAGTCTCCGGCGGCCGCGAGGCGCTGCAGCGGTGAGGGCTCCTCACCCGCGACGATCGGAACCCTCAACCGAAACCACGCCGTCGCCGGGCCGCCGCCGTGGAAGTCGCCTTCCACGAACCTGATCTCGATCGCGTCGGGGGCGAACATCGGGCGATGCGGCGAGCGGAGGTCGTTGTCGCGGCCGTGCTCGGGCGCGCGCGGTGGCGCCGACTCCGTGGTTGGGACCTGCGGGTCGACGCGCGCGATTCGAAGCGCGCGGGCGCGGACGACCTCGATGCCGTCCGGCGCACGGATCGCGCCCTCGAGCAGCTGCACGCGTTTCCCGGGCCTGACGACGTCGGCGTCGACCTCCAGGCGCCCGAGCGGCACCGGCCGCAGAAACTCGTACGTGACGCGGGCCAGGGCCAGTCCAGGACCATCGAGCCGCTCGAACTCCCGCATCAGCAGCGCGGCCGCGGCGCCGCCGTGCTGCGCCCCTGGATCCCACGGGCCCCGCGCGAGCTCGGTGGCGCGGACCAGCTCGCCATCCTGGATGAACACGGCCCCGTTGCTGGCTGTCGCGGACATGGCGGCACACGGTACCGGCCTCTACACTCAAACCAGATGAGCGACGAAACGCCCCGCGACGAGGCCACATTCACAGTCAAGGCCGGACTGGCCGAGATGCTCAAGGGCGGCGTGATCATGGACGTGGTCACCCCCGAGCAGGCGAAGATCGCCGAGGACGCCGGCGCGGCCGCCGTCATGGCGCTCGAGCGCGTGCCCGCTGATATCCGGCGCGACGGCGGCGTGGCCCGAATGTCGGACCCGGTGATGATCCAGGGGATCCAGGAGGCTGTGACGATCCCCGTGATGGCCAAGGCGCGGATCGGGCACTTCGTCGAGGCCCAGGTGCTCGAGGCGCTCGAGGTCGACTACATCGACGAATCCGAGGTCTTGACGCCCGCCGACGAGGCCAACCACATCGACAAGTGGGCGTTCAACGTCCCGTTCGTGTGCGGGGCGACGAACCTCGGCGAGGCGCTGCGCCGGATCGGCGAGGGCGCCGCGATGATCCGTTCCAAGGGCGAGGCCGGAACGGGCGACATCGTCGAGGCGGTGCGTCACCTGCGCAAGATCCGCGGCGAGATCCGCCGCCTGGCGACGCTCGACGACGCCGAACTCGCGACCGCCGCCAAAGAGCTTCAGGCGCCGCTACACGTGGTTCGCCAGGTGGCCTCCGACGGGCGGCTGCCCGTCGTGCTGTTCTGCGCCGGCGGGATCGCGACCCCGGCGGACGCGGCACTCGTCATGCAGCTCGGCGCCGAGGGCGTGTTCGTCGGCTCGGGGATCTTCAAGTCCGAGGATCCCGAGCGGCGCGCCGCGGCGATCGTCGAGGCGACGACGCACTACCAGGACCCGGCTCGCGTGGCGGCCGCGTCGACGGGCCTCGGCCAGCCGATGGTGAGTCTCGAGTCCTCGAAGCTCGAGACCGAGCAGCTGCTGGCGCCTCGCGGCTGGTAGCACGTGGCGTCGTCTGCGACGCACGGGCCGAAGCTGGTCGGGATCCTCGCTCTGCAGGGCGGGTTTGAGGCGCACGCCAAGATCGTCCGCGCGCTCGGAGCCGAGCCGCGCGAGGTCAGGGTGCCGGCCGATCTCGAGGGCCTGGACGCGCTGATCATCCCCGGTGGCGAATCAACCGTGATGACCCTGGGCGTGGAGCGCGAGGGGCTCGCCGAGCCGCTTGTGAAACTGATCCGCGCGGGCACGCCCGTGCTCGGCACCTGCGCCGGGATGATCATGCTCGACCGAGATCACCTTGACGTGCTGGACATCAGCACCCGCCGCAACGCGTTCGGACGCCAGCTGCGCTCGTTCGAGGCGGATGTCGACGTGTCGGGCGTGGAGGGCGGGCCTATCCACGCGGTTTTCATCCGCGCCCCGTGGGTCGCGGATCATGGAGAGGGCGTCGAGGTACTGGGCACGGTCGACGACCATCCGGTAGCGATCCGTGAGGGCAACGTGCTAGCCGTCGCGTTTCACCCGGAGCTGGCCGGCGAGAAGCGCCTTCACCAGATGTTGCTGGCGATGAACGGAAACGGTCGGGCCGGCTAGCGGTCGATCGCGGCCGGCTCGCGCTCGCGGTCGCCGGCGTAGGCGCGCAGTTCGCGCTCGAACGCCGGCCAGTCGAAGAACGGCTCGCCCTCGGGGCCGGGTGGCGGGTGCTCGTCGAACGGGTCGTCCCAGCCGCCGCCTGGCGGATCGTCGGAGTCTCCACGTCCACGGGAAAGCCAGGCCGCGAACGCGCACACGCCGATTCCGGCCGCGTACACGAGCGTCGCCAGGACCGAGCGGTGGCGTAGCGATGCCAGGGCGCCAACCGCGTACAGCAGCAGCGCCGCCAGCACGAGGTTGCGAAGCTCGCCACTGGGGACCGCCCGCCGCGGCGCTCTGGCCCCCGCGCTGAGCACGATCGCCACGCACAAGACGATCGCGAGTACGAGCTTCCAGGACTGTTCGGGCGCCAAGACCATGACCCGGGGTCATCATCGACCGCCCGGACGGTGAAATCAAGGGTTTTTGTCAGATCGCGGCCACTCGGCCGACCGTGCGATGCCGGATCGTCAGACCTCGAGTCCGTGGCGCATCGTGTTCTCGGTGAGCGCCCGCGGCTCGACGAAATGGCGCAGGTAATCCGGGCCGCCGGCCTTGGTCCCGTTGCCCGATAGCCGGTTGCCTCCGAACGGCTGGCGACCGACCATCGCGCCGGTGATCCCGCGGTTGACGTAGAGGTTTCCGACCGGGGTGCGCCCACGCACGTAGCGGACGGTCGACGGGTCGCGGGCGAACAGGCCGCCCGTCAGCGCGAACGGCAGGTCGTCGACGATGTCGCACGCGTGTTCGACGTCGCGCACGCGCTCGATCGCCAGCAGCGGCCCGAAGATCTCCTCCTCGAGCACCGGTGAGCCGGGCGGCAGGTCGACCGCGACCGTGGGTGGGCAGAACCAGCCGCGGTCCGGCACCGGCTCCGCGCGGGCGGCGATGCGCCCATCGCGCTGCGCAATCTGCGCATAGCGGTCGACCCGCTCCTTTGCGGCGCGCTCGATCACCGGCGGCACCTCGGTCGCGAGCCGGTCGGCCTGGCCAACGTCGAGCACCGAGACGGCGCCTGCGACGCGATCGATCAGCTGATCGGCGATCGCCTCGTGCACGAGCACGCGGGCCGCCGCGGAGCACTTCTGACCGGCGTAGATGAACGCCGACGAGACGATCCCCGGCACCGCCTCGTCGAGGTCAGCGTCGGCATCGACGATCACGCAGTTCTTGCCTCCGAGCTCGGCGACCACCTGCTTGAGGTAGCGCTGGCCGGGCACCACCTCGGCGGCGGCCCGGATGATCTCGAGGCCCACCGGCTGCGATCCCGTGAACGCGATCGTCTGCACATCGCGATGGCGGACCAGCGCCGCGCCGACATCGCCCTCGCCGGGCAGCAGCGAGATCGCCTCGGGCGGTACTCCGCCCGCGCGCAGTGCCTGCACGATGCGCAGCGCGCACCCCGGCGACTGCTCGGCGGGCTTGAGCACGACGGTGTTGCCTGTGGCCAGCGCGCCCGCCGTCATCCCGCAGGGGATCGCGATCGGAAAGTTCCACGGCGAGACCACGGCCGCGACGCCACGCGGGACGTAGCGCAGCTCGTTGCGCTCCCCCGGGACCTGGACAAGCTCCGGGCTCGCCGCGAGCTCGATCGCACCGCGCGCGTAGTACTCGAGAAAGTCGATCGCCTCGCACACGTCGGCGTCTGCCTCGGGCCACGGCTTAGCGCACTCGCGCACCTCGAGCGCGGCAAGCTCAAGCCGCCGCTCGCGCATCCAAGCAGCAGCCCCCAGCAGCGCCTGCGCCCGCTCCTCAGCCGTGCGTGACGCCCAGTCCTTCGACCCGGCGCGAGCCGTCGCCACCGCCGCATCCACCTCGGCTTCCGTCGCGTGCGCGGAATCAGCGACAACGCGATCAGGGTCACCCGGATCGGTCGACACAAGCTGCGACTCGAACCGCTCATCCCCGCCGATCATCACCGGCACACGCAGAGGCAGCTGTGCATCGACGCCCGCGACAGCATCATCGAGCCCCGCACGCACAGATGCCCGCCGAAGCTCGAGGATCGGCTCATTAGCAAACGGAGGAAGCGTCACGCACCCGACGTTAACAGCAGCGCTCTAGTGCACCGCTTCTGGGGCCTGCGACAGACAGCTGCGTGGTGGCGACGCGACACGGTTGTCTTTGTC